>JARIBW010000002.1 GCA_029264355.1 Collinsella sp. | reverse complement strand
ACCCTCGCGCTCCTCGTCGATGAGCAGGGCCTCGCGCGTATCCGCCGCCGCGCGGCGTATGCCCGCGAGCCGCGTGAGGTCGACTTCGATGCGGACCGGCGCGTGCGCGGCTCGCCAGTCGATCCAGGCGCCGACCTCCTCCTCGATGAACCCCAGCAGGTATTTGGGCAGCTTTCCCTGCTCCTTGAGCGGGTGGTCGAACCCCAGACCCTCGCGTAGCAGCCGGTCGGTGGCGCGCATGGCCTGCCCGAGCTTGGCGTTGCGGGATCGATTCCCCTGGTAGCGCTCGCAGGACCAGGAACCGCCGCGGCAGCGGTAGCGGTGGATCTCATCGAGTTCGTAATCCACATCCGGATGGCGATGGGGTTCGAAGAACACTGCGGAACCGAACATCGTGTAGGCGAGTTCGAACTGCGCGCCGAACAGGCTCTCCGTGAGGCCGTGCTTGCGCTGTTTCATATAATGCTCGCTCATGCGGACAAAAACCGCACAGCACACGTGGCGCAGCGCCTCGGGTTCCGACTTAGCCAACCGGCTTCCGGCGAGGTGGTATGTCGACAGCGTGTCTATGGCGTCGAAGAGCCGCTGCTCCGAGACGGCATCGCACGGGAGGGGCAACGCGGAGGCGCCCCTCTTGCGCCGTGCTCGGCCCCGAGCGCCCACCTGCGCGCGAACGAGTTCCTCGGCACGCGTCAGCGTTACGAGGGCCCGGTCGAAGGAGAGCGTCTTGCTCGGCTCGAGCAGGTTGGGCGCAAGGCCGTGGTAGACGACATAGTCCTGCAGCCACACGCGCGCGTTGCGGTCGATTTCGGGGGAGAAAGCCCGATATGCCCGCCAGAAGGAGCCGAGCTTCTCAAAACCGTCCAAGGGGTCCGAGACGCCGATCCCGCAGATGAGCTCGTAGAGGTACACGTAGGCGAACGAAAGGCAGGATTCCTCGACCCTCCCATGCCGCACGGCGGTTCGCCAGGTGAAGTATCCGCGCAGCTGGCGGTCGCTCATGGCGTTGTAGGTGGGAAAGTACGAGTTGAGCGCGCACGGATGGGGATAATCGTCCTCGAAGTCCGCCATGAACATGCCCTGACGGTAGAACAGCTCGGCCTCGGAGAGCCATCGCCCCCTGCCCGTCCCCTCGTCGACCTCCCAGCGCGATATCGCCTTCATCTCACGATACCTTTCGGGTAGGTAGCTCGCCATTTGGCGGCCGGTGGTGAGAATCGGCTCGCCCGCATACACGCGCTCGGAGAAATGGGAGCTGCCTTGCAGGCGGCCCTCCGCCATGATGCCGTCGATGAGCTTGCGCGCATCGGGCCTCGATCCGTTCATCGGCCTCACAGTTCACCTCCCCCGCACGTTGGATGTACCCTCAAGCTTACCATAGAAACAAACAAATGTTCGTATTTTATAACGCATCCGGCCGTGGCGAGAAGGGAGCGCGGCCGTCTGGCACGCAGGGGGTGCATCTGACTGCGGCACGCAGGGGGCGCATCCGGACGCGATGCGAAGGGGGTGCGCCCCTCTTCAGCGCTTCTCAAGCTGTGTTACAAAAGCGCAAGGCGCCTGTAAGCCAAATCGATGGTGACGTTTGCGCAGATGATCGATGATATGGACGAAGAGAAGGGCGGCGGCGGACCGCTTCCCGAGGAGAGGAGCCCACATGGACATGCGCAATCCCTATGAGATCGACCCGTACGGCCCGGATGGGGCGGCGGCGGGGGACGGGGCGACCGCCCCGCTGCGGCGCGCCGCCGAGCTGGTCGGATGCCTGCTCGCCATGGCCGCTCTCTTCTTCGGCATGATCTACCTGATGGGGCGGGTGGGCGGTCGATAGCAGCGCCGCCTCCCCCGTGGGAACTTCGGGCTCGGTCCTTTTTGGTCCGGACGCTCGGGTATACTGCAACAAGCTAAAGTACCCGCGCGAGCCGTGGAAGTGGGCCGCATGGCCAGGATGGAGTTCAAGCGCATGATAGAGCCGGTGAGAATCTACAACGGTGGCATCTACCTCGTGGACGGTGAGAAGATCATCCCCGAGGAGAACGCCCTCGAGGTCGTCGAGGACGCCCACGAGTTCCCCGATCCCGATGTCGCGCGCGAGGGGACCATCGCGTACGGGATCCTGGCCGAGCACAACACGAGCGGCGACATGGGCCGTCTGCGCCTGCGCTTCGACGCTCTGGCCAGCCACGACATCACGTACGTCGGCGTCATCCAGACGGCCAAGGCCTCGGGCATGATGGAGTTCCCCGTGCCCTACGTGCTCACCAACTGCCACAACACCCTGTGCGCCGTGGGCGGCACCATCAACGAGGACGACCATGTCTTCGGGTTGTCCGCCGCAAAGAGGTACGGCGGCATCTTCGTCCCGCCGCACATCGCGGTCATCCATCAGTACATGCGCGAGATGCAGGCCGGTTGCGGCAAGATGATCCTCGGCACCGATTCCCACACCCGCTACGGCGCCTTGGGCACCATGGCCATCGGCGAGGGCGGCGGCGAGCTGGTCAAGCAGCTGCTGCGCGATACCTACGATGTGGACTACCCCCGCGTGGTCGCCGTGTACCTGGAGGGCGCGCCAGCTCCCGGCGTGGGGCCACATGACATCGCGCTCGCCATCATCCGCGCCGTGTTCGATTGCGGCTACGTGAAGAACGCGGTCATGGAGTTCGTCGGTCCCGGTGTTGCGAGCATGCCGACGGACTACCGCAACGGCGTGGACGTCATGACCACCGAGACGACCTGCCTCACCTCCATTTGGCGCACGGACGAGGACACGCGCTCCTATCTCGCCGAGCACGGCCGCGCCGCCGACTATCGCAGGCTCGATCCGGCGCCCGTCGCCTACTACGATGGGTGCGTGCGCGTCGACCTCTCCGCCGTCCGCCCCATGATCGCCCTGCCGTTTCACCCCTCGAACGCCTTTCCCATCGAGGATCTCAACGCCGACCTCGAGGGCATCCTGCGCGAGGTCGAGCTCAAGGCCGCCGAGGTGGGCGGCGGGAGGGCCTCGCTGTCGCTGCTGGACAAGATCGGCCCGGATGGGCGGTTGCGGGTGCAGCAGGGCGTCATCGCGGGCTGCTCGGGCGGCAACTTTTCCAACGTGATGCAGGCGGCGCGCGTGCTCAAGGACAAGACCTGCGGAAACGGCGAGTTCTCCCTCTCGGTGTACCCGAGCTCCCAGCCCGTGTTCCTCGAGATGGCGAGCAACGGGGCCGCGTTCGACCTCATGCGCGCGGGCGCGATCGTGCGCACCGCGTTCTGCGGGCCGTGCTTCGGGGCGGGCGATACCCCGGCGAACAACGGCCTGTCCATCCGCCACACCACCCGCAACTTCCCCAACCGCGAGGGCTCCAAGCCCGGGTCCGGGCAGCTCACGGGCGTGGCCCTCATGGACGCGCGCTCCATCGCCGCGACGGCCGCCGCAGGAGGCGTCCTCACCCCGGCGACCGACCTGCCCGAGGACACCTGGGACGAGAATGTGGAGTACCGCTTTGACGCGAGCGCCTATGAGCACCGCGTGTACCAGGGGTTCGGCGCTCCCGATCGCGGACGGGAGCTGGTGTACGGCCCCAATATCAAGGACTGGCCCGAGATGGAGCCGCTCGCCGAGAACATCCTGCTGCGCGTCGCGTCCAAGATCATGGACGACGTGACCACCACGGACGAGCTGATCCCCTCCGGCGAGACGAGTTCGTACCGCTCCAACCCGCTGGGCCTTGCGGAGTTCACGCTGAGCCGCCGCGACCCCGAGTACGTCGGCCGGGCCAAGGCCGTGGCCGAACTCGAGGCCGCGCGCTTGGTGGGCGGTGTGCCCGCCGGGTTGGCGCCCGTGTTCGAGGCGCTCGACGCCGCCGGGGCGCCCGGAGCGGGGGACCCGGCTTCTGTGGAGATCGGCTCGACCATCTACGCGGTCAGGCCCGGCGACGGTTCGGCCCGCGAGCAGGCCGCGAGCTGCCAGCGCGTGCTGGGCGGTTTGGCGAACATCACGCGCGAATATGCCACCAAGCGCTACCGCTCCAATGTGATGAACTGGGGCATGGTGCCTTTTCAGATGAAGGGTGAGCCTGCGTTCGAGGTCGGCGACTACGTGTATGTGCCGGGCATACGCTCCGCGCTCGACGGCGCGCTGGACGCGATTCCCGCCTGGGTCGTGCGCGTGGGCGGCGAGGTCGAGCAGATTGAGCTGTTCGCGGCCGACATGACGCCCGAGGAGCGTGCCATCGTGAAGGCGGGCTGCCTCATCAATTTCAACCGCGACCGGGCGCGCTAGGCGCGGCGGCCGCAGGTCGGCGGCGGTGCGCGCCGCCGCATGGGAGGCGGGCCGGTGACCCCGAGCGGTCATCGGCCCGCTTTTCGCGCATATCTACATATCCGACCGCTTTAAGCGCTCAGCGCCCGAGCCCCGAGGGCGAGGCACCCCATAATGCCTTGCTTTCCCTCGAGGCTGTTGTTCATGATGTAAGTGTCGATATGCTCGATCTCAGGTGTTGCGATATAGCCGTTGAGGAGCCTTGCGGTTTTGACCCGGGCGAGCTGGACGATAGGGGTGTGGTCGGCAACGCCACCACCGATGACGATCTTTTGCGGCGCATAGCAAAGGATGTAGGTCATGAGTGCCTGTGCGAGGTAGCCAGATAGCAGTTCCATCGCGCTCTCGTCTTCGGCGAGTTCGCTGGCCCGTTTTCCTTCCCAGCGCTTCTTGACGCCCGGGCCGGCGATGAGTCCTTCGAGGCAATTGTCGTGATAGGGGCAGCCGGAATGTTCGCCAATCGGGTCCGAAGGATCACGCGTGACGAGGATGTGCCCGGCTTCGGGGTGCAGCATGCCGTGGATCAACTGACCTCCGATCATGACTCCGGCTCCAACGCCCGTGCCGATGGTGAGATAGACGACGTTGTCGTAGCCCTGTGCGCATCCGAAGGTGCATTCACCTAGGCAGGCAACGTTCACATCGGTGTCATAGCCGCAGGGGACGTCTAGTTCCTGCCTGAGGGCACCGAGCATGTCGAAATACCGCCATGCGGTTTTAGGCGTCTCCAGAATCTGACCATAGCGCTCCGAGTTGGGATTGACCGCTGTCGGCCCGAAGGCTCCAATGCCGAGCGCATCAATCTTGCGCATCTTAAACCAGGAACAGACGAGCGCCATGGTTTCCTTGGGATTTGTTGTGGGAAACTGTTCGGACTCGATGATCGTTCCATCGGCACGACCGATGGCGCAAACCATCTTCGTCCCGCCGGCTTCGAGGGCTCCTATCAGTTTATCTTCCATCTCGATCCTCCTATTTCATAGGGATTAACTGCTGAAACAGCATGTTTCATAACTTATTATATTATGAATCAAGTTTATGTCCCCTGTGTTTCATGAAAGCTAAACCAATGAAGCGAAATGAAGCGGACGATGAAACACCTATAGAGATAAATTTCCGTAGTGTTATGGTTGAAGCATAAAGAATACCAGCTAAATATACGTTTCTAACGGATTGAGCAGAAAGGTTCCCATATAAAAACGAGGTGCGCCCACGGGATCTTGATTGACCGCTCGCAGTCGTTATCATACCGTTCATCCCACAGAAAGTGTCTTTTGTTTCATATATTGATAAAGTATGAAACAACGTGAAACACGCGAAACACACGTGAGGAAGGAACGGATATGGCAGATTTCTCCATCTCCAACGTGATTGACGAGAGGCTCATCGCCCTCGACATGGACGTCACTACGAAGGAGGAGATGCTCGAGCGTCTGACCGACCTGTTTGACGAGCAGGGCAAGCTGAACGACCGGGAAGCGTTCCTCAAGGACGTCATGTGGCGTGAGGGGGAGGGCCAGACTGGAATTGGCATGGGAGTTGCGATTCCCCATGGCAAATCTGCTGGCGTGAACACCACGTCGCTCGCGATTGGCGTATCCGCGAATCCTCTCGCCTGGGAGTCCTTGGATGACGAGCCCGTTTCGGTTGTGATTCTATTCGCCGTCACAGAGAGCGATTCTGACGTTATCCACCTCAAGCTCCTTCAGCACGTCGCCATGTTGTTGGCTCATGAGAGCTTTGTCGAGAAGCTCCATGCCGTTTCCAGCACCGCCGAGATGCTTGCCCTTTTGGAGTCTAGCCCCGACGACTACGACGACTAAGCGTTTCCTTCGTTGGAAATTAGCGCCGCCGATCGCGTCTTCGCCCGATCGGATGAAACGACGCATGACAGGCGAGAAGGAAAGGGGAATCCATGAAACTCGTTGGAGTCTGCGCCTGCACCAGCGGTATCGCACACACCTATATGGCCAAGGAAAAGCTCGTGAAGGCCGCGCAGGCCCTGGGCCATGAGATCCACGTCGAGACGCAGGGAACCATCGGTGTCGAGGATGAGCTCACGCCCGAGGAGATCGCCGAGGCCGATGCCGTCATCTTGGCGATTGACATCAAGATCGACACCTCCCGCTTCAAGGATAAGCGTGTCATGGAGGTCCCCACGGGCATCGTCCTTAAGGCTCCCAAGCAGATCATCCAGAAGATTGAGGAGAGCCTGGGTTAATCGCGTCCGAATCACCTTTGTTGCCAATTCGTCTCGTTGGGACGAAGTAAATGTACAGAAATGAAAGGGGAATGTATGAAAGGCAAGTTCACCTTGGCCGAGATCAAGAAGCACGTGCTGACGGCAATCAGCTACCTGCTACCTCTGATCGTCGCCTCCGGTCTGCTCATCGCGGTCGGTAACCTCATGGGCGGACAGGTCATGTCCTCCCTCGACGACCTGACGGTCCCGAGCGCTTTCACCTCGCTCGGCGTGTTGGGCATGGGCCTCATCCCGGCGTTCATCGGCGGTTACATTTCATATTCCGTCGCTGATCGACCTGGTATCGCCCCCGGTTTCCTGATGGGCTGCATCGCCTCCTTCTTGAATGCCGGCTTCCTCGGCGGCCTCGTCGGCGGTCTGCTTGTGGGCTATGTCGCTCTGGCCATCGAGACCTATGTCAAGGTTCCCAAGTGGGCTCAGGCCCTCATGCCCATGATGATCGTCCCGACGCTCTCCTCCATGATCGCCGGTCTCATCATGTACTACATCCTCGGTGGTCCGCTGCAGAGCTTCACCATCGCCCTTACCAACTTCATCACCGGCCTCGATCAGTCCCAGAAGGCCCTGTACGGCTTCGTTATCGGTTGGCTCGGCTGCCTTGACTACGGCGGAGCCATCTCCAAGGTCCCGAACCTCATCTGCGATGGTCTTATGGCTGACGGCGTGTACGGCCCTGAGGGTATCAAGGTCCTCGCTGCCATGGTTCCGCCCTTCGGCGTCACCTTTGGCTACCTGCTCTCCAAGGTCGTGAAGAAGCCCATCTTCAAGGCAACTGAGGTTGAGAACATCAAGGTCGCCTTCCCCATGGGCGTCTGCATGATCTCCGAGGGCGTCATCCCCATCGCGATGAATGACCTCATCCGCACCGTGATCTCCACCTCCATCGGCTGCGGTGTTTGCGGAGCAATCGTCTTCTCCATGGGAGTCGAGTCCATGGTCCCCTCCGGTGGCGTGTTCGTCATCCCGGCGATGACCAACCCGCTGTGGGCCGTCATCGGCCTGCTGGCCGGCTCCTGCGTGACTGCCGTCCTTTTGGTCCTGCTCAAGAAGCGCCTTGCTCCCGAGGAAATCGACGATCTGGGTAATGACGAGGATGTCGAGGAGGTCGAGGTCGACCTGTCCGGCTTCTCCCTTTCCTAATGGCTTCCACTGGATAGCTGCCCCCTAGGGCGGGGGTGAGAAAGCCCCCGCCCAACTCATCGGCAAACGAAAGGAAGGCACTCGATGTACCAATCCATGAAAGGCATGCTTGCCAAGGCAAACGCCGAAGGTTATGCGGTCATGGCGATCAACGCGTTCAATCTTGAGACGGCCCGCGGTGTCATCACCGCCGCCGAGGAGATGAACGCCCCCATTATCATCGACTTGCTGCAGGACCATGTGAAGTCGTACTTCGACTGCGATATCCTCACGGCCCCGATCATCAGGATGGCCCAAGCCGCCCACGTCCCGGTGGCTATCAACCTCGACCACGGTCACGACATCGCCCATCTCAAGCGCTGCCTGCATGAGGGGTTCTCTAGCGTGATGTGCGATGCTTCGGCTCACCCGGATGAGGAGAACGCCCGCATCACCAAGGAGATCGTTGAGCTCGCCGACATGTTCGACGCCTCCGTCGAGGCGGAGGTGGGCAACATGGGCAGAATCGCCGAGGACGGTGTGGTGCTCACCGATGCCGACATGTACACCGATCCGGACATCGCCATCGATTTCATCAAGAAGACCGGCGTGACCGCTCTGGCGATTTCCTACGGTTCGACTCATGGCGATTACCCCGAGGGGTATGTGCCGAAGTTCCACTTCGACATTGTCGAGAAGATCAAGGCCGCCACGGGTTGCCCGCTCGTCCTGCACGGCGGATCCGGTGCGGGCGACGAGAACATGCGCCGCTCCGTCGAGGCCGGTATCAACAAGATCAACGTGGGTACCGACTACATGATCGCGCAGCGCGAGTTCATCGCGAACGCACTCGTCAACGATCCCTCATGTGACTTCCCCCAGCTAATCCAGGACAGCTGGCGCGCCGGAGTGGACGTTATCAAGCACTATATCGAGCTTTCGGGCTCAGCAGGCAAGGCGTTCTAAATCCCATTTGCGTTCAGCGCGGGATTTGAACATAGCAACGCAAGATACAAGCAACGTTCCAAAAACAAAAAGGAGAACACAATGCTCGTCAACATGAATCAGATGCTCGCCATGGCTAAGGAGAAGCACTTTGCCGTCGGCGCCTTCAACGTCTCCGAGTCCAATCTCTTCCGGACCGTGGTCGAGGCTGCCGAGGCCAACGATGCTCCTGCGATTATCGCCGTGCATCCCACCGAGCTCGACTACTGCAAGGATGATTTCATCAAGTACGTCGTCGCCCGTTGCTCCAACAGCCCAGTTCCCTTTGTCATCCACATGGATCACGGCGACAGCATCGACAGCATCATGCGCGCTGTCCATTGCGGTTTCACGTCCGTCATGATCGACGGTTCTGCCCTGCCGTTTGAGGAGAACATCGCCAAGACCGCCGAGGTCGTTCGCTACTGCCATATGGTAAATGTGTCCGTCGAGGGCGAGCTGGGCACTATCGGCGACACCGGAACCTCGATCGAGGGCGGCATGTCCGAGGTCATTTACACTGATCCCGAGGACGCCAAGAAGTTCGTCGAGGCCACCGGCATCGATACCCTCGCCGTCGCCATCGGCACCTGCCACGGCCTGTACCCCAAGGGTGTTACGCCGAAGCTGCGCATGGATGTTCTCGAGGCCATCAAGGAGAAGGTCGATCTGCCCCTCGTCCTGCATGGTGGCTCCGGTAACCCGGATTCCGAGATCGCCGAGGCCGTGAAGATCGGTATTCAGAAGGTCAACATCTCCTCCGATTACAAGAGCGCCTTCTTCCTCAAGGCTCGCGAGATCCTTTCCCAGGAGGGTTCCGGCTGGGATCCGAACAATCTGTTCCCCGAGTGCATCGAGGCTGGCAAGGCCGTCATCAAGCAGAAGATGGAACTCTTCGGCTGCGTGGGCGCTGCCAAGTACTATCGCGAGGCTGGTGTCGCCCAGTGGCGCCAGGAGCTGAACTAACGCTAAAGGGTGTAGGTAAGGCATGTGAAAGCCGCTGAGGATGGACCCGGGAGCACGGGTCCATCCTCATTTCATACCACTCGCGGATGATGCCGTCGGGAGTATGACCGAATGACCTACACTGAGAACCCAAGAGGAAGGATGGGAGATATGGAACCCAAGGGGAGCGTCATCAACGAGATTTGCTCGCTGTACGACCAGCTGAGCGGGGGTGAGCAAAGCATCGCCGATTACGTGATGGCCCATCCTTCCGACATCGCATCGATGACCACCCGTGAGATCGCGCAGGCGAGCGCGACTTCCGCGGCGAGTGTCTCGCGTTTCGCCAGACGTTTGGGATATGAGAGTTTTTCGGCCTTACGCAGTGCGTTGTTGCGCGACGAGCGCGCCTTTGATGATAGGGGAGACATCTCCATGATCTCGCTTGAGTCCCCTAGAGCGGCTCTCGAGACGGTGCTTATGGTCAAAAACAGGGAACTGACCGACACGCTGGCCCTTTTGAAGGAGGAAGAGGTCGCTCGCGCCGTTCGATTGCTGGAACATTCGGTTTCCATCACATTCGCGGCTGTTGGAAACACCATACCGACTGCTCTCTCAGCGTCTTTTCTTCTCGCCCAGCTTGGACTTAGATGCAGCTGCGCGCCAACGACTGAGGCGATGATGCTCGATTCTCTGTCGCTCACACCCCGTGATGTGATCGTATTTTTATCGAAGTCCGGCCATTCTCAGCGCCTGAACAAGATGATGGACAACGCAATCGATTCGGATACTCCCACGATAGTCATTACGAATCAGCCGTCTTCGCCCCTCGCCCGTCGCGCGACGTGTGTGCTCTATGCTGCCACGCACGATAAGATGCTCAGTCCCGATATGCCCTTCTCGCATAATTCGATCAACTACATCATTGAGGTGCTTTTCTTGCTCCTCAGCTCGGACATCCCGAATTTCCGCGCGCATGCCGGTCTGCTGTGGAAGGCTTTGGGGGAGGATAAGGGCGTGCCCGGAGAGGTGTTCTAGCGATCGTGCGCCGCGGGCGATGAACTTTGCGAGTCGGAAATCTTCGTCGCGCATATCCGCCGCGCCCGCCCGGGTGGCCCCGTCCGGTCTACACACATATCCGCCGGGGCATCGCTACAATAAACGGACAACGGTTCGCATGCGCCCGCGCTCGCGGGCGCTTCGCATCTGCGCGCCGCGAGGGCGATAGGGGAGTTCGCATGGCCGAGCAGCACGATATGTTCGATGACATCATCGAGATCAGCAAGGGCGTCGACGCCCTCAAGAATCCCTTCGGGGGTATCACGGACTCGCTGTTGGGCGCCGTGGACGAGAGCAAGCCGCACTGGAACCCCGCCGATTACAAGGAGCGCCCGCGCGTCAACTGCATCCCGTGCCTCGCATGCAAATCCGAGAAGAGCAGTTGCCATGCGTGCATGGACGTGTGCCCGGTGAACGCGATCGAGATCGAGGATGGTTCGATCGACGTGCTGGACAGCTGTCGCAAATGCGGCCTGTGCGTCGCCGTCTGCCCCACCGAGGCGTTCGTGAGCCCGCGCCTGCAACCCAAGAAGATCTACGACGCCGTGGCCCGCGCCGCCACCGCGCACGAGACGGCGTACGTCACGTGCACGCGCGCCCTCAAGCGCATCCCGCGCGAAAATGAGGTGCTTGTGGCGTGCGTCGGCGATGTGACGCGCGAGACCTGGTTCTCCATCTTGACCGACTTCCCCAACGTGAGCGTCTACCTCCCGCTGGACATCTGCGCCAACTGCCGCAACGCCTGCGGCGAGGAGATGCTCGGCGAGGCTATCGGCGAGGCCGAGGAGTGGGCCGGCCGCGGCATGGGCCTCGAGGTCGAGCCGGGCGATCTCAAGTGCGCCAAGCGCCGCGAGTACGAGCGCAAGGAGTTCATGGACAAGATCGTGCGCCAGACCGGCCTTGCGGTGTCCAAGCTCACGCCCGCCACGGCGGCCGTCGCCAGCGTGACGCAGCGCATCCGCGAGCACTCGAGCCGCGTGAGCGCGTTGGAAAAGACCCTGAACAGCGCCTGCGGCGTGACCACGCAAAAGCGTCGCCGCATCCTCACACAGGGACGCCAGCTCATGCTCTCCACCTTGCAGCAGCACCCCGAGCTCGCCGAGAACGTCCGCGTGCAGTTCCCCGAGTTCGACCATGACAGGTGCACGATGTGCGGGGCTTGCGTCGAGGCGTGCCCGACCTTCGCCTGCGACCTGGTTGACAGCGGCAGGCTCGCCATCGAGCCCGCGTATTGCATCGGGTGCGGCCTGTGTGCCGAGGTGTGCGCCGACCGCGCCCTCAAGATGGTCGAGCGCGACGGTTCCGAGCTCGTCGTTCCCGATCCGGAGGC
>JARIBW010000037.1 GCA_029264355.1 Collinsella sp. | reverse complement strand
CAACAAGGTTCGCAATGTTGTGCGCGATGAACAAAGAACCGGATTCGCTTGGGTGGATCCCATCTGCAGCGTAAAGATCCTCGGCCATTTCATGCCCGCCCACCACGCTCGCCATGTCGACGAGCGGTACGCGAGCTGCATCCGCGGCCTGTCGGGCCCCCGCGCTCATGAGCTCACGCATATCTTTTGCAGCCAGACCAATCTTCTCGAGGCGTGGGCACCCGGTTCGATACCCCCAGGTGCCGTAAAGGATCGGAGAGGCGGCGCGGCTCCTGGCGAGCTCGCCCATCGCAGTGACGGCACGTATGTGCGCCGCTGGATTTGTTGCGGCGAGATGGCTCATGTCCTGCATTATGACCAAATCAAAGACTCCGGATGAAAGCGCCTCACGTACGCGGCGCCCCGTCCGGGTCCTTTCATTCGAGAACTCCGCCAGTCGCGCTCCGCCGCGCGTGACGGCGACCACTTCGGCATTCAAGATGGACGCGAGCGTCTGGGGCATATCGTTGGCTGAGGTCAGGCTGTTGCCAACCATGAGTATCGAGCACATGAGAGTTCTTTCGAGTGGAGACTGCATAGAACAGGCGGTCCCGTTTATCGTAGCAGCTGCGGCCCGTGCAAACGAGTCGCCGAGGACCGGAGCGGTTAGACTGGTGCTGTCAGAGCGTGGGTACGCCCGTCTTGCTGAGAGCCGGAAGCCGTAAGGGAGGGGGCGGATGACGCCATTCGACCACTATATGTACGTGCTCGCCTGTGGCGACGGAAGCCTTTACACCGGTTATGCGACCGATGTCCAGGCGCGCTTGGCGGCCCATCAGTCCGGCCGCGGCGCCAAGTACACCAAGTCCCATGCTCCCGTTCGCCTTGTCGCCCAGGCTCGGTTCTATTCGAAGGCGCGTGCCATGAGTGCGGAGGCGCATTTCAAGCAGCTTTCGCGCGAGCGGAAAGACGGGCTCTTGGAACGGTCCGAGAAAGAGCCGCTTGAGGACGTGCTGCGACGTGAACTTCCCGGTTTTGGCGAGGATACCGCCGCCGAATTCGTATGCAGGAGTTTGGCCGGCCAGGTGGATCCCGATTACGCTGCGTTCATGAGGCCGCTCGTTCCCACGGTCGAGCCGTGTCGGCTTGTTGGCGTCCGCACGCCGGAGCTGCGAAAGATCGCCCGGGGGCTGCATCGACGCGCTGACGCAGCGGGCTTTTTGCGGTCCCTTCCGCATGCCTTGTTCGAGGAGAATCAGGTTCACGCGCTTGCCATTGGCATGGAGTGCGAGTACGAGCGATCGATTGGGCTGTATGACCTGTTTTTGCCGCACATAGACAACTGGGCGACATGCGATCAGCTACCGGTGCGGCCGCTGGCCGAACGGCCGGGTCGAACGCTGGAGTGCGTGCGGCGTTGGATGAACTCGGGGCATGCGTTTTCCATTCGCTTCGGCATCGGGGTGCTCATGCGGCTGTTCTTAGAGGATTTGTTCGAGCCGAGGTTTGCCGCGATGGTTGCGGCTGCGCGCATGCCGGGCGCGCCTGATCGTCCCGAACCGGAATCGGGCGCTTACTACGTCGACATGATGCGCGCGTGGTATTTCGCGGAGGCGCTGGTCAAGCAGCCGATGGCGGCATGGCCGTACGTGGAGCTTCGGGATGAGCGCGCGTTGCTCGATGAATGGACGCGTCGCAAGGCGATTCAGAAGGCCTGTGAGAGCCGGCGCATTTCCGTTGAGGCTAAAGCCCGCCTGCGCTCGCTTCGCTAAACCCTGGTTGCGGATGAATGCGCTTTGAGCGGATCGAGCATGATGCTCGGGTGGACGACGGTTGGGCGGCAGGCGGGCGATGACCCCAAGAAGGTGTAGGGCTGTGTACCCGGGCCGAATGGGCGGGGATCTCGACTGAACAAAGATGTCCGGGGTTCATGTCATATATGCAATAAAATGCGAAACAATTGAGTGCGATTGAAAGGAGCTGCCATGAAGAAATATGCCAACAGCGCTCTGATGTACGCGATTCTCGCCATGGCCGGTGGCGTGTTCTTCCGTGAGTTCACCAAATACAACGGTTTCGAGGGAACAACGACCCTCGCGTTCGTCCATACCCATTACTTCGCCCTGGGCATGATCGTTTTCCTTCTGCTCTTGCTGCTTGAGAACGCCCTGCACATCACCGATGCCAAAATGAATCGCGCTGTGACGGCGTATCACATCGGACTCAACGCCACCGTGGGGATGCTCGTGGCGCGTGGGGTTTCGCAGGTGCTTGGCATCGAGCTTCCCCACGGCTTGGACGCCGCGATTTCCGGCATGGCCGGGCTTGCCCATATCGTGCTCGGTGCGAGTATCGTGCTCATCTTGCTCGGCGTGAAGCGCGCTGTTTCCCGAGCGGAGGCGTAGGCCTGCGCGGGTCCGACATGGCTGGCAGCGGTCCGGCAAACGCCCGGCATCCCGATCGTTGGTGCCGCG
>JARIBW010000019.1 GCA_029264355.1 Collinsella sp. | reverse complement strand
AGAACTCCTTCCAGAACTGCGTGCCGATGATGCGGCGCTTCGCCTCGGGGTCGGTCACGCCGTCGAGCAGCGCGGCATAGCGCTCCTCCGCGTGTACGTGCACGAAGTCGACGTCGAACTGCTTGGTTAAGACCTCCTCCACCTGCTCGGGCTCGCCCTTTCGCAGCAGTCCGTGATTGATGAACACGCAGGTCATCTGACGCCCCACGGCGCGCGCGCCGAGCGCCGCGACCACCGAGGAGTCAACGCCGCCGGAAAGCGCCAAGATCACGCGGTCCTCGCCCACGGCGGCGCGGAACTCATCCGTCATGGTCTCGACTAGATTGTCCATGGTCCAATCGGCCTCAAGCCCGCAGATGTCGAACAGGAAGTTGCTCAGCAGCTGCCGGCCGTACTCGGTGTGCTTGACCTCCGGGTGGAACTGCGTGGTGTAGATGCGGCGCTCGGCGTTCTCCATGGCGGCGACCGGACACACGGAGGTGCGCGCCGTCACCGCAAAGCCCTCGGGCACGCGGGACACGGCGTCGCGGTGGCTCATCCACACGGTTTGCTCGAGGGGCGTGGCGTTGAACAGGACGCTGTCACGATCGCGCTCGATGGTGGCCGGTCCGTACTCGCCGATCTCGGAATGGCCCACCTCGCCGCCGAGCGTGACGGCGGTGACCTGGTGCCCATAGCAGAATCCCAGGATGGGCAGGCCGAGGTCGTAGATGGCGGGGTCGACCGTGGGTGCATCCTCGGCGTAGACCGAGGCCGGACCGCCGGACAAGATCAACGCGGCGGGCGCCATCTGGCGGATCTCGTCGGCGGAGATGTCGCACGGGACGATCTCCGAATACACATGCAGGTCGCGCACGCGGCGGGCGATGAGCTGCGCGTACTGTGCGCCGAAGTCGAATACCAGCACCTTCTGCTGAATCTGCTCGGATGCGTTCTGGGCCATGGAGCCTCCCAACCATGCCGCTGATCGCAGCGGCAACACGTGTCACATAATTGATTCATCATACTCGCCGAGCTGCGTATACGCAGAAATCCTACAGGGTTTTTGGCCTACAATGTCTCGGTGTCGCCTCGTCGCGCATCGGGCATCCCGCTTGGGGGCGCTCCGGCCGATGCCCACGGCGCCAACAGGGACTGCAGAGCAAAGGAGCCCGCATGAAGCACATCCTCTTGATCGCCACCGGCGGCACCATCGCCTCCTCCGAAGACGGCAACGGCCTCTCCCCCGCTCTCACCGGCGAGCAGCTCGCCCGCAGCGTGCCCGAGATCGAGGGCCTGTGCGAACTCGACATCGTGCAGCCCATGAACATCGACAGCACCAATATGCGCCCCGCCGAGTGGCTGCGCATCGCCGAGGTCATTCGCGAGAACTACGACGCGCACGACGGTTTCGTGGTCCTGCACGGCACCGACACCATGTCCTACACCGCGGCGGCGCTCTCCTACCTCGTCCAGGACTCCCCCAAGCCCATCGTGCTCACCGGCTCCCAGCAGCCCATGGGCAACCCCTTCACCGACGCGAAGATCAACCTCTACCAAAGCCTCGTGTATGCCGCATCCGACCGCTCGCGCGACGTGTCCATCGTCTTCGGCGGCTATGCGATCGCCGGCACGCGCGCCCGCAAGCAGCGCACCATGAGCTTCAACGCCTTCAACAGCATCAACTACCCCGTACTGGCGTATCTGCGCCAAGACAAGATCATCCGCAGCGGGTCGGTCACCGTCTCCGCCGGCCTGCCGGAGAAAGACTGCACCGAGTTCGCAGCGGCGGGCGACCTGGGCGGCACCGCCTCAGCGCCCCGCTTCTACACCGAGCTCAACAGCCGCGTATGCGCCCTCAAACTCACGCCCGGCCTCACGCCCGACATCTTCCGCCTGCTCAAACCCGACTACGATGCCGTGATCCTCGAGACCTTCGGCATGGGGGGTGTGCCCGAGCAGGGTGCCGACGGCGCCTCGTATCGGGAGGCCATCTTCGACTGGGTCGACTCCGGACGCACCGCGGTCATGACCACGCAGGTGCCCGAGGAGGGCCTGGACCTGGGCGTATATGAGGTTGGCCGCGCGTATGCCGAACACCCCGGCATCCTCAAGGGCGGCGACATGACCACCGAGGCGCTCGTGGCCAAGACCATGTGGGCCCTCGGCCAAACGCGCGACGCCGACGAACTGCAGCGCCTGTTCTATCGCCCCATCAACCACGACCGCGTGGACCAATGGTAGGCCGCGTGGGATAACGCAGCGTCAGATCAGGCGCCAAGCTTAAACGCGCATCGCCACGGCCGCATTCAACGCGCGTGCAAGGCCGCCCATGGCGCGGTCGAGAAACGTCTGCTCCGCCGCCATGGCGGCATCGATTCCTGACCCGTGAAGCGCGAGGGCCCTGCCTGCGCCCATCATGGCCTCGCAATCCCTCGGTGTGACCGCTATGACCACGGTCTGCTCCAGCGTAGCGCCCCACCGCGCGCAAAAACGCGCGAGAGCCTCGGCGCGGGCCGCGGCCGGCGTGAGCGCGGAATCGGGTTCGCTCGCGGGGCCCTCATCGTCCACAAGGACCGTCGCGCGGATATCGCGCTCGGCGAGCTGCGCGCGCAGAGGAGCTGCGGGCCTTCCCGCAAACACCGCGATTGCGTAGCCGGCATCCCGAGCCCAGCGCAAGGCGCACAGCTCGCGCTCCGATAGCGGGTCTTCATCCATGCCGAAGGCCAGCACCGACGGCGTGGGCAGGAACCGCCCTCCGCGCACGACCTCGAACGACCGCCCTTTCACCTTCTTCATGCCCCCTCGTTCAACGCGGTTCCCCCACTTATCCCCCACCGCATCGGACTCCGCCCTCATGCTGGGTTTTCTTGGAATCGCTATGGGTAATGCCCCAGATGTAAAGTGCGCTTTACATCTTAGCGCGCAGACGCGGTCATGCTCGAACCATGAATGCGAACGCGCGACAGAGACTGGGCGAGAATCTCATCGCCATCCGTGAGGCCTCGGGTTTGACCAAGGTCGATTTTGCCTTGCAACTCGGTATCAGCCGTGTGCTGCTCGACCTCATCGAAAGCGGCGAAAGCAATCCCAAGCTCTCCACCCTTGAGAAAATCGCCGAACGACTCGGCACCCAGCCCTGGAAACTCATCCGCTAGAAGAAAGGCGGGCACCGGCTCGGCGCCCGCCCGATATGTTGCAATTTGTACCTGTCCCCAATTGCGCATTGGCGACGGACAGGGTGCTAGCGCAGGGTACCGCCCAAGTACTCCTCAAGATAGCGGAGGAACTCCTCGCGGCTCATGCCGGTTCCGGCACCGGGGCCGTCGGACGTGTCCTCCTGCTCGGTCTGCAGGGCCTCATCGGACCCGAGAGTCACCTTGACCTCGGTTTCCTTCTTGCCGCGCACCACCGTCAAGGTCACCTCGTCGCCAACCTCGTGCTCGCGCAGGGCGATGATCAGGCCGTCCGCCGAGGCGATATCCTCCCCATCGACCGCGGTGACGATGTCGCCCTTCTGGATGCCCGCCTTATCAGCCGGGCCGTCTGCGGTGACCTCCCCCACATATGCACCGCTATCGACCGCCAAGTCGTTCCTGCGGGCGTTGTAGGCGTTCACGCTCATCAAGGAGACGCCCAGATACGGATGGACCGGGGTCTTGCCGTCGATGATCTGATTGGCGATGTTGATGGCGTAGTTCACCGGGATCGCAAAGCCGACGCCCGAGCTGGAGCCCGAATAGGACTCGATGACCGAATTGATGCCGATGAGGTGACCCTCGTCGTTGACGAGCGCGCCGCCGGAGTTGCCGGGGTTGATGGCGGCATCGGTCTGGATCATGTTCGCGTAGATGGACGTGCCGCTCGCGCTCTGCAGGGCGGTGGAGCGGTAGAGCGCCGAGACGATGCCCGTGGACACGGACTGCTCGTTGCCAAAGGGGCTGCCGATGGCCATGACCCACTCGCCCACCGCGATGTCGTCGGAATCGCCGACCTCGATGGGGGTGAGCTCGGCGTCCTTGGGGTCCTTGAGGCGGACGACCGCCAGGTCGCTGGACTCGTCTGCGCCGACGAGCTCGGCCTCGTAGCTGTTGCCGTCGTCGGTGTTCACCACGAGCGCGGTCGCGCCCTGGACGACGTGATGGTTCGTCAGGATGTTGCCATCGGTGTCCAAGATCACGCCGCTGCCGATACCGCCGGAGTTCTCATCTTCGCCCTGGGCGGTGATGGATACGACGGAGGGCAGGGCCTTTGCGGCCACGGCCTCGGACAGCGTGGTGTCCTCGGGGTTGATGTCGATCGCCAGCGGGGAGCCGGAAGTGCCGGTTGCCTCGATGTTCGAATCGGTGATGCGGAAGGCTCCGGACATGACGAGCGCGATGACCAGCACCGCGCCGACCACCAGACCGGCGAAGGACGCCAGGAAAACGGGGAGCTTCTTGCTCTTGGTCTTGACCACCGTGCGAGTCTCGGTGTGCGTGGAAGCGTGGGCCTGCGCATCCTGGCCGGCGGCATGCTGACCTTGGGAGTACGAATAATCAACCGGGGGAACCTGGCGGGTGGAGGTGGCGGCGGTTGGGTTGACGGGATCGACGGGGATGTGCGCCGTTGCGTGGGCGGGCGCGTCGCCGGACGCGGCGCGCGCCGGCTCGACGGGCGTGGGTTCGACCTCGAGGCGCGGCTGCGAGGATGGGCGCTGCTCCGATCCAAGGCCCTCAGGGCGCTGAGGGATCTTCTCTTCACTCATAAATTGGTCCTTTCAACGTCTTCAATCTTTAACGTTGTACCCCAAAAGCGCAGCTCCGCTCAGCGCGAGTGAAAGAGCTTAATCAAGTTGTAAGTTGCGTTGGGAATTTCCCAAATATCCGGTCGGTCGGGTGCGGTCGCCTGGCGGTGCTGCGCGAAATGCCCGAAGCCGAGGGCGGCCCCATCGGGCCCGCGGTGCAATGTGCGCGATGGCGCAATTTGTACCTGTCCCCAAATGCTCAAATGCGCCGCCCCGGTTGAGGCTATTCCTTGAAAAGGTAGCCGACGCCGCGGACGGTGGTGATGTGCGCGGCGATGAGGGGGCCCACTTTGCTGCGGATACGGCGGATGTGCACGTCCACGGTACGGGTGCCGCCGCAATACTCGAAGCCCCACACGCGATGCAGCAGGACCTCCCGGCTGTACGCGCGATTGGGGTGCGTGGCCAAAAAGCTCAGCAGGGAATACTCCATGAGCGTGAGATCGACGGGCTCGCCGTCAAGCGACACCTGGTAGGTGGCGAGGTTGATGGTGAGGTTGTCCACGGTGAGCACCTCGTCCACCGGAACGGCCTCGCACTCGCCCAAAAGCTGACGGGCGCGAACCTCGAGCTCGGCCTCACCCGCACCCGAGCAGATGAAATCGGCGCGGACCTGGGAGGGCAGGCGCATCCCAGCGATGTTCTCCTCATCGACCACCAGCAACATGGGCGCACCGCCCCGCGACTCGAGCCACTTGGCCATGGCGTCCACACGGTCGGGGCGAACACCGTCGGCGTCGAGGACCAGCAGGTCGAAATCGTGCGCCGCGGCAGGTGAATCGGGCGTGGCGACATGCATCTCGACGCCGAGAGACGTCGAGAGCGTCCCGACGAAGTCATGCAACCGTGTCGTGCGGGCCATGAACAGCACCGTCTTTTCCACCATGAGCTCACCTCCGTAGGCGTCATCTTATCAAAACGACGTGCATCTCGAATCACAGGGGGGCGGTTACGAGTTGGCCAGATAGTGCCTGAGCTCCCACTCGGTGACCGTGGAGTTGAAACGCTCCCATTCCGCGCGCTTCTTCTTGAGGAAGAACGAATGGATGTGCTCGCCGAGGGCGTCCTTCATGAAGTCGGAGGCCTCGAACACATCGAGCGCCTCGTCGAGGCTGCTCGGCAGGGGCTCGATGCCGCGGGCGCGCAGTTCGGACTCGGGCAGGCGCAGCAGCTCGGAGGTGGCCTCCTCGGGCAGCTCGAGCCCGCGCTTGATGCCGTCCAGGCCTGCGGCCAGCGTGACCGTGTTCACCAGATAGGGGTTGGCCATGGGGTCGGGGCTGCGCAGCTCGATGCGGGCCGCGACCCGCTTGCCGGGCTTGTAGATCGGCACGCGGATCATGGCCGCGCGGTTGCGCAGGCCCCAGGTCGCATAGCGCGGTCCGTTACCCGCACCGGCGGACAGGCGCTTGTAGGAATTCACCGTGGGGTTGGTGATGGCGCTGATCTCGGACGCGTGAGCGAGGATGCCGGCCATGTAGCTCTTGGCGATGGGCGACAGGTGATTTTTCGAATCGTCACCCCAGAACACGTTATCGCCCTCGCGGTCGAACAGCGACTGGTGCAGGAACATCGCCGAGGACGGGGCCTTGGCGATGGGCTTGGGCATGAAGCTCGCATGGATGCCGGCCTCATAGGCGCGCGTGCGGATCACGTGCTTGGCCGTCATGATCGCATCGGACATGGTGAGGGCCTCGGCGTGGCGCATCGAGATGCCATGCTGCGAATGACCGGAGCTGTGGAAGGTGTATTCGATGGGGATGCTCATCTTCTCGAGCATGAGCACCGTGGAACGGCGCAGGTCGCGGGCGGAGTCGGACGGCGAAAGGTCGAAGTAGCCGACGGCGTCCAGCGGCTCGGGGGTATGCTCGTCGGGGAAGTAGTAAAACTCCAGCTCGGCGCCGACGTTCATGATGTAGCCGAGTTTCTCGGCACGGCGGAACATGCGACGCAGGCACTCGCGGGAATCGCCGGCGAAAAGCTTGCGATCCGGTGTGCATACGTCGCAGAAGATGCGGGCGGCACCGTCGTTCGTGGGGCGCCAGGGCAGGATCTGGAAGGTCGAGGGATCGGGAAAGGCGAGCATGTCGGCCTCATCGGGCGTGGTGAATCCCTCGATGGCGGACCCGTCGAAGCCGATCCCCTCCTCAAAGGCGACCTCGAGGTCCTCCGGGCTGATGGCGAAGCTCTTGAGGCGGCCGAGCACGTCGGTGAACCACAGGCGGATGAAGCGGATGTCGCGCTCCTCGACGGTGCGCAGGACAAAGTCTATGTACTGCTGCTGATCCATGGCCAGACCTTTCACGAAGCACGGTTGCTGCGACTCCCCATGGTCGCACACGTATGTTTCAACGCGGTTACAGCCCATTTAAGCTCATTTGGGGACAGGTACAAATTGAGTCATTCGAACGCGGCTGCACACGGCTCACTCCGCCCACCCGTCGAAGGACCAGAATGCGTCAATTTGTACCTGTCCCCAATTGCTCAACCGAAACGTCAGGGGCGCTCATCCAGCAAGCCGTTGCGGTACGCCTCGAGCAGGGCCCGCAGGTCGCTGATCTGCTCGCGTATCTGCACCCCCGTATCGGTGTCGCTCACCATACGGCAGCGCTCGGCGACATCGAAGCGATCGGTCTCGCTCACGATATCGGCATTGCGGGCGAGCACCGCCTCGACGCTCTCGAACGCCTGGTGCGCCTTGAGACGGCAGCCGCGCGAGCTCGAGATGAGCGTGTAGCCGGCTATACCGGTCTTGGGGTGATAGGCGCTGCAGAACCCGCCGTCGATGACGAGCAGGCGCCCGTTCGCTCGGATAGGCTGCTCACCCTCGGCCGTGTGAACGGGCGTGTGCCCGTTGACGATATGCCCCGACCCAGCCGTTATGCCGAACTCGGCCATGATCCCGTCGCAAATCGTCTCGTCCTTCGTCAGCTCGAAATACGGGTCCATGGGCTCGACCCAAGTCGTCGGATCGTCGATATAGGAGCGCTCGAACGTCTTGACCAAACGCCCGCTCGCCGGCGATTTCATGCCGATCCAGAGGTACCACATCCAGTCGAGCGCATCCTGGTCGCGATTGCGCCACGCACGGCGGGCGATCTCGTCGCAGAAGTCCAGATAATCCCGGCCGCTGCGCCACACACCCAGGCAGTTCATGCTCGAGAAGGTCCCGTCCTCATTCAGCGGCACGCATCCATGGAACAGCAGGTTGTGATTGCACGCCAGGTACATCGAACCATGGCTGTACAGGAACTCGATGTGCCGGCGCAGATGGTCGGCACCCGTGAACTCCGCCACGAGCTTCTCCACGATCCGCGCCTCCTCGGACGTGAGATCGTAGGGGTGCTCGAGGTCCAACGTCGGAAAATCGCACGTCGCAAGGAGATGCACCGTGCCGTCGTCGAACGTGACCGTCCCCGCATCGACATCGATCCGCTCGAGTAGCAGGCGGTCCTGCATATCGAAGCTCCCGTGGCGCAAGATGATCTGGCCCTCGAGCTTGAACAGCAACACGTTCACGGCCTTCACCAGCGGCGTCAGCTTGGCCGCAAGGCCGGTGGCGCCGGCGGGAACGGGCTCGTACGTGCGCTCGGCAAACGCCACGAGCTCGCGCAGGGAGATCCCGTAGTCGTTCTCCAGGATCTCGAAGTTGTCGTAGCGCAGGTTGTTGCGGAGAACCGTGGCTATGCACGCCGGCTGCCCGGCGGCCGCGCCCATCCACAGGATATCGTGGTTGCCCCACTGTATGTCCAGCGAGTGGTACCCCATCAGGCGGTCCATGATCTTGGACGCACCGCCGCCTCGGTCGAAGATATCGCCCACCAGGTGCAGGTGATCGATGACCAACCGCTTGATGAGGTCGGACAGCGAGCAGATGAAGTCCTCGCCGGCATCGGTCTCCAGGATCGAGTCGATGATGCGCTCGTGGTAGCGCACGCGGTAGTTGTTCTCATCGGGATGCGTGTGGAGCAGCTCGTCGATGATGTAGGCGTAGTCGCGCGGAATGGCCCTGCGGACCTTGGAGCGCGTGTAGCGGCTCGACAGCGAGCGCGCCACGACCAGCAGGTGATCGAGCGTAGATTTGTACCAACTGGGGGTGGCCAGATGGCGGCGGTGCGTGAGCGCGAGCTTCTCATGCGGATAGTAGATGAGCGTGCACAGGTCGCCCTTCTCATCCTCCGAGAGCTCCTCGCCGAAGATGTCGTCCACATGCTCGCGCACCACACCCGAGCAGTTGTTGAGGATATGCAGGAACGCCTCGTACTCGCCGTGGAGGTCGCTCATGAAGTGCTCGGTCCCCTTGGGGAGGTTGAGGATCGCCTGCAAATTGATGATCTCGGTGAACACGGACTGCTGGGTGGGAAATTGCTGGGCAAGAAGTCGCAGGTACTTGAATGATTGGTCGGCGCGGACGATCATATTCGCTGCGCCTCCTTTCTGCTGGACGGTCAAGCACACGTCCCCCAAAGTAGCATGCCCGCTCGCACCGCTCCCCTCCTCTGCAAAACCCCCAGATATAAATCGGGGACAGGGGCATTTTCAAAGCCGAGCGTACATGGATGTCTTTCAACAAGCGCCTCTTTAAGCGATGCGGCCCGCAGAGAGCGGGCCGCATCGCCTTTCGCCTTGTACTTGATTCGGATCGGCTCGCTACGAAGCCTTCAGCCCATGGGAGAGCTTCTTGGCAGTCGCATCGACGCCCGCGCACGCAGGGCAGCCCGCATGCTCCGATGAGGAGCAGCTGGAGCACGAACCGCCGCAGGAACCGGAGTCCCCGCAGTCGCCGCACGTTCCCTTCCTGCGGATGCGCACGAGCACGGCCACGAAGGCGATGCCGATCAAGAGCAAGACAACGATATCGATGGGAGCCATATTGCACCCCTTTCCTCAAGATCCATCCGATACAAGCACGTGCGGGCAATCTGCGCGCACGTGAAAAGCAGCGGATCCGCCGCGGCAAGCACCCCGACGGATCCAGCGGTCTTTCGGCTAGTTGGTCGCCGCGGGGGAAGCATTCCCGCCAGACGCCGACGCATCATCCCATGCATAGCTCGGCATGGGGCGCAGCAGCTGGAAGATGATCGCGACCGCGAACGCCGCCGCAACGATGGTCCACACGCTGAACACGCCGGTGGCGGCCAGGTAGAACTGGTTGATCATCAGGCCGACCACCCAGGCGAAGCCGCACTCGTACCCCAGTGCGACGGCCGTCCACTTGGCCGAGTTCATCTGGGCGCGAATGGTGCCCATGGCCGCGAAGCACGGAGCGCACAGCAGGTTGAAGGCGCCGAACGCGGCGATGGCACCGGCGCTGGGGAACAGCGCCGCGAACGCGGCCCACAGGCTCGGATCGGTCTCGGTGGCGTCGACCAGGTGCAGCAGCGACGCCGCGGTGGACATGACGTTCTCCTTGGCGACCAGACCCGTGACGGACATGGCCGTCGCCTGCCAGGAATCAAAGCCCAACGGGGAGAAGATCCAGCTCACCGCACCGGCAACGGTCGCGAGCAGGGAGTAATCGGTGAACTCCTCGGGGATGCCCTCCATGGACGGCAGGTAACCGAAGGAGCCCTCGAACATGCCGAAGCTGGAAAGGAACCACACCACGATGGTCGAGGCGAAGATGATCGTGAACGCCTTCTTGATATAGGCGCTCACGCGCTCCCACACATGCAGGGCCCAGCTGCGCAGAGAGGGCATGTGGTAAGCGGGGAGCTCCATCACGAACGGCGTGGGACGGCCGGCGAACAGGCGGGTCTTCTTGAGCATGATGCCCGAGACGATGACCGCGAACACGCCGAGGAAGTAGAACAGCGGGGCGATCCACGTGGACTCCGCGTCGCCGATCAGCGCGCCCATGACCAGCGCGATCACGGGAAGCTTGGCGCCGCAGGGAATGAAGGTCGTGGTCATGACCGTCATGCGACGGTCCTTCTCATTCTCGATGGTCTTGGTGGCAAGCACACCGGGAACGCCGCAGCCCGTGGACACGAGCATCGGGATGAAGGACTTGCCCGACAGGCCGAAGCGGCGGAACACGCGGTCCATGACGAACGCGACGCGCGCCATGTAACCGCAATCCTCCAGGAAGGACAGGAGCACGAACAGGACGAACATCTGCGGGATGAAGCCGAGCACGGCGCCCACGCCCGCCACGATACCGTCGCACACCAGGGAGATCACCAGGTCGGATGCACCGGCGGCCGAGAGCCAACCCTCGAAGAGCGCGGGGACGGACGGCAAGGCGGTGCCGAAGAACTCCCAGCCATCGCCGAACAGGTTGTCGTTCACCCAGTCGGTCATCGCGGTGCCGAACGTCGAGATGGCCAGGTAGTACACCCCGAACATGATGATCGCGAAGATCGGCAGGCCGAGCCAGCGGTTGGTCACGATCCGGTCGATCTTCTCGGAGGTGCTCATGCGGGCCGGAGCGCGATGCAGGCACTCGTCGATGACGTGCGCGATCAGGCCGTAGCGCTCGGCGGTGATGATGGACTCGGCATCGTCGTCGCAGTCGCGCTCGCAGGCGGAGACGAGCTCCTCCACGCGCGCGGCCGCGTCATGGGAGAGCGTGAGCTCGGCGGTGGCCTCCGTATCGCGCTCGAACAGCTTCACCGTGTAGTAGCGGCGCTTGTTCTGATCGACCTTTGCCGGGACCAGGGTCTCGATCTGGTCGAGCACGTCCTCGATGGAACGGTCGAACACGTGGCGCGGAGCCTTGGCGGCACCGCCCTTCGCCTCGTCGGCGGCCTTGCGCGCAGCGGCGAGGAGGGCATCCACGCCGTCGTTCTTGAGCGCCGAGATCATCACGACCGGGCAGCCCAGGCTCTTCTCGAGCGCGGCCACATCCACCTTGTCGCCGCTCTTCTCCAAAAGGTCGGCCATGTTGAGCGCCACCACCACGGGCAGGCCCGTCTCGATGACCTGCAGCGCGAGGTAGAGGTTGCGCTCGAGATTGGTCGCGTCCACCATCTGGATCACGACATCGGGTTCTCCGCCCATGAGGTAATCGCGGCTGACGCGCTCCTCGGGGCTGTAGGGGGACAGCGAGTAGATACCGGGAAGGTCCGTGATGATCACGCCCTTGTCACGGGACAGGGGCGCCTCCTTCTTCTCGACGGTGACGCCGGGCCAGTTGCCCACATACCCGTTGGCGCCGGTGATAAGGTTGAACAGCGTCGTCTTACCGCAGTTGGGGTTGCCGGCAAGCGCGATGTGCAATGCTGGGTTCGCCATGCGATCCTTCTTCTCTCTTGGCTTTGAAACGTGCTCGTTGCTAAGTCGCCCCGCAGGTGAGATGTCGCCTTGACTCGTCATTTGTTAGAAACAGCTAACTCTACCTGCAGAAATATACCTTTCGGATACGCTAGGCAACCTCGACGATGGAGGCCTCCTCCTTGCGAATGGACAACTCGTATCCACGTACGGTGATCTCGACCGGATCGCCCAGCGGAGCCACCTTCACGACCTTGAACGGCGTGCCCTTGATAAGGCCCAAATCCATGAGATGACGGCGCAAGGCGCCCTCACCATGAAGCTTGACCACGGTGGCGCTTTCGCCCACCTTCACATCTGCCAGCGATTTCATACTTCCCCCTTCCTGCGAATCGACTCACATCCCAATGAGGTACGGTCCTATGCGGCCATGATGTGCTGCGCGACCTTGGCGTCCAAGCCAAAACGAGCGCCCTTGACCAGCACGATGACGTTGGAGCCCGAAGTCGCGACCACCTTCACCTCTGCACCGTCGACAAAGCCGATCTCCTGCAGATGGCGCCTCATGTCCTCGTTGCCGCGCACACGACGAACCGTGACGGTCTCGCCAGCGCGAAACAACGAAAGCGGCAGGGCCTGACCCGTATTCTGCATGACAAAGCACCTCCTGTGGAATGTTCACCTTACTAAACTACCACAGTGCACGCATATTCAGCCCGAGAAGTTCGCCATGTGCTACATTTTTTGGCGTACGCAAAGCGGCCCCCCTCCCGGCCAGGACGGCAGGCCGCTTCCCACGCCCTCATCTCGGGTACGCGCCTCCTAACCTAAAAGAGACAGGAGACAACGCTTGTTCTCAAGGAATCCCCCAGTTAGCGCATATGCTTTTCTCTCGCGGCGCGGGCAATCGATGCGCACCGACCCCACGATGCCCGTCGGCTCGCCCGCCTGTGGATTTCCGCGCATGACGAACACTTCATCGGCGAGGATGAGCGCTTCATCGATGTCGTGGGTCACCACGAGTGCCGTGGTGCCCATGCGATCAACGACGTCGAGGAACCACGTGTGCATGTCCGCCTTGGTAAAGGCGTCGAGCGCCGAGAACGGCTCGTCGAGCAGCATGAACTCCTGCGAAAACAGATAGCTGCGCAGCAGCGCGGCGCGCTGGCGCATGCCGCCCGAAAGCTCACTCGGCCAGCGACGCTCGGTGCCCTCCAGGCCGAAGACCCCAAAGAGCCCGGCCGCACGCGAACGGGCCTCCTCAACCGGCATACCGCGCAGCACCAGAGGCAACGCGACGTTGTCGATGATGCGCTTATGCTGCAAAAGCAGGTCTTTTTGGAGCATGTACGACAGACGACCGGGGCAGGCGGTGATATCCTCGCCATCCAACAGCACGTGGCCGGAACGCGGAGACGCGAGGCCCGAGATCACGTGGAACAACGTGGTCTTGCCGCACCCGGAAGGACCGAGCAAGCAGGCGATCTCGCCGGACTCGACATCGAGCGTCACGTCGCGAAGCACGTCGACCTCGCCGAACCCCTGTGAAATGCCCCGTATCTCAAGCCGTGCCATCGCGATGAGCACCTTCCTGAACAAAGTGTACGTTTTGGGGCTGGTTTTCCCCTCTTTTTCGCGTAATAGGCCCAAACGGCCTCTCGCCAACTGGGGTTTTGTCGCGGCGCAATTCCGTCAAAGCGCAAAAAGCCGCAAAACCTTCCCCAAAACGTACACTTATATTTTCCAACACCCTGATTGGTCGCCTCTCGGCCCGGTCAGCCCCCTCGGTTAGCCCTGAAACCTATCGGTCATGCCCGCGCCGGGCTCAATCGAATCGGCGAAGCCCTGGTCACTCACCCACTCGAAGAAGGCGTCCCAGCGCTTCTGATCGATTTCGCCCCAGGTCTCGGCATCCGCCTGATACTGCTCCGCAAGGTAGGTCTGGCTCGCGATCACGAGCTCCTCCTCAAGCTCGGGCGCGGCCTTGAGCAGCACCTCCGCCGCGCCCTTCGGGTCGGCGATGCAATCCTCGTACCCACGGCGGGTTGCATCCATAAAGGCCTGGACCATTTCGGCGTCATCCTTGATCACGTCGTTATTGGCGATGATGACCGGCGTGTAGAAGTCAAAAACAGGGTCGATATCGGCAAAGGCGAAATAGTTGGTGTCGAGCCCCGCGAGCTTGCACTTCTCGCCTGCCCAGGCCCAATAGATCCAGATGGAGTCGACCTGGTCGGTGGAAAGCGCGCTCACCTCGTCGGTGACGGTGGAGGGGATCATCTCGACCTGGGAAAAGTCGCCGCCGTCGGCCTCGACGCAATGCTTGATCATGCCCTGCTCGATGGGCAGTTCCCATGTCGCGTAGGTGTGGCCGGCCATCTCGGCGGGGTTCGTGATGCCCTTGTCCTTCATGCTGATGATGCCGGAGGTGTTGTGCTGGATAATCGCGGCGACGGCGGTCACGGGCATCGGGTCGGAACCGGAAACATAGGAGGCCATGGTGTCTTGGAAGGTGACGCCGAATGCGGCGTCACCGGAGGCGACCAGGGCGTCGGCCCCGTTCTCGGGGGCCTGGGCGATCTCGACCTCGAGACCGGCCTCCTTGTAGTAACCGCGCTCGGCGGCGACGTACACGCCGGTGTGGTTCGTATTGGGGGTCCAGTCCAGGGCGAAGGTGACTTTGCGCAAACCGGTGTCACCGGATGCGGCGGACCCGGCGGGCTTTTCGGCGCCGCCGCACCCGGCGAGCGCCGCCGCTCCGATCAGCCCGGCGCCCGCCGCGCCAGCGCCCAACAGCGAGCGGCGAGAAAGCATGCGGCCCCTCATCACGGCGGCCATCGTTTTCTTTTGCATGGAAATCTCCTTTTCCCATCGGGGGCCACGCCCCCGCATCTTGTCTAAACCCACAGGTCGAACCTGCAATTACTCGAACATGCGACCCGGCTATCGGGCGGAGTCGCCACGGCGTTCCCAAGGCATGGCGATGCGGCGAACGGTATCGACCGCCCACATGAGCACGAGGCTCAAGCCCGAGATCAAAAAAATCACCGCGAACATCTTGTCGAACGAATACGCCTTGCGCACGCGCGTCATGTACACGCCGAGACCCGAGAACCCGCCGAGCCATTCCGCGATCACGGCGCCCACGATCGCATAGGCGGCGGAGATCTTGAGTCCGGAGAAGAACTGCGGCATCGCGGCGGGCAGCTTCACGTGGCGCAGGATCTGCAGGCGCGTGGCGCCCATGGCGCGCATGAGATCGATCTCGTCGGGATCGACGGAGCGCAGTCCCTCAAGCATCCCCACCGTGATGGGAAAGAAGGTCGCCACCACGATGAGCACCACCTTGGGCAACATTCCGTACCCAAGCCACAGCACCAAAAGCGGCGCGATGGCAACGGTCGGGATGGTCTGCGTAAGCACGACGATGGGATAAAACGCGCGGTAGAGCAGGTCGAATCGGTCCATGGCGAGCGCGGCGAAAAAGCCGAGGGCGACTCCGGCGGCCAGGCCCAGACCGGCCTCGGCGAGCGAGGTCGCAGCGTGACCGACGAGCAGGGGCCAATCCCCCACGAGGGCCTGGAGCACGCGAAGGGGGCTCGGCAGCATGAACGGGGGAACCAAGCCCGCCGAGCACACCAGCTGCCAGATCGCAAGCAGCGCGAGAATCGTCAGCGGAGCGACGATTCGCGACGCGATATGCGAGGACGAGGGCGCGTTACGCATCGTTCTCGTGATACTTGGAAATCTTCTCCTCGGTGGTGAGGACGCCGTCCTTGGGCGCGAAGAAGATCTTGACGTAGGTTGCCACCTCGGGCGCGCCGGCCTCGATGCAGATGCGGTTCACACCCGCCACGACCTCCATGCACAGATCGTATTCGCCCTGGATGGTGGTCTCGAACGGCCCGACGTAGGCGTCGGGGAACTTGGTCTGGATGTAGGCGATCGCCTCGTCGACGATGCGGCAAACCTCGTCGTTGCCGCCCACGCGCTGAGGCAGGACCTGAATAGCGACACTTGCTTCCATGAGCATCCCTTCCGAGGCCGCGAAGCGGGCCCCTCGTTTTCTCCGTAGGGGCCCGCCCCCGTCGCGCGCATTCGCTCAAGGACAAGGCTGCTCGTTCCCTACGCCGGCATTACCCGGATCAGGTTGCGGGTCGAAGCGGTGAGGACGCGAAAGCGCCCACGGGGCTTCCTCTCAGCCGGCCTCCGCCAGCTCCCCGTTGGTACGACTACGAGTATAGAGCAAGACCGGGATCGGATGCGAATCGGGACCACGCGCCCTCGTTTCGGCAAGGCCCCGTGCGGGCGAATTCAAAGGTGCACTCGCGTCGGCGCGACCCGGCCCCAGCCCACCGGGACCGAGTCCGGTCTAAGCCGGCCCCTCTATGGGAAGACTGGATATAGTCGGCGAAAGGAGGGCTCATGCCCAAAATTCTCATGATCATCGGCTCATTGCGCGAGCAGTCGTTCAATCGTCAGCTCGCACGCGAGATCACGCACATCATCGGCGACCGCGCCGAGGTGTCGGAGCTCGACTGGCGCAACGTCCCCCTCATGAACCAGGATATCGAATGGCCGACACCGCGCGCGGTACAGCACGCGCGCGACGCCGTTACGGCGGCCGATATCTTGTGGTTCTGCTCGCCCGAGTACAACTATCAGATTCCCGGAGGCCTCAAGAACCTTCTCGACTGGCTCTCGAGGCCGACCGACGAGAACGACCGGCACAGCCCCTCCGCCATCCGCGGAAAACGCGCCGTGATCTGCGGAGTCGCGGGGAAAAGCGCGGCGGCGGGCATGCGTCGCCAGCTCGAGAGCCTCATGGCGGTCTTGGGTGTCGAGCTCCTCGGGGAGTCCCTCGGGTTCTCCATCGCACGCGAGTCTTGGCAGACGAACGAGCTGCTCATCGACGCCGATATGAGAGAGGCGCTTGAATCGGCCGTGGCGAACGCCCTG
>JARIBW010000014.1 GCA_029264355.1 Collinsella sp. | reverse complement strand
TCGACCGCGAGGCCATGTACGCCGTCGTGATCGACCCGCTGTCCGGCTACGACACCGGCACCCCGTCCGGCTGGATCGCCACCAACGCCCTCATGGCCGCGAACGACCCGCGCTTCGCGGACGAGTTTTGGGCCGCGATCGACGAGCGCGGTGGCCTGGGGCGCTAATCGCCTCCCCCGCCTCGGTTCGCATGCCCCCAACACGGGATGCCATAAGGCCCCACGGCTTCGCGCCGTGGGGCCTTTTTCACGCGCCGTTCGGCCGTTCGGCAGCGTCGAGCAATCCCTATTCACTCAAAACACATGAACAGACGTTCGATTTGGCCTATCTACCTGCGGTCTTATTGAAAAGAATTTCATTAACCCAAAAAGAAGTCATAGTCAAGACTTTTATTGCCGAACGAAACCGACCTGATAAACTAGTAGGTTGCATTACCTGGCGGAGCCATGCCCATCGCCGGTGTATGTGCACGCGAGGGCGGTCGAATGCGCAATTTGTACCTGTCCCCAATTGCACGACACGGGATGGGGGCGGGGCCCCGTCGGATCAACCGCCTTTCCCAAGAAGGAGGAAACACCTGGTGCCGAAAGCAAACGCCACACAGACCGTGACTGCCACCGAGCGTACACGCGTCAACTTCGGGAAGATCCCGGAGACGATGGAGCTGCCGAACCTCATCTCCGTGCAGAAGGAGAGCTTCGAGCGCTTCATGGACGAGGGCCTGCGCGACGCCTTCAAGGAGTCCAGCCCCATTCAGAGCCAGAACCACCAGCTCGAGGTGACCTTCGGTCATCATCAGTTCGGTGACCCGTCCCACACCGTGGACGAGTGCCGCGAGAAGGACATGACCTATCAGGCCCCGCTGCTGACCGAGGTCCGTCTCACCAACCTCGAGACGGGCGAGATCAAGGAGCAGCTCGTCTTCATGGGCGACTTCCCCATGATGACCGACCAGGGCACCTTCATCATCAACGGCACTGAGCGCATCGTCGTCTCCCAGCTCGTCCGCTCCCCGGGCGTGTACTACGGCTCCGAGATGGACGGTGGCAAGCAGGTCTACAAGGCCCAGGTCATCCCGGCCCGCGGCGCTTGGCTCGAGTTCGAGGTCGACAAGCGCGACCAGCTCGTGGTCTCCATCGACCGCAAGCGCAAGCAGTCCGCCACCATGTTCCTGCGCGCCCTCGGCATCGCCGTCACCAACGACGAGATCTTCGAGCTCCTCGGCGACTCCGATGTCGTGAAGCGCACCATCGAGCGCGACACCGCCCTCACCCGCGAGGACGCCCTCATCGAGATCTACCGCCGCCTGCGCCCCGGCGAGCCGCCGACCGTCGATGCCTCCCGCAGCCTGCTGGAGGGCCTGCTGTTCAACCCGCAGCGCTACGACCTCGCGCGCGTCGGCCGTTACAAGGTCAATAAGAAGCTCAACCTCACCACGGAGGAGGACGTCACCGTCCTCACCGATGAGGACATCATCGCCACCCTGCGCTACCTGCTGTCCCTGGCCGCGGGCGAGCCCGGCTTCAAGGTCGATGACATCGACCACTTCGGCAACCGCCGCATCCGCACCGTGGGCGAGCTGGTGGCCAACCAGTTCCGCATCGGCATGAGCCGCATGGAGCGCGTCGTGCGCGAGCGTATGAGCTCCCAGGACGTCGACGAGATCACGCCCCAGAGCCTCATCAACATCCGCCCGATCGTGGCCTCCATCAAGGAGTTCTTCGGCTCTTCCCAGCTTTCTCAGTTCATGGACCAGGCGAACCCGCTGACGGGCCTCACCCACAAGCGCCGTCTGTCCGCCCTCGGCCCCGGCGGCCTGGCCGGCCACAAGTCCGGTTCCAGCCGCCGCACCAACGTGCCGACCGCCGTCCGCGACGTCCACAACTCGCACTACTCCCGTATGTGCCCCATCGAGACGCCCGAAGGCCCCAACATCGGCCTGATCGGCTCGCTGGCCCTGTACGCCCGCGTGAACGAGTACGGCTTCATCGAGGCTCCCTACCGCAAGATCGAGAACGGCGTCGCCACCGACCAGATCGACTGGATGACCGCCGATGAGGAGGAGCTGCACATCATCGCCCCCGCCAACACGCCGATCGATCCCGAGACCAATGAGCTCGTGACCGTCGACGCCGACGGCAACCTCGTCCGCCCCCACACCGTCGTCGCCCGCACGCGCGACTTCGACGGCTCCTTCGGCGCCCCCGCCGACGTGCCGGTCGAAGACGTCGACTACATGGACGTCTCCCCGCGCCAGATGCTCTCCGTCGCGGCCACGCTCATCCCGTTCCTCGAGCACGACGACGCCAAGCGTACCCTCATGGGCGCCAACATGCAGCGTCAGGCCGTGCCGCTGGTCCACCCGGTCGCCCCCTACGTCGGCACCGGCATGGAGAAGCGCGCCGCCATCGACTCCGGCGAGGTCACCCTGGCCAAGCGCGCCGGCGAGGTCATCTTCGCCGACGCCGCCAAGATCACGGTGAAGACCGCCGAGGGCCTGGACACCTACAAGATGCCCAAGTACCAGCGCTCCAACCAGTCCACCTGCATCAACCACCGCCCGCTCGTGCGCGTGGGCGATCAGGTCACCGTGGGCCAGCCCCTGGCCGACGGCCCCTCCACCGATCACGGCGAGCTCGCCCTCGGCCAGAACCTGACCGTGGCCTATATGCCGTGGGAGGGCTTCAACTATGAGGACGGTATCATCGTCTCCGAGCGCCTCGTCTCCGAGGACCTGCTCACCACCATCAACATCTCCCGTTACGAGCTTGATGCCCGCGACACCAAGCTCGGCCCCGAGGAGATCACCCGCGAGATCCCGAACCTGTCCGAGGACATGCTCGCAAACCTCGACGAGGACGGTATCATCCGCATCGGCGCCGAGGTCAAGGCCGGCGACATCCTGGTCGGCAAGGTCTCTCCCAAGGGCGAGTCCGCGCTGACCGCCGAGGAGCGTCTGCTCCGTGCCATCTTCGGCACCAAGGCCCACGATGTGCGCGACACCTCCCTCAAGATGCCCCACGGCGCCGAGGGCCGCGTCATCGACGTCGTGCGCTTCAGCCGCGAGAACGGCGACGACCTCGCCCCCGGCGTGAACGAGCAGGTCCGCGTCTACGTCGCGCAGCGCCGTAAGATCCAGCAGGGCGACAAGATCGCCGGCCGCCACGGCAACAAGGGTGTTATCTGCGAGGTCCTGCCCGTGGAGGACATGCCCTACATGTCCGACGGCACCCCGGTCGACGTCATCTTGAACCCGCTGGGCGTCCCCTCCCGTATGAACGTCGGCCAGCTCCTCGAGTGCCACCTCGGCTGGGCCGCCGCCTGCGGTTGGGACACGGAGTCCGCGGATTCGGACAAGTACGTCCCCGGCCCGTTCTTCACCGCCACGCCCGTCTTCGACGGTGCCCATGAGGACGAGATCGCCGAGGTCATCCGCCGCGCCAACCGCAACATGGTGAACCTGGCCTCGATGCGCTTCGGCGAGCACATGGACCCCGCGTTCGTGACCCAGCTCGACAGCCGCGGCAAGACCGTGCTCTACGACGGCCGCTCCGGCGAGCAGTTCCGCGAGCCCATCACCGTCGGCACCTCCTACATCTTGAAGCTCGGCCACATGGTCGACGACAAGATCCACGCTCGTTCGACCGGCCCCTACAGCCTCGTCACCCAGCAGCCGCTGGGCGGTAAGGCCCAGTTCGGCGGCCAGCGCTTCGGTGAGATGGAGGTCTGGGCGCTGTACGCGTACGGCGCCGCCAACGTCCTCCAGGAGATCCTTACCGTCAAGTCCGACGACACCGTCGGCCGCGTGAAGACCTACGAGGCCATCACAAAGGGCGAGAACGTCCCCATGGCCGGCATCCCCGAGTCCTTCAAGGTTCTCGTCAAGGAGATCCGCTCGCTCGCGCTCGACATCGAGCCCATCCGCGACGCCGAGCCCGCGCCCGCGCCGGCTCCCGCCGCCGAGGACTCCGAGCTCGACCTGCCCTCCATCGACGAGGCCGACACCTCCGCCGACGCGGCCGACGCCATCCTCGATGAGCTCGCCGCCACCACGACCGATAAGGAGTAGTTGACTGTGGCAGATTTCGAAGCTACTGATTTCGACTCGGTAAAGATCTCGCTTGCTTCCGCCGACAAGATCCGCTCGTGGTCGCGCGGCGAGGTCAAGAAGCCCGAGACTATCAATTACCGTACCCTCAAGCCCGAGAAGGACGGCCTGTTCTGCGAGAAGATCTTCGGTCCCGCCAAGGACTGGGAGTGCTCCTGCGGCAAGTACAAGGGCATCCGCTTCAAGGGCATCGTCTGCGAGCGCTGCGGCGTCGAGGTGACCACGGCCAAGGTGCGCCGCGAGCGCATGGGCCACATCGAGCTGGCGGCTCCCGTCAGCCACATCTGGTACTTCAAGAGCCCGACGTCGTTCCCGATGAGCCGCATGCTCGACATCAAGTCCAAGGATCTGGAGAAGGTCCTGTACTTCGCGAGCTACATCATCACCCACGTGGACTATGAGGCCCGTGAGGCCGATGCCGACGACCTGCGCGAGGAGCTCGCCGCCGATCTCGAGGAGATCGACGCCGAGTGCGCCCGCCAGATCGAGTCCCTGAAGGAGCAGGGCAACCCCGAGAACTTCGATGAGTTCTCCGACGAGGAGCCCCTGACCCCCGAGGAGATCGCCGCCGGCATCGTCGACATCGAGGAGGAGTGCCGCGACGAGAAGGACCTCCGCTCCGAGGCCTTCCAGGCGTTCATGCAGCTCAACGAGCGCGATCTCGTCTCCGACGAGCCGCTGTTCCGCGAGATGAAGCGCTACTACTCCATGTACTTCAAGGGCGGCATGGGCGCCGAGGCCATCCGCGACCTGCTCGATGCCATCGACCTCCCGCAGGAGGCCGCGACCCTCAAGGCCATCATCGCCGATGAGGACAGCCAGAAGCAGAAGCGCGAGAAGGCCGTCAAGCGACTCGAGGTCGTGGACGCCTTCCTCAAGGGCGGCAACAACCCCGCCAACATGATCCTCGACGTGATCCCGGTCATCCCGCCGGATCTGCGCCCGATGGTCCAGCTCGACGGCGGCCGCTTCGCCGCGTCCGACCTGAACGACCTGTACCGTCGCGTGATCAACCGCAACAACCGACTCAAGCGCCTGCTCGACCTGGACGCCCCCGCGATCATCGTGAACAACGAGAAGCGCATGCTCCAGGAGGCCGTCGACGCCCTGTTCGACAACGGTCGTCGCGGTCGCCCGGTTTCCGGCCGCGGCGGTCGCCCGCTGAAGTCCCTCGCCGAGGCCCTCAAGGGCAAGCAGGGCCGCTTCCGCCAGAACCTGCTCGGCAAGCGCGTCGACTACTCCGGCCGTTCGGTCATCGTCACCGACCCGAAACTCAAGCTGCATCAGTGCGGTCTGCCCAAGACCATGGCCCTGGAGCTGTTCCAGCCCTTCGTCATGAAGCGCCTGACCGAGCTCGGCAAGGTCGAGAACATCAAGGGCGCCAAGCGCGCCATCGAGCGTCGCGCCTCCTTCGTCTGGGACATCCTGGAAGAGGTCATCGACGGTCGCCTGGTGCTGCTCAACCGCGCGCCTACGCTGCACCGTCTCTCCATCCAGGCATTCGAGCCCGTGCTGGTCGAGGGCAAGGCCATCCACCTGCACCCGCTGGTCTGCGCCCCGTTCAACGCGGACTTCGACGGCGACCAGATGTCCGTCCACGTCCCGCTGTCCGTCCAGGCCCAGGCCGAGGCTCGCATTCTGATGATGAGCTCCAACAACCTGCGCTCCCCGGCTTCCGGCAAGCCCGTGAACATTCCCTCCCAGGACATGATCATCGGCGTGTACTACCTGACCCAGGCGCGCGACGGCATGCCCGGCGAAGGCCACGTCTTCGCCAGCTTCGACGACGCCCTGCGCGCATACGACTGCCGCGCCGAGGCCGGCGTCGACCTGCAGGCCAAGGTCTCCGTCCGCGTGTCCGAGGCCGAGGCAAACGTCGAGCTCGAGGACGGCACCAAGCTCTTCCGTGTGAAGACCGGCAAGAACACCATCGAGGATTTCGACGTGACCGGTTCCAAGACCGCCCGCTTCGAGACCACGATCGGCCGCATCATCTTCAACCGCCAGTGCCTGCCGGCTGACTATGAGTTCATCAACTACAAGATGGTCAAGGGCGATATCGCCAAGCTCGTCTCCGACTGCTGCGACCGCTACCCCGAGGCCGAGGTCGCCCCGATCCTCGACGCCATCAAGTACTCCGGCTTCCACTACGCCACCATGTCCGGCCTCACCATCTCCGTGTGGGACGCCCTGATCCCGGACGACAAGTGGCAGGTCCTCGACCATGCCCAGAGCAATGTCGACCAGATCAACGCGTACTTCGAGGAGGGCTTCCTCAACGAGATGGAGCGCCACATCGAGGTCGTCAACGAGTGGACCGCCGCCACCGACGAGGTCGCTTCCAAGATGCTCTCCATGTTCGACGAGGAGAACCCCATCTACATGATGGCCGACTCCGGCGCTCGAGGCTCCAAGGCCCAGCTGCGTCAGCTCGGCGGCATGCGCGGCCTGATGGCGGACATGTCCGGTGAGACGATCGACCTTCCCATTAAGGCGAACTTCCGCGAGGGCCTGCTCCCGCTCGAGTACTTCATCTCCACCTACGGCGCCCGCAAGGGCCTCGTCGACACCGCCTCGCACACCTCCGACTCCGGTTACCTCACCCGTCGTCTCGTCGACGTGGCGCAGGATGTCATCGTGCGCGAAGAGGACTGCGGCACCACCGAGGGCTGCACGTACAACCTCATCATCCCCGGTACCGAGGACCTCAACGTCGACCTCGTGGGCCGTTGCTTCCTGGACGACGTCGTCGCCCCGGACGGCACGGTGCTCTTCGAGAAGGACGCCTACATCACCTGCGTCGAAGATCTCCAGAAGATGGTCGACGCCGGCCTTAAGAAGGTCTCCCTGCGCGCCCTGCTGACCTGCCGTTCCAAGTACGGCGTCTGCCAGAAGTGCTACGGCTGGGATCTGTCCACCCGTCGCCCGGTCGCCATCGGCACCGCGGTCGGCATCATCGCGGCCCAGTCCATCGGCGAGCCCGGCACCCAGCTCACGATGCGTACGATTCACTCCGGCGGCGTCGCCGGCGTCGCGGACATCACCCAGGGTCTCCCGACCGTTTCCCGTATGTTCGACATCGTCGGCAACGTCAACGAGAAGATCCTCGGCCGCGAGGCCGATCTGGCCCCGTTCTCCGGTCACCTGGCCATCAAGCCCGAGAAGTCCGAGTACGTGCTCACGCTCACCGACACGGACGACCCGAGCCGCATCCTGGACGAGAAGCGCGTCCCCGCCGCCGTCCAGTTCATGCCCGGCATCGAGGATGGCTGCGAGATCCGCGCCGGCGACCAGATCACCAAGGGCTTCGTCAACTTCCGCAACCTGCGCCAGCTGACCGACATCGAGTCCACGATGCACACGTTCGTCGAGAACGTGAAGGAGGTCTACAACTCCCAGGGCGTCGACCTCAACGACAAGCACATCGAGGTCATGGCTCGCCAGATGCTGCGTCGCGTCCAGATCACCAACCCCGGTGATTCGAAGTACCTGCTCGGCCAGTACGTCGATCGCTACGAGTTCGCCGACGAGGTCGAGCGCGTCGCCCGCGAGGGTCTCAACCCGCCTGCGGCCGAGCCCGCGATCCTGGGTACCCTCAAGGTCGCCTCCTCGATCGATTCCTGGCTGTCCTCCGCGTCGTTCATCCGCACCGCGGGCGTCCTCACCGAGGCCGCCATCGAGGGCAAGGTCGATCACCTGCTCGACCTCAAGTCCAACGTCATCGTGGGCAAGAAGATCCCGGCGGGTACCGGCCTCAAGCCGTACGCCAAGGCCGGCATGACCTACCGCACCGAGGAGGGCTACGTCCCGGTGGACAACCCGTCCTCCCCGCACGCCAAGGTGCTGCCCGATTGGGCTCCCGAGGAGCTCAAGGAGCTCGACACCGTGCTGCCCCAGCAGCTCGACTTCGGCGGCGGCGACTTCTCGGCCGACGGTGGCCACATCACCCGCAACGGCCGCACCATCTCCGCCGAGGATGCCCGTCTGTACCTCTTCGACGACCTGGGCGTGTCCCAGCGCTGGACCAATAAGTTCAGCGAGGTCGGCATCGAGGTCGTCGGCGACCTGGTCGGCAAGTCCGAGGAGGACCTGCTCAGGATCGACGGCATCGGCGCCAAGGCAATCGAGGAGCTTCGCGACGGCCTGGAGGAGCACAACCTGCTCTATATCCTCGAGAACACCGAGGACGTCGCCGATGAGGAGGATCTCTCCCAGCTGCTGCAGATGGTCTTCTCGCCGGACGGCCCCGACGACATCCTGCTCGGCACGAGCGCCCCGCGTCACCACATCGATGCCGATGAGGAGATGATCGGCGCCCCGGCCCAGTCCAAGGATGGCAACGGCGTCATCAACGAGGACATGGCCTCCCTCGACGAGCTGCTGAACAAGCTCGTCGACACCGATGAGGTGTATCCGGAGGAGCAGGAGGACTAGTCTCCCTGCACTGTCGCGATACCCCCAACGCAAGGTGATCGCGCCTGGAGAGCCCGCCTTTCCCGTAAGGGGAGGGCGGGCTTTTTGTTTTATGGAGACTCTGCGGAATATGGCCAAAACTAGGTAACGCCCGGACGCGTGGTCTGTTGACCGACCAGGTACGCGCGCGTATCATAGCGAACTGCGTGTTTTGTGGGCGGATGCTGACGCCCCTTAATATGCCGTTGCACATGGAATGGAAGCTGGATATTTCGAGAAGGAGTACGCTTTGCCTACTATCAACCAGCTGGTTCGCCAGGGCCGTCGCTCGGTCCCCAAGAAGTCCAAGAACGCCGCTCTCAAGAGCAACTCCCAGAAGCGCGGTGTGTGCACCCGCGTGTTCACCACCTCCCCTAAGAAGCCGAACTCCGCTCTTCGCAAGGTCGCCCGTGTGCGCCTCGTGAACGGCATCGAGGTCACTGCTTATATCCCCGGTGAGGGTCACAACCTGCAGGAGCACTCCATCGTGCTCGTCCGCGGCGGCCGTGTTCGCGACCTGCCCGGTGTGCGTTACCACATCATCCGCGGCTGCTATGACTGCGCCCCGGTTGCCAACCGCAAGCAGGCTCGTTCCCACTACGGTGCCAAGCGCCCGAAGTAGTCTCGCGAGTAGACCCGATCATATTCAGATAGAGGAGATATAACATGCCGCGTCGTGCAGCTAAGAATCACCGCCGCGAGGTTCAGCCTGATGCTGTTTACAACAACCGCCTCGTGACGCAGCTCATCAACAAGGTCCTTCTTGACGGCAAGAAGGCCACTGCTGAGCGTATCGTTTACACCGCCTTCGACATGGTCGCCGAGAAGACCGGCGAGGACGCCCTCTCCGTCTTCAAGAAGGCCATGGACAACATCAAGCCCACGCTCGAGGTCAAGCCCAAGCGCGTCGGTGGCGCCACCTATCAGGTCCCCATGGAGGTCAACGCCCGTCGTTCCACCCAGCTGGGCATCCGCTGGATGGTCAACTTCTCCCGCGCCCGCAAGGAGAAGACCATGGCCGAGCGCCTTGCCGCCGAGATCCTCGACGCCTCCAACGGCGTCGGCGCTTCCGTGAAGAAGCGCGAGGACGTCTTCAAGATGGCCGAGGCCAACCGCGCGTTCTCTCACTACCGCTGGTAATTCAGGGAAGGGACTTAAGTCATGGCTAAGCCCAAGTACAAGCTTTCCGAGACCCGTAACATCGGCATCATGGCCCACATCGATGCCGGTAAGACCACCACGACCGAGCGCATTCTTTACTACACCGGTAAGAAGCACAAGATCGGTGAGACCCATGAGGGCGCTGCCACCATGGACTGGATGGTTCAGGAGCAGGAGCGCGGCGTTACCATTCAGTCCGCCGCCACCACGTGCTTCTGGCCCAAGGACGGTAAGAACTACCGCGTCCAGATCATCGACACCCCCGGCCACGTGGACTTCACCGCCGAGGTCGAGCGCTCCCTGCGCGTTCTCGACGGTGCCGTCGCCGTGTTCGACGCCGTCGCCGGCGTTCAGCCGCAGTCCGAGACCGTGTGGCGCCAGGCTCGCAACTTCAACGTCCCCCGCATCGCGTTCATCAACAAGTACGACCGCGTGGGCGCCGACTTCTTCCACGCCATCGACACCATGAAGGAGCGCCTGAACGCCAACGCCGTCGCCGTTCAGGTCCCGATGGGCGCCGAGGACAACTTCTGGGGCGTCATCGACCTCGTCACCATGACCGCTTGGGACTTCAAGCCGGATGACAAGGGCATGACCTATCCCGAGGCCATGGCCGAGATCCCGGCCGAGTTCGCCGAGATCGCCGAGGAGAAGCGCGCCGAGCTGCTCGACGCCGCCGCCACCTACGACGATGAGCTCATGATGATGGTCCTCGAGGACGAGGAGATCCCCGTGGACATGCTCAAGGCCGCCATCCGCAAGGGTACCCTGGCCAACGAGCTCAACCCGGTTCTCGTGGGCTCCGCCTACAAGAACAAGGGCGTCCAGGAGCTGCTCGACGCCGTCGTCGACTACCTGCCTTCCCCGCTCGATGTTCCCGCCGTCGAGGGCACCAACCCCAAGACCGGCGCCATCGAGACCCGCGAGGCTTCCGCCGACGAGCCCTTCTCCGCCCTGGCCTTCAAGATCGCCACCGACCCGTTCGTCGGTAAGCTCTCCTTCTTCCGCGTGTACTCCGGTCACGTGGACGCCGGTTCCTACGTGGTCAACGCCACCAACGGCAACCGTGAGCGCTTCGGCCGCATCCTCGAGATGAACGCCAACGACCGCGTCGACGTCGACGGCGCCTCCGCCGGCGACATCCTCGCCGCCGTGGGTCTCAAGAACACCACCACCGGTGACACCCTGTGCGAGGAGGGCAAGGAGATCATCCTCGAGCAGATCGAGTTCGCCAAGCCCGTCATCGACATCGCCATCGAGCCCAAGACCAAGGCCGAGCAGGACAAGATGTCCATCGCCCTGACCAAGCTCGCCGAGGAGGATCCGACCTTCCAGGTTTCCACCAACCACGAGACCGGCCAGACCATCATCGCCGGCATGGGTGAGCTTCACCTCGAGATCATCGTCGACCGTCTCCTCCGCGAGTTCAAGGTCGAGGCCAACGTCGGTAAGCCCCAGGTCGCCTATCGCGAGGCCCCGGGTCACGACGTCGAGAAGGCCGAGGGCAAGTTCGTCCGTCAGTCCGGTGGTCGCGGTCAGTACGGCCACGCCGTCATCAAGCTCGAGAAGATGGAAGAGGGCTTCGGCTACGAGTTCGTCAACGCCATCGTCGGCGGTGTCGTTCCCAAGGAGTACATCCCGTCCATCGATAAGGGCATCCAGGAGGCGCTCAACACCGGCGTCATCTCCGGCTACCCGGTCGTCGACGTCAAGGTCACCCTGTTCGACGGTTCTTACCACGAGGTCGACTCCTCCGAGGCTGCGTTCAAGATCGCCGGCTCCATGGCCATCAAGGACGCCCTGAGGAAGTCCGACCCGATCCTGCTCGAGCCCTGCATGGCCGTCGAGGTCGAGACCCCCGAGCAGTACATGGGCGACGTCATGGGCAACCTGTCCGGCCGTCGCGGCAAGATCGAGGGTATGGACGACCGCGCCGGTAGCAAGGTCATCCGCGCCAAGGTGCCGCTGGGCGAGATGTTCGGTTATGCCACCGACCTCCGCTCCCAGACCCAGGGCCGTGCTTCCTACACCATGCAGTTCGACTCTTACGAGCCGGCTCCCAAGTCCATCGTGGACGAGGTCATGGCCAAGAACGGCACCAACTAAGGTCTGTCGCCTGTACTTGTAAACACACCGCGAGGCCGCCCTCGCATCCATCGTTGGAGGTTAAGTTGTCCAGCCAGAAGATCAGGATCCGCCTGAAGGGCTATGATCACGAGGTCGTGGATCAGTCCGCCAAGCTCATCGTCGACACCGCCCAGAAGACCGGTGCCCGCGTTTCCGGCCCCATTCCGCTGCCGACCGAGCGCAACCTGTACACCGTCATCCGCTCTCCTCACGTGAACAAGGACTCCCGTGAGCAGTTTGAGATGCGCACCCACAAGCGTCTGATCGACATCCTCGATCCCACGCCCGGCACCGTCGACTCCCTCATGCGCCTCGACCTGCCTGCAGGCGTCGACATCGAGATCAAGCTCTAGGGCTTTCATTCGATTCGCGTTTCGCGCTTTGCAATGGCCGTCACCTTCGGGGTGGCGGCCATTTGTGCATTGAATACCCGCTATGGATCTTGGGTCCGAGCGCTCTCATTTGGTGCGGTTTGGAGGGCATCGATGGTGGAATGGATAATCAATCGCGCGGGGAATGACCGCGCGCGGGCCGGTGCGCTGGTGGGCGTCGTCTGCATCGCGTTGAACGTCGCGCTCTGCATCGCCAAGGCGCTCGTGGGGGTGATGTCCGGTTCGGTGTCCATCGTGGCGGACGCCTTCAACAACCTCAGCGACGCCAGCTCCAACATCGTGAGCGTCCTTGGCTTCAAGTTGGCCAGCAAGCCGGCGGACCCCGAGCATCCGTATGGCCACGGTCGTTTCGAGTACCTCTCGGGATTGGTCGTCGCCGTATTGGTCCTCATGATCGGCGTGGAGCTCATCAAATCTTCGATCGGCAAGATCATGCATCCCGGCGCGGTGGAATTCTCAATACAGCTCGTCGCGGTGCTCGCCGTATCCATGTTGGTCAAGTCATGGATGGCCCATGTAAACCGCGAACTCGGCGAACGGATCGAATCCGAGACGCTGCTCGCCACGGCGCAGGATTCCAAGAATGACGTGATCGCGACGGGAGCCGTCCTCGCGTGTGCGATAGTCGCCCATCTGTCTTGCGTGAACCTTGATGCCTGGGCCGGCCTTGCAGTGGGACTCTATATCGGGTGGAGCGGTATCGAGCTCGTACGAGATACCGTCAATCCCTTACTCGGGCAAGCTCCCGACCCGGCCCTCGTGTCCCGCATCCGTTCCAAGATCATGGCGTACCCCGGTGTCTTGGGGACCCACGACCTCATGGTTCACGATTACGGTCCCGGTCGGCAGTTCGCGAGCGCCCATGTTGAGATGGCGGCCGAGACGGACCCCATGGAGAGCCACGATACGCTCGACAACATCGAACAGGCCTTCAAGGAGGAGGATGGTCTGATCGTCACGCTTCACTACGATCCGATCGTCACGGACGATCCCTGCGTGACGGACATGCGCAACAAGATCGACGCCATGGCCAAGAGCATCGACCCCCATGCGAGCATTCACGACCTGAGATGGGTGCCGGGCCCCACGCATGCCAACGTGATCTTCGATTGCTTCCATCCGGCCGAATGCGAACTCTCGTCCGCTGAATTCAGGAAAAGGCTCAACGAATTGGTGGTGGGGGAGTACCCCGAGGCGATTCCCAAAATCACGATGGACGAGGACTACGTGAGCACAGAGCAGTAAGGGCGCGTTTCCGTTCGCCGATTCAAGGCGACCTACGGCGAAGGCACGGCCGGATTGATGGCCATGTTTGCTAGGATTACGGCCAACGATTGGGACGGTTCGAGGCGAAAGGTGCCCGCCATGTCTTACAGCATCTACAATTTCCAGGACAATAACGACGTCGATAAAATTGCGGAGAAGGGCCAATTCTCCGTCATCGAGTGGAAGCGCGATCTTTCCGTCTCACCGTGGAGCGCGCAGACGGCATGGTTCAGCTCTGAGATGAACGTGCGCCGCCGTCAGTTGATCGCCCACCTCGACGGACGCACGGGCGTGACGCTCCAGGCCGGCGCGATGCAGTGGACCGTCGGCAACGTCCAATCGTCCACGGGCGTCAAGGGTGCCGGGGATCTGATGGGCAAGATGTTCCGCGGGGCGGTGAGCCAGGAGTCGATGATCAAGCCCGAGTACGCCGGAACCGGCATGCTCGTCTGTGAGCCGACTTGGCAGCACCTGCTCCTCATCGACCTGTCCGAGTGGGCCGGTTCCGTGGTGCTGAACGACGGCCTGTTCCTCGCCTGCGACAGTACCATCAGCGATTCCCTGCAGCGTCGCTCCAACCTATCCTCGGCCGTCGCGGGCAACGAGGGCCTGTTCAACCTGCGGCTGGATGGAACCGGCGTCTTGGCCTTGGAATCCCCTTGCCCAGCCGAGGAGATCATTTACGTCGATCTGCAAAATGACGAGCTCAAGATCGACGGCAACTACGCCCTCATGTGGACTTCGGGTCTCGAGTTCACCGTGGAACGCTCGGGCAAGACCCTTATCGGCTCGGCGGTCGGCGGGGAAGGCTTGGTGAACGTATACCGCGGTACCGGACGCGTCATGCTCGCCCCCATGCAGCCCGCTACGAGCAGCAACTCCTACGCCCCCATGGCGACTGATTAAATCCGCACGCCATCGGTAAAACATGGGGCCCCTCTCTCCAGAGGGGCCCCATGCATTTTTGCGGGTTGACCTTGAGGGACGTTAGCGGTTGGTGTGCAGCCAGTCGATGATATCCCCCGATTCATAGAGGGGTTTACCGTCTATGAACAGGCAGGGCACCTGGCGTTTTCCGCCGACCCGTACGAGTGTGTCGAGGGCTTCTGGGTCATCGGATATGTCGCGCATATCGACATGTATGCCGTTGCGCTCGATGAAATCGAGCACGCGGATGCAAAACGGACAGGTAGGTCGATAGTAAAGGACCAGCTTTCGATCGTCGGACATATTGCCTCCTTATGAAAACCGATAATCTCATATCCGATATACCCAAGTTGCGAGGGTGCGTGCATCGGAAAGCCGCGTGCCGTTTCCCCGTATTGAAAAGGCGCCGCCGACCATATGCGGTCGACGGCGCCTTGGAGGTCGGGGGTGGCGTAGCGTAGCTCCCGTGCTAGCCGAAGTAGGCCACACCGCCCTCGAAGAGCGGCATGAACGTGTCGCCCGGCACGTTCTTGTACAGGCCGTCGCCCCGGCGCTCGGCATGGCCCATCTTGCCGAGCACGCGGCCGTCGGGGCTGGTGATGCCCTCGATGCAGGCGACGGAGCCATTGGGGTTCACGTCGAGATCCATGGACGGCATGCCGGCCACATCGACGTACTGCGTGGCGATTTGGCCGCCGTCGCGAAGCTGACCGAGCACTTCGTCGTTGGCGACGAAGCGGCCCTCTCCATGGGAGATGGCGACGGTGTAGAGCTCCTCGGGGTCGCACTGGGACAGCCAAGGGGAGAGGTCGCTGCAGATGCGCGTGCGGACCAGGCGGCTCTGATGACGGCCGATCTCGTTGAAGGTCAGCGTCGGGGCTTCGGGGGTGGCGTCGACGATGTCGCCGTAGGGCACCAGGCCCAGCTTCACGAGCGCCTGGAAGCCGTTGCAGATGCCGAGCATCAGGCCATCGCGGGACTGGAGCAGGTCGCGGACGGCCTCGGTGACCTCGGGGGCGCGGAAGAAGGCGGTGATGAATTTGGCGGAGCCGTCGGGCTCGTCGCCACCGGAGAAGCCGCCGGGGATCATGACGATCTGGGATTCGCGAATGCGGCGCGCGAGCTCGCGGGTCGACTCGGCGACGTTATCGGGCGTGAGGTTGTTGATCACGAACACATCGGCCTCGGCCCCGGCGGCACGGAAGGCGCGGGCGGAGTCGAACTCGCAGTTGTTACCGGGGAACACGGGGATGATCACACGCGGCTTGGCGATCTTGAGCCCGCCATAGCTCGCGCGGATGCGGCCCTGCTCCTCGCAACGGTAGCGCTCCTCGGGCACGAGCTCATCGGGGGAGTTCGCATCGTCGGCGGCGCTGCGGTAGGGGAACACGCCCTCGAGCGCACTCGCCCAGGCCTCCTGCAGTTCGGTCAGGTCGAGCGTCTCCCCGTAGGCGGTGAACTCGTAGGATTCACGGGTCGTGCCGAGCTCGACCACGGTCACGCCGTCGACGTCGGGCAGCGTCGCGCCCTCGTCGAGCTCGACGACGAAGCAGCCGTAGGAGTGATCGAACAGATCGCGCGCGTCGGCCTCATAGTAGGACTCTGACACCTCGAAGCCCAGGCGGTTGCCCAGGCAGCCCTTGAACAGGATCTCGGCAAGGCCACCGAAGCCCGCCGTGGAGACGGAGAGCGCCCTGCCCTCGCGAACGAGGCCCTCGACGGTGCGGAAGGCGGCGAGCAGGGAGTCGGACTCGGGCAGCAAGTCGTCGAGCTGGTAGGAGGGCTGGATCAGGGCGACGCGGTGGCCTGCGCCCTTGAACTCGGGCGACACGACGTTGGCGAGCTTGTCCACGGCAACGGCGAAGGAGATGAGCGTCGGCGGGACGTCGAGGTCCTCGAACGAGCCGGACATGGAGTCCTTGCCGCCGATGGCGCCGGCGCCGAGTTCGACCTGCGCCATGAGGGCGCCCAGGACCGCGGCCATGGGCTTGCCCCAACGCTCGGGAACGTCGCGCAGGCGCTCGAAGTACTCCTGGAAGGACAGATAGGCCTTTTCATGGTCGAAGCCGGTGGCGACGAGGCGGGAAATGCTCTCGACGACGGAGAGGTAGGCGCCGCGGTACTGGTCGGCGTCCATGATATAGGGGTTGAAGCCCCAGGCCATGCCGGAGACCGTGGTGGTCTCGCCGTCGACCGGGAACTTGGCGACCATGGCCTGGTTCGGGGTGAGCTGACGCTCGCCGCCGAAGGGCATGAGCACGGTCGCGGCGCCGATGGTGGAGTCGAAGCGCTCGGACAGGCCCTTGTTGGAGCACACGTTGAGGTCGCTTACGAGTTCGATCATGGCGTCATGGAAGGACTCGCAGGTCTCGGCTCCCGGCACCATGGGGACGGTGCTCTCGTAGATGCCGTCGAGCGTTCCGAACTGCTCGAGTGCGGCCTCGGCCAGCTCGCTTTCGGGGTCGATGGGGGCGATGCCCTGGGCCACGACGTGGACATCCTGGTACTTGGGGGCGCCGTTGGAGTTGAGGAAGTCACGGGAGAGGTCGACGATGGCGTCGCCCTGCCAGGCCATGCGGACGCGGGGCTCGCAGGTCACCTCGGCGATGACGGTCGCCTCGAGGTTCTCCTCGGCGGCATAGCCCATGAACTCCTCGACGTCCTTTTCGGCCACGGCCACGGCCATGCGCTCCTGGGACTCGGAGATCGCGAGCTCGGTGCCGTCGAGGCCGTCGTACTTCTTGGTGACCATGTCGAGGTCGATGTAGAGGCCGTCGGCCAGCTCGCCCACGGCGACGGACACGCCGCCCGCGCCGAAGTCGTTGCAGCGCTTGATCAGGCGGCAGGCGTCGCCACGGCGGAACAGGCGCTGCAGCTTGCGCTCCATGGGGGCGTTGCCCTTCTGGACCTCCGCGCCGTCCTTCTCGATGGACTCGACGTTGTGCGCCTTGGAGGAGCCGGTGGCGCCGCCGATGCCGTCGCGGCCGGTGCGGCCGCCGAGCAGGATGATCTTGTCGCCGGGCGCGGGGCACTCGCGGCGGACGTGGCTCGCGGGCGTGGCGCCCACCACGGCCCCGACCTCCATGCGCTTGGCCATGTAGCCGGGGTGGTAGAGCTCGGAGACCTGACCGGTGGCGAGGCCGATTTGGTTGCCGTAGGAGGAGTAGCCGGCAGCGGCGGTGGTCACGATCTTGCGCTGCGGGAGCTTGCCGGCGATGGTCTCGGAGACGGGAACGGTCGGATCGGCCGCGCCGGTGACGCGCATGGCCTGGTAGACGTAGGAGCGCCCGGAGAGCGGGTCGCGGATCGCTCCGCCCACGCAGGTGGCCGCGCCGCCGAAGGGCTCGATCTCGGTGGGATGGTTGTGGGTCTCGTTCTTGAAGAGGAACAGCCAGTCCTGGTCCTCACCGTCGACGTCGACGGTCACCTTGACGGTGCAGGCGTTGATCTCCTCGGATTCATCGAGGTCGGTGAGGGTGCCCTGCTTCTTGAGCCACTTGGCGCCGATGGTCCCCATGTCCATGAGGCAGACGGGCTTCCCATCGCGCCCGAGCTCGTGGCGCATCTCCATGTAGCGGTCGAAGGCGGCCTCGACGGCGGCGTCATCGATCTGGATGTTCTCGAGGTTGGTGCCGAAGGTGGTGTGACGGCAGTGGTCGGACCAGTAGGTGTCGATCACGCGGATCTCGGTGATGGTGGGATCGCGGTCCTCATCCTTGAAGTACTGCTGGCAGAACGCGATGTCGGCCTCGTCCATGGCCAGGCCGCGCTCGGCGATGAAGGAGGCGAGGGCGGCCTCGTCCATCTCGCGGAAGCCGTCGATGACCTCGACCGGCTCGGGATCGGGGATCTCCTGGGTGAGGGTCTCGGGCAGTTCGAGGTCGGCGAGGCGGGACTCGACCGGGTTCACCACGTAGCCCTTGATGGCGTCGAAGTCTTCAGTGGAAAGGTCGCCGGAGAGCAGGTAGACCTTGGCGGAACGCACAGTGGGGCGCTCGCCCTGGGAGATCAGCTGCACGCACTCGGCGGCGGAGGCGGCGCGCTGGTCGAACTGGCCGGGCAGCGCCTCGACGGCGAAAACGGACGAGCCGTCCGCGGCGGGGAGCTCGTCGTAGGCGAAGTCGACCTGCGGCTCGGAGAACACGGTGGGCACGCAGGAGCCGAACAGCTCCTCGTCGATGCCCTCGACGTCATAGCGGTTGATGACGCGCAGGCCCGTGAGCGCCTCGATGCCCAGGGTGTCGCGGAGCTCGGCGAGCAGCTGCTGCGCCTCGACGTCAAACCCGGGTTTCTTCTCTACGTACACGCGAGAGACCATTGAGTCCTGCCCTTCTTTCGGTGCGGGTCGGTCCGTCGGCAGCGGTCGCATGACCTTGAGCCGAACGGTTTGATAACTCTTCAATAATACGCCACCGTCCAGGCCTATCCGGCGCGCTTGTGTGTGCAATTTGGGGATGGGCGCGTTTTTCGCACGCGCCGCACCCGGCCCGTCCAAGCTCCTCGCGAACACGCCCCCGGGGCCGATTCCGGCGAGCCGTCCTCGGGCGGGCCGAGCGGGCCGCCCGCGAAAAGCCATCGCCTTCGGATGGCGCCGTCGGCACCCCCTCCGCGCGAGCGCGCGGAGCCTCCGCGGCTTCAGCACTTCATAACCACTCTTACTCAAACGTCACTCGACGGTAAGGATGCGCAAAGGTTCAATGGGCACAATGGGAAACGATATCATGATGGAGTCTGCGCCTCCTTTTTTCGAAGCCCCGCTCGTCAAAGCGGTGCGCGGGGGAGGCTGGGCTCTCGGACGCGGCGCCCACTGCGCCCGTGTGGGAACGAAGGGATGGGATGACACGTGAAATATTTGGAGAACATCGAGCGTTTCGCCCGCGAGTGGCCCGATCGGACCGCCGTGCGCGCATCGACGGGGATGGACCTGACCTATCGAGGGCTATGGGCGGCGTCCGAGGCGCTCGCCGCCCAGGTGGGCGCGCGCGTCGAACGCGGCGTTCCCGTCATCGTGTACGGTAACAAGGACCCGTTCATGGTCGTGTGTCTCCTCGCCTGCATGAAGGCCGGATGCCCCTACGTCCCCATCGACGGCAGCTCCGTGCCGCCGCAGCGCACCGCGTCCATCGCCGCGCAGATCTCGGCGTCCATGAAGGGCGATACGGGCGCCGAAGCCCCGCTCGTGCTGGCGGTCGGAGCCTTCCCCCGGTGCGAGGAGATGCCGCCCGTCGACGTTATCGAGCACCGCGCCATCGGCGACCTCGTGGCGGCCGCGGGCCACTCCGACCGTGAGCGCTGGATCGATGGGGAGGACCTCGCCTACATCCTGTTCACCTCCGGCTCGACCGGCGCGCCCAAGGGCGTGGAGGTCACGGCGGCGTGCTTCGACAACTTCTGCGAATGGGATCTCGAGCTCGTCCGCGCCCACACCGCCGGGTTCGAGGGCGGCCCCGTGTGGCTCGACCAAGCCCCCTTCTCGTTCGATTTGTCGGTGTTCGAGCTCGCCGGCGCCCTCGGCGGGGGCGGCGCGTTGTACTCGCTGGCCGCCGAGACGCAGCTCAGCATGGCGGCGCAGTTCGCCGCGCTCAAGGAGAGCGGCGCGGGCATCTGGGTCTCGACCCCGTCGTTTGCCGAGCTCTGCCTCGCGAACGCCGATTTCGACCAGAACGCCATGCCCGATCTTAAGCTCTTCGTGTTCTGCGGTGAGACGCTGCCGAACGCGACCGCCGCGCGCCTGCTCGAGCGCTTCCCGCGCGCCCGCGTGCTCAACACCTACGGTCCGACCGAGTCGACCGTCGCCGTCACCGCAGTTGAGGTGACGGCCGAGATGGCGGCGGGCGCCGAGCCCCTGCCCGTGGGGTCGCCGCGTCTCGGTACGCGCATCCGCATCGTCGATGAGGAGGGGCGCGCCGTTCCCGCGGGCACCTTCGGCGAGGTCGTCATCGAGGGCGACACGGTCGCCCGCGGCTATTTCGGGCGGCCCGACCTCACGGCGCGCGCCTTTGGCGAGGCCATGCTCGACGGAACCGCCGTGCGTGCGTACCGCACCGGCGATGAGGGCTGCCTCGACGCCGAGGGGATGCTGCATTTCCGCGGCCGTCTCGACCTGCAGGTCAAGCTCAACGGCTTCCGCATCGAGCTCGGCGAGATCGAGAGCCATCTGCGCCGACTGCCCGAAATCGCCGCCGCCGCGGTCGCGCCGGTGTATCGCGATGGGAAGATCTCGCACCTCGTGGCGCACGTCGTGCCGTCCGCGCCGCTCCAGGACACGCCGTTTCGCGTCGGACTCGCGCTCAAGGAGCGTTTGGCCGAGTTCCTGCCCCATTACATGATCCCGAAGAAGGTCGCGTTCCACGAGTCCCTGCCCATGACCGGCAACGGCAAGCTCGATCGCCGCGCCCTCACCGAGAAGAAGTAGATATCGATGGGTTTCTACACCTCCCCGTCGTTTTTCATGGCGCTCGTCGTCGCGGTGATTCCGGCCGCGGCGCTCGGCTTCATGGAGAGGCGTATCAAGTATTACGGCTTCGCGGCCTCATGTGTGATGGTCGGCCTGCTGTTTGCGGGCAGTCCCGCCGGCGCCGCCGCGTTCGCGGTGTTTCTCGCGGTGGCGTTCGCGTCCATGCGCGCGACGCTCGGCAGCTGGAAGAGCGGCCGCAAGAGCATGGCGGTGTACCGCGCGTCGCTCGCGGCGACCGTCGCCCCGCTCGTCATCTACAAGGTGGGGGCGGTGTTCGACGCCAACCTGCTGGGCTTCATCGGCATCAGCTACCTGACCTTCAAGGCGGTGCAGGTGCTCATCGAGATCCGCGACGGGCTCATCGATGATCTCGGGATCGTCGACTACCTGTACTTCCTGACGTTCTTCGCGACGTTCACCTCGGGGCCGATCGATCGGTCGCGTCGGTTTGGGGAAGATGCCGACAGGCGCCTTTCCCGATCCGAGTACGCGGACCTCTTCAGCCGGGGCGTCTTGTTCCTGCTCGCCGGCGCGGTGTCGCAGCTGGTGTTGGCGACGATCGCGCAAACGGCCCTCGACCCTTCCGCCACGGCGCAGCTCGCGGGCGTGCCGGCCGTGATCTCTATTCCCGGACCGGCCCCGGTGCGCGCCATCGCCCGCGCGTACGTCTACGCCCTGTACCTGTTCTTCGATTTCGCCGGCTATTCGCTCATGGCGGTGGGGGCGAGCTACTGCTTCGGCATCGCCACGCCCCGGAATTTCCGCGCCCCGTTTGCGGCGCGGGACATCAAGGACTTTTGGAACCGCTGGCATATCACGTTGTCCACGTGGCTGCGCGATTTCGTCTTCATGAGGTTCGTGCGCGCGGCCTCCAAGCGAAAGCTCTTCTCGAGCCGCTTGCACACGGCGTGCGCCGCCTACCTGGTGGACATGCTGCTGATGGGCGCATGGCATGGGCTCACCCTCGACTACCTGGCGTACGGTCTGTATCACGGCGTGCTGCTCGCCCTCACCGAGGTCTATCAGAAACGGTCGGCCTTCTACAAGCGGAACAAGCGCAAGCGCTGGTACCGCGTGCTGTCGTGGTTCGTCACGATGCAGCTCGTGGTCATCGGCTTCGCGCTCTTCTCCGGTCAGCTCACCCATATCATCGAAAGGATCATCCATGGATAGGAACGAACTCGAGGCGGAGGTCCTCGACATGCTGGAAGACATCTGCGACGACGAGGCCGTGCGCGAGGAGCGCGACATCGACCTGTTCGCAGCGGGCCTTCTCGACTCCCTCGCCGCCATCGAAGTGCTCGTCGAGATAGAGGAGCGCTTCGGTGTGGAGATCGCCCCCACCGCGGTCGAGCGTTCGGAAATGAACACGGTGAACAAGATCATCGAGCAGATCTCGGTGAGGCTGTGATGGGCATGGCGGACCGTGTGGGCGCGGGCGCGAACGCCGCGGGGAGAGGCACATCTGCGCTCGCGCGCCTGCGCGCGATGACGCCCGAACGCGTGCGCGCATGGTTCTACTCGGACGCGACCTCGGCGGCCATCGCCTGGTTCGCGGTTGTGGCGGTGCTCGTGGGGGTGCTCGGGTGGTTCTTCGTGCTTTCCCCGTACGGTGCTCCGGCAAGCCCGGTGTACGCCGAGTTCTAGGGGGTTGCCATGAGAAGGCGCATCATCGCCCTCGCCTTGGCTGCGACGCTCGCCGTATGCGGCGGGGCCGCCTATGCCTGGGAGAGTCGGATCTCAGGTGAGGATGTCCCCTACGTGGGCTATCCCACGGCGCAGGAGGTGTCGAGCTGGCAGCTCATGCGGGGCCAATATGAAAACAGCGTCGGGCGTGGCGAGTCGGTCGCTTTGGTGTTCGGCTCCTCGGAGCTCAATCCAAAGTCGGCGGGCTTCTCCCATCCGGGCAATCTGCTCGCGCCGGGCACCTACGACGTGGGCGCCCTGATGGCCGGTCGCGCGGGCTGCGCGGATCTATGGCAGGCCATCGAGATCGGCGCCTTTGCCTCCGTGGCCGACGCCCCGCGCCGCGTGGTGCTTTTCCCGAGCATCCAATGGTTCATGACGTACCGTCGCCCCGCGCGCGATTTCCCCGGCGTCTATTCGCCCGGGGCCTTCGAGGCGTTCATGGGCAACGGTGCCATTTCGGATGAACTGAAGCATCGGGTGGCCCGCCGAGCGGCCGAGTACGGCGCCGGGGAGCCCGTGGACGAGGGACCCGTCGAGCGCGTCCTGCACGATGTGGATGAGGCGGCGAGCACCCTCGCATCAGACGTTCGACTCGCCCACGACCTGGCGCTCGATGGCCGGGGCCCCCATGCCCCGGAGGACGCGTCGGCCCCGCGGCCGACCCACCCGGACGGCGGTCCCGATTGGGACGCGGTGTTCACCGAGGCCGATCGAGCCGCCCGGGATCACGCGGCCGGCAACGACCTCGGGATGAATGACGCCTGGTACGGCAAGCATTACAAGACGTGGCTCGAGGGCGCGAACGAGAATTGGAAGGTGCGAGACGGCGAGTACTTCAGCTCACAGGAGTTCGATGACTTCAAGATGGTCCTCGACGTGTGTCGGGAAACGGGGGTCGAGCCGCTCATCGTGATCCAACCCGTCAAGGGGGCGGCCTACGATCAGACCGTCTACACGCGCGAGGTTCGTCAACGCTACTATCGCATGGTGCGCGACGCGGCCGCCGATGCGGGTTTTCAGGTCGCGGATTTTTCCGGTCATGAGTATGACCGATATTTCCTGCGCGATTATTCCCATCCCTCGGAGCTCGGGTCGGCATACTATTCGAAGGCCATCTACACCTTCATGAAAACCGGTCACGCGGATACCGACCCGTCTGGGGGCGTGCCGCCGGTGGAAGACTGAGCATGCGGACGGATGGCCGTGTGATGTATCCGAAGGAATGGGTATAAGGCCCGAAATCGCGTGGCGCCCGTGGTCTGGAGGGACCGCGGGTGCCACCTTCGTGTAAGGAAGCCCATGTTCGATGAGAAATGGCGCCGCGCCGCCTCGTTGATTATGTTCGGTGTCTGTCTGTACGCCGCCGTCATGCACCTCGACGGGGTGATCGGGGCGCTGTCCGCCGTCGTCGACGTCTTCTTCCCTGTGTTGCTCGGCCTCGGATTCGCCTTTGTGCTGAACGTGCCCGTTTCGGGCATGGAGCGCCTGCTCGGCCGCCTGGTCGAGCGCCTTCCCGAGCAGAGGCGCCCCCAGCAGGGCGCCGTGACGGCGGCGAGCATCGTTTTGGTGCTCATCGCCATCGCCGGCGTGGCCGTCATGGCCGTCACGATGCTCGTGCCCGAGCTCGTCGCCTCCGCCCGCACCGTCGCGCCCCTATTCGCCGAGCGCCTGCCCGAGATCGAGCGCGCCCTTGCGGCCGAGGGCGTGGACGTCGATAGGCTCATGGCATGGCTGCAGCCCGCCTCCGGGGCGGCCTCCCGCTCCGAGAGCCTGCAAAACCTCATGAACTTCGGCCTCGGCTCCATCGCCACCTCGGTGCTCGCCGCCGCGCGTTCCACCGTCTCGGTAGTTTCGAGCACGGTGTTCGCCTTCGTCATCGCCGTCTACGTCCTGGCGAGCAAGCGCGTGCTCGCCCGTCAGGTCAACCGTGTGATGGACGCCCATCTCGATCCGCGCCACGCATCGCGCATCCGCCATGTCGGGGCGCTGGCGACCGACACGTATTCGAAGTTCCTCTCGGGGCAGTGCCTGGAGGCGTGCATCTTGGGCACGCTCATCTTCGTCGCTTTCTCCCTGTTGCGCCTGCCGTATGCCGGGCTTATCGGTTTTCTCACGGCGATCTTCGCCTTCGTGCCGTACGTGGGCGCCTTCGCGTCGTGCGCCATCGGCGCGTTCCTCACCCTGCTCGCCTCGCCCGACCAGGCGATCATCTGCGTGATCGCGTACCTGGCCGTTCAGTTCGTCGAGAACCAGTTCATCTATCCGCATGTGGTGGGCTCCTCCGTGGGTCTGTCCGCGCTGTGGACCCTCATCGCCGCTCTTGTGGGCGGCAAGCTCTTCGGCATCGTGGGCATCGTGTTCTTCATTCCCGTCGTGGCGGTGCTTTACGAGCTCGTCCGCCAGTGGACCGATGCCCGTCTCGCCGAGCGCATGAGCGCAGACGGGCTTTGCGAGTAGGTTCTCGGGTTGATTTTCCGGTCTCGGGAGCCCGCCCGGCCGCGTCTTCACGTTAAGCAGGGGTTCTCACCTGCAAAAACATTGCGAAGACAATATGGAGACGCCCGCAGGCGTGTATACTAATCAAGCTGTGTCCACTAGGAGGATTCTGCCTGGGCCGTCTAGCTGCGCAAATGGGTTGCCGCGCACAAGGGGTCGAGGCGAATGCAAGGAGTGGCGCGCAAGTCCGTATGTGGTCCTCTAGGGGCACGCGCAAGGGGCGCGTGCAATGTCCCAAGACCACCGAGAGTTGGAGATCGAATGATCAACATGATTCTCGGCCGTAAGATCGGCATGACCCAGGTTTGGGACGAGGATGACAACGTCGTCCCCGTCACGGTCATCCAGGCTGGCCCCTGCACCGTCTCGCAGGTTAAAACTGAGGCGACCGACGGCTACAACGCCGTCCAGATCGGCTTCGGCGACATCAAGTCCAAGCATGTGAACAAGCCCATGGCTGGTCACTTTGCCAAGGCTGGCGTCGAGCCCGTCCGTTACCTTCGTGAGGTCCGCGTCGAGAACGGCGAGGAGCACAAGGTCGGCGACGTCGTCACCGTCGCCGATTTCGAGAACGTCGCCAAGGTCGACGTCATCGGCACCTCCAAGGGTAAGGGCTTCCAGGGTCGCATCAAGCGCTGGAACCAGCGCCGCGGTCCCATGTCCCACGGTTCCCACATCCAGCGTCACCCCGGCTCCATCGGCCAGTGCGCTTACCCGGCCCGCGTCCTCAAGGGCGTCAAGATGGCCGGCCACATGGGCAACGCCCGCGTGACCGTGAAGAACCTCTCCGTTGTCCGCATTGATGCCGAGCAGAACCTCATGCTTGTCAAGGGCGCCGTGCCCGGTGGCAAGAACGGTCTGGTCGCCATCCGCATGGCGTAAAGGAGGACCGTCGCTATGTCTAAGTTTGAAGTGAAGAACGCCGAGGGCAAGCAGGTCGCCGAGGCCGAGCTCGCCGACGCCGTGTACGGCATCGAGCCGAACATCCACGTCATGCACCACATCGTCAAGTGCCAGCAGGCCTGCTGGCGTCAGGGCACCCAGTCCACCAAGGGCCGTTCCGAGGTCTCCGGTGGCGGTAAGAAGCCTTGGCGTCAGAAGGGCACCGGCCGTGCCCGTCAGGGCTCCATCCGTGCCGCCCAGTGGCGCGGTGGCGGTGTGATCTTCGGGCCCAAGCCCCGCACCTATGTGAAGCGCATGAACAACAAAGAGGTCAAGCTCGCCATGCGCTCCGCCCTGTCCGCCAAGCTCCGCGACAACGAGCTCGTTCTCGTTGACGACTACGGCTTCGAGAAGCCTTCCACCAAGGCAGCCGTCGCCATGCTCAAGGCTCTGGGCATCGAGGGCAAGCGTCTGACCATCGTCGTTCGCGAGGATGACATCAACGCCTACCTCTCCTTCCGCAACATCCCCAAGACGTTCATCATCACGCCTGCCGAGGCCAACACCTATGACCTCGTCAACAACGGCGCTCTGCTGATGCCCGCCGACGTCGCCGCTCACTTCGGGGAGGTGCTCGCCTAAATGACCGCTCACGAGATCATCATCCGCCCGATCGTGTCCGAGCGTTCCTACTCCGCCATGGAGGAGAACAAGTACACCTTCGAGGTTGCCAAGGACGCCAACAAGTTCCAGATCAAGGACGCTGTCGAGGAGATCTTCGGCGTGAAGGTTGTTCGCGTTAACACCCTGAACGTCAAGCCCAAGACCAAGCGCGTCCGCTATGTCGCTGGCAAGACCCGTTCTTGGAAGAAGGCCATCGTCACCGTGGCCGAGGGTCAGACCATCGAGGTCTTCGGCACCCAGGCGTAATTCGCGCCTATGTTAGTTCTTGACGCTTGCCTCTTCGAATACGGGAGGCAAGCTCAAGTGCTCCGTGCGTATTAATAGGAAACGCCCGGAGCCGTGGTAATCCGGTGTCACTGCATCCACAATCCCGGCTTGCAGTGGCCAACGGACCGATATGAAAGGGATAAGGAATGGCTGTAAAGCACCTTAAGCCGACCAGCGCCGGCCGTCGCTGGCAGACGATCGCGGACTTCTCCGAGATCACCTGCACCACGCCCGAGAAGTCCCTTCTCGAGCCGCTGCCGGTCAAGGCCGGTCGCAACAACGCCGGTCGCATCACCATGCGCCACCAGGGTGGCCGCGTGAAGCGTCAGTACCGCGTGATCGACTTCAAGCGCAACAAGGACGGCGTGCCGGCCAAGGTCGCTACCATCGAGTACGACCCGAACCGCTCCGCCCGCATCGCCCTGCTCCACTACGTGGACGGCGAGAAGCGCTACATCCTGGCCCCCAAGGGCCTCAAGGTCGGCGACACCGTCATCTCCGGTGCCGGCGCCGACATCAAGCCGGGCAACGCCATGCCGCTGTCCGAGATTCCCGTGGGTACCCTCATCCACGCCATCGAGTTCCAGCCTGGCAAGGGCGCTGCCATCGCCCGTTCCGCTGGTACCGCCTGCCAGCTCATGGGTAAGGAGGGCAAGTACGCGATCATCCGCATGCCTTCCTCCGAGATGCGTCGCGTTCTCGTCACCTGCCGCGCCTCCATCGGCGAGGTCGGCAACTCCGAGCACTCCAACATCGTGATCGGCAAGGCCGGCCGTCATCGCAAGATGGGCGTCCGCCCGACCGTCCGTGGTACCGTCATGAACCCGGTCGATCACCCGCACGGCGGTGGCGAGGGTCGCTCGCACACCTCCGGTCGTCCGTCCGTCTCTCCGTGGGGCACCCCGTCCAAGGGCTACCGCACCCGCAACAAGAAGAAGACGTCCAACGACCTCATCATCCGTCGTCGCAAGAAGTAATCGATACCCGTTAGGAGAAAGCACTTATGAGCAGAAGTCTCAAAAAGGGCCCGTTCGTAGAGGCGCGCCTCCTCTCGCGTATCATCGCGATGAACGAGGCTGGCAAGAAGGACGTCGTGAAGACCTGGTCCCGCGCGTCCACCATCTTCCCCGAGATGGTCGGTCACACCATCGCCGTTCACGACGGCCGCAAGCATGTTCCCGTGTACGTCACCGAGTCCATGGTTGGTCACAAGCTGGGCGAGTTCGCGCCCACCCGTACCTTCCGTGCGCACAAGGCCAAATAGGGGGTTTAGGTAAATGGCTACTACTTCCACCGAGACCCGCGAGGTTCGCGCCACGGCCAAGTACGTGCGCGTCTCTCCCGGCAAGGCTCGCCTCGTGATCGACCTGATCCGCGGCAAGAACGTCGCCCAGGCCTTCGATATCCTTCACTTCTGCACGCGCTCCGTCGCTGTGGACGTGGAGAAGGTCCTGCGTTCCGCCGTTGCCAACGCCGAGCACAATAACCAGATGCGTGCCGACGACCTGTTCGTCAAGGCCGCTTATGTCGACGAGGGCCCGACGCTCAAGCGCATCCGTCCTCGCGCCAAGGGCTCCGCTTCCCGCATCCTGAAGCGCACGAGCCACATCACCGTCATCGTTGCTCCTCGAAAGGAGGCTTAAGCGTCATGGGTCAGAAAGTCTATCCCACTGGCTTCCGCCTCGGCATCACCGAGAACTGGCGCTCCCGCTGGTTCGCTGAGAAGGATTACGCTAAGACTCTCGGCAACGATATCGAGATCCGTCGCTTCCTCGAGAAGCGTCTCGCCCGCGCCGCCGTCTCCCGCGTCGAGATCGAGCGCGCAGGCGATAAGGTGAAGGTCATCATCCTCACCGCCCGTCCGGGCGTCGTCATCGGCAAGAAGGGCTCCGAGATCGACGGTCTCCGCACCGAGCTCGAGCGCGTCGCCGGCGTCTCCAAGGGCAACCTGTCCGTCGACGTGATCGAGGTCAAGCGCCCCGAGCTCGACGCCGTGCTGGTGGCTCAGTCCATCGCCGAGCAGCTCGAGGGTCGCGTCGCCTTCCGTCGCGCCATGCGCAAGGCCGTTCAGTCGGCTCGCAAGGCCGGCGCCAAGGGTATCCGTATCCAGTGCTCCGGTCGTCTCGGCGGCGCCGAGATGGGCCGTCGCGAGTGGTACCGCGAGGGTCGCGTGCCGCTGCACACCCTCCGCGCCAAGATCGACTACGGCACCGCCACCGCCCGCACCACCATGGGCTCCTGCGGCGTCAAGGTCTGGATCTACCAGGGCGAGAAGCTCCCGGGCCAGCCTGTTCCCAACATGGCTCTCGAGGGTACCTCCCGTCCGCGTCGTCGCAACAACGATAGGAGGAATCAGTAATGCTCGCTCCTAAGCGTATTCTTCACCGCAAGGTGCAGCGTGGCTCCATGAAGGGCCAGGCCAAGGGTAACACCGAGCTCCATTTCGGTGAGTACGGCATCGTCGCTCTCGATCGCCATTGGATCACCAATCGTCAGATCGAGGCCGCTCGTATCGCCATGACCCGTTACATGAAGCGTGGCGGTAAGGTCTACATCACCATCTTCCCGGACAAGCCCATCACCAAGAAGCCCGCGGAGACCCGCATGGGTTCCGGTAAGGGTAACCCCGAGGAGTGGGTGGCCGTCGTCAAGCCGGGCCGCGTCATGTTCGAGATCGCCGGCGTGTCCGAGGAGATCGCACGCGAGGCCCTGCGTCTTGCCCAGCACAAGCTGCCGATCAAGACCAAGATCATTACCCGCGCTAAGAACGGGGAGGACAAGTAATGAAGCCCGCAGAGATTCGTGAGCTTTCCGACGAGGCCCTGGCTGAGAAGCTGAAGGATTGCCGCGCCGAGCTCTTCAACCTTCGTTTCCAGATGGCCACCAGCCAGCTGGACAACACCGCTCGCGTGACCACCGTGAAGAAGGACATCGCTCGTGTCCTCACCGAGCAGCGTGCCCGTCAGATCGCAGCGGAGAAGTCCGCTGCCACCGAGTAGCACAGGAGTAGATAATGGCTGAAGCAACTGAGCGCAACGCGCGCAAGGTCCGCCAGGGTATCGTTTCCTCCATCATGGGCAACAAGAGCATTGTTGTGACCACCACGGAGCGCAAGCGTCACCCCAAGTACGGCAAGATGATGACCAGCACCAAGAAGTTCCACGTCCACGACGAGGAGAACATCGCTGGTGTCGGCGATACCGTCCGTATCATGGAGACCCGTCCGCTGTCCGCCACCAAGCGTTGGCGTCTCGTCGAGATCATCGAGCGCGCCAAGTAAGCTTGTCGATGTAAGTTTCCCGGTGATGTGCGCCCGTCCGGATGCCCCGGGCATCCACCATGGGCGGTCGCACCTCTCGCTGGCCTAGGTTCGGAAAGGTTCCAACCATGATTCAGATGCAAACCATGCTGAACGTTGCCGACAACTCCGGTGCGCGCAAGGTTCGTTGCATTAAGGTGCTGGGCGGCTCTAAGCGCCGTTACGCCGGCATCGGTGACGTCGTCATGGCCGCCGTCCAGGAGGCCACGCCCGGCGCGAACGTCAAGAAGAAGGATGTCGTCCGCTGCGTCATCGTGCGCACCGTCAAGGAGGTCCGCCGTAAGGACGGTTCCTACATCCGCTTCGACGACAACGCCGCCGTCGTCATCAACAAGGATGGTTCGCCTGTCGGCACCCGTATCTTCGGGCCCGTCGCTCGCGAGCTTCGTGACAAGAAGTACATGAAGATCGTCTCGCTCGCACCCGAGACCCTCTAACGTAAGGGAGAGACCACTATGTCTATGTCCATCAAGAAGGGCGACAAGGTCGAGGTGCTCTCCGGCAAGGATCGCGGCAAGCAGGGCGTTGTCCTGCGCGCGCTGCCTTCCGAGGGCAAGGTTATCGTCGAAGGCGTCGCCGTCGCCAAGAAGGCCGTTAAGCCCACCGCTGCCGGTCAGCAGGGCGGTATCGTCGACAAGGAGATGCCGATCGACGTCTCCAACGTCCAGCTCATCTGCCCCGCGTGCGAGAAGCGCACCCGTGTCGGCCATGAGGCCGGCGAGCTCGACGGTCACAAGACCAAGCTCCGCATTTGCAAGAAGTGCGGCCACAAGTTCTAAGATTTAGCATCTAGAGCTTCTGCAAACCCCCTGAATTGCTTAGGCATTCAGGGGGTTTTCTTTGTGGAGGTCAATCGGAGTTATAAGTGTACGTTTTGGGGCAGGTTTTGGCTCCGCGATGCCCCTACTCGGAGATTCGAGCATTTCCGACCTGCGGAAACGTCTGTCCTCAATGGTCAAAATCGAAAAATGGGCCGAAAACCTGCCCCAAAACGTACACTTTCAAAATTTACCCCTGAATTTTCGATATATTGGCATCCTCATGCCTGACTATATTCGCTTCGGATGCTGGGGACTCGTACCTTGTGCCAAAATTGCAGCGTAGCGATCCGATATGGAAATGGGGTACACATGGACACACGGACTACTCACGATTCTGAGCCCCTTAATGCCGCTGAAGCGGCGAAAGCGGCGTTTGCCGCAGTCGAGGGGGCGCCGTTCCCGGATGATATCTTTATCGCGCCTGGGCTTACATGGGCGGTTGTCGGTTGCGGTGTGGTCGCAAACCAGATGGCCCAATCGTTTGCACTCGCGGGGAGAAAGATCCATGGCGTTGTAAACCGTACACGATCCAAGGCGGAGGCATTTGCTTCCAAGTATGGCGTTTCGCGTGTATACGATACAGTCGAGCAACTTTATGCCGACCAAGCGGTCGACGCCGTTTACATCACGACCCCCCACAATACCCATATCGAGTATCTACGCGGTGCTCTCGCGGCGGGGAAACACGTGCTCTGCGAAAAGGCGATCACGCTCAATTCGGAAGAACTTGCTGAAGCGCGTTCCATCGCCGATGGGTGCGGCGTCGTTTTGATGGATGCGACCACGATCCTTCACATGCCTTTGTACGACGAACTCAAGCGACGTGCTGATGCCAAGGAGTTCGGTAGACTCCGCCTTGCTCAGGTTAACTTTGGCAGCTACCACGACTATGAGGATACGGATACCCGCTTCTGGAACCGTTCCCTCGCTGGCGGCGCGATGTTGGACATCGGCGTGTATGCGCTTACGGTCGCACGCCTGTTCATGGAAAGCCAGCCCAATGAGGTGGTTTCTTTGGCCAATCTCTTCAAGACGGGGGTTGATGAGGAGAGCGGGTTCATCACGCGCAACGGGCAGGGCCAGCTCGGCGTGTTTTCCTTGACAATGCATGCCAAGCAGCCCAAGCGAGTGGATCTGTGCTTTGACGATTGCTATATCGAGGTCATGGCATATCCACGCGCGGATCGCGCGACGATCACCTGGACTTCCGATGGACGTCGCGAGGAGGTTCACTCTGGCGTCGAGGCATATGCGCTCTGTTATGAAATCGCAGACCTGGAGCGAGCGGTGGCTGGGGATGAGTCGAAGCTGAAACTTATCGACTTCACCTCGGATGTGATGGAGACGATGACCCGGTTGCGTCGTGACTGGGGCGTCGTGTATCCGGAGGAGGAATAGCGAGGCTGGAGCGCAATGGATGCCCGGAACGCAACGGAGGGCCGGAGCGCCGTGGAGGTCCGGAACGCAACGGAGGTCCGGAACGTCGTGGGTCGGCGCGGACGGTAATGCAGATGACGGAATGTCCACCGATTATCGCATGGGAATGGGTGTTTCCCATCGAGTCGTCTGGTCCAGGGGCCGTATTTTATAGATAGATATATGTCGATATGCAAGCGCGCGAGATGGCGCAATCGATCACATGCGAGTCGAAGCAAAGTCGGTGGGGGCGGGGTATGAGATCCCGCCCCCACTCGCATCCACGGTGCCGACGTAGAGGCTACTCGACGCCCTGGAATAGACATCCGGAGCTTGTACCAGGCAAACGCTTACTTGGGGTGCGGCCAGAAATCGCGGCATCGAGCGCGCGTTTTGCTCGGATGACGCTTCGAGTCAACATATCGATATCCATCAATGTGGCGTCGACAAGGAAGCGGGACACGCCCGCGTGTAGCAGCTGGGGGATCTGGGGCGTCGTGTCAAGCTGAACGCCGTCATATAGATGGCTGCGGCCGTTGAGGCCCGTGCGCACGGGGAGCAGGCGTCCATCGATATTTTTCAGCTTGAAGTCTCGCGTGCGCAGACGGCATCGCGTGCAGTCGTGGATGCAGGCGCCGGCAACCTGCAGGATGCAATGCTCGGCGGTCATGACGCGCGGTGCGCCGAGCACCATGATGCCGAGGCTCATGTCGCCATGATGGGGGGCGATGCGTTCGATCTCGGCGAGGGTGAGCTCGGGCGAGAGCCAAGCGCCATGTGCGCCACGGGCCGAGAGCGCGTGCATGGCCGAGACGTTGTGCACGGGGATGCAGCTGCGGAGTTCGATATCGGCGCCGCGCCGTGCGCCGAGTGAAAGCTCGGAGATGGTTCCAACGGCGGCGGGCTGGCCGGTGAGCAGCCAGGGGTCGAGTCTCTCATGGTCGATTTCGCGGGAAACCTCATCAAGGACGGGTATGATTCCCCGTTCGGCGCAATCGGCGGGGGAGAGGCCGGCGGAAACCAGGTCATCGACAGACATGTACACGCGTCCCGCGCCGGCGTCGCGCGCGGCTTCGGCGGCGTCACACGAGGTGACGAGTGCGCAGATCTCGCCGGATTCGCGCTCATCCCCGCATGGGACGGCATGAGCGGATCTGGGGGCTTGCCCATCGTGGACGAAGGGGGAGCGAGGGATCTCAGGACCACGTGCGTCGATGACGTGCTCGACGCGCTCTCGATACGGTGCGAGAATGGCGCGTTCCAGCGCCTCGCATGCGGCGGCGCGCACCTTGTGCACGGCGGAGAACCCCATGCCGCAGCCCTCGTCGAGCTGGATGTCGAAACTTGCCGCCTCGAATGGCGACGAGCCCATGCGGCCCACGTGCTCGACCAGATCCCCTGCCGAGACGGCGCGGGTCTTGGCGGCCTCCACCGTGAAGCCGTCTGCGCGCCCGGAAAGCGCCGGATCGTCGACGCAGGTCAGCTCGACGCAAAACGGCCGTCCCCGATGCGCCTCGACGCGCACGTCCACAGCGCGTTTGCGGGCGACGGGGCGCTTGAGCGCTGCCTCGGCGGCGTCGAGCGCGGCCTGGCTGCGAATGAGGCGCACGAGGGCGCCGGCGGGCATGGGGCGGGCGGTGCGGCACTCGATGATGTCGCCCGCCCGCGCGTCCTCGGGCGCGATTGCGGTGAGGAACTGTTCGAACTCGTCATCGTGGCGCAGCTCGAGCAGGTCCCCCTTGCCCACGGGCTCGGAAAGGCGCAGCCTCGTCCAGGCGGCGCGCCGGCGCTTGTCGTCGGGTTTCAGCCCCTGCGTGCCGCCGAGAGGCTTGCTGCCGAGCACTTCGCCCACGATTTGCCCGCGGTTGTTCGAGCGTTCATAACTCATCATCTCATCGCCGGACCGACCGTTTTGGTACTCACAGGTGAAGTCGCGGTTGAAGCACCGCTTGAGCTGGCGGTAGCGGGCCTGCGCGGTCTCGTCCGAGATCTCTCGGTCGGCGAGGATGTCATCGAGTTGCGCGCGATAGACGCTCACGATGGAATGCACGTAGTCGGGGGCCTTCATGCGCCCTTCAAGCTTCAGGGCATGGGCGCCCGCATCCAATAGACGAGCGAGCATGTCGGCGGTGCAGGTGTCTCGCGGGCACAGGGCTCGCTCACGGCCGGGCTTGGACCAGGAGCGCCCCGTCTCGTCGATCAGTTCGTAGGGCAGGCGGCAGGGTTGCGCGCACATGCCGCGATTCGCCGAGCGCCCCCGGGAGGTGAAGCTGGAAAGCAGGCAGATGCCCGAATAGCAAAAGCAGATGGCTCCATGGGAGAACACCTCGAGCTCGATGTCCACGGCTTCATGGATCGCGGAGATTTCGTCGACGGAAAGCTCGCGGGAGAGCGTGACGCGATCGGCGCCGGCTTCCTTGCACCAAGCGGTGCCCCGGGCGTCATGGATGTTGGCCTGCGTGGAGATGTGCGTCTCCACCTCGGGCATGAGGCGGCGAATCTCAAAGAACAGGCCCCAGTCCTGGATGATGAACGCGTCGGCTCCGAGGTTCCAGCAGCGTTCGACGAGCGAGAGGGCGCTGCCCATCTCCTCATCTTTGATCACGATGTTGACGGTCACATAGACGCGCGACCCGGCGAGGTGCGCCGCGCGGCACGCGGCCTCGAAGGCCTCGTCGGTGAAATTGTCGGCCTTTCGTCGGGCATTGAACGAACCCATGCCGCAGTAGATGGCGTCCGCGCCGGCGGCGAGGGCGGCGTAAAACGGCTCAGGGCCCCCTGCGGGTGCGAGCAATTCGGGTTTTGAGGAAAAAGAAGTCATACAGAGGCTCCCAAGAAAGATGTTTTTAAACAAGTATAAGATGATAGAAACCCGCCCATGCGAACGCATTGCGTCGGGTAAAGCGTCCGCAGGGGTGTGCGCGGCTATCCGATTTGTGGATTTACCTGCATACATGAAGTTGCGGTGGCAATCGTTCCCGTATAAGCGTATAGTAACGACTGTTTTGTCGGCTCCTGCCGTCAATTCGTCATGCCCAAGACAGCCATCGCGGGCATGGCGCACGTCAGGAGGCACGAGGCTAACCCGCGTGGCCAACCCCGTGCTTAAAACCCCAGTAAGGAGTGAAAATGGCTGAGGAGAAGTACATTCCCCGTCTCAAGACCAAGTACAACGACGAGGTCAAGCAGCTCATGCAGGACAAGTTCCAGTATGAGAACGTCATGATGATCCCCAAGTTCGAGAAGATCGTCGTGAACATGGGTGTCGGCGAGGCCGCCACCGATTCCAAGGCCATCGACGGTGCCGTCCGCGACCTGCGCGTCATCACCGGCCAGCAGCCCATGGTCACCCGCGCCCGCAAGTCCATCGCCTCCTTCAAGCTGCGCGCTGGCATGCCCATCGGCGCCAAGGTCACCCTGCGCGGCGACCGCATGTGGGAGTTCTTCGATCGTCTGACCTCCGTCGCCATCCCCCGTATCCGCGACTTCCGCGGTATCTCCGCCAAGTCCTTCGACGGCCGCGGCAACTTCTCGATGGGCGTCACCGAGCAGCTCATCTTCCCCGAGGTTGACTTCGACTCCGTCGACCACACCCGTGGTATGGATATCACCATCGTCACCACCGCGAAGACCGACGAAGAGGCCAAGGCCCTTCTCGACGCCTTCGGTTTCCCGTTCAAGAAATAGGTTCTCAAGGCCCCGGGTACCACAGGCGGTGCGCGAAGAGCACGTGCCGCCTGTCCGAGGCGCATATATACGTATGTGAGGAGGAAATAAGTGGCTAAGACATCGATGATCGTCAAGTGCAATCGCAAGCAGAAGTTCTCGACCCGCGAGTACACGCGCTGCCAGCGCTGCGGCCGTCCGCACTCTGTGTACCGCAAGTTCGGCCTGTGCCGTGTCTGCTTCCGCGAGCTGGCGCTCAAGGGCGAGCTTCCCGGCATCAAGAAGGCCAGCTGGTAAGTCACTGCCAGCGCGCCCGCCTCGCCTGGGAGGTGGGGCGTACGGAAGACGTGCTTTACAGGCTTTCCCGCTAAGGGTGGGGGAGTACCGATGGCACGGACTCATCAAGAACGAAGGAGAATCCACATGAATCTCACCGACCCGATCGCAGACATGCTCACGCGCATCCGCAACGGCAATGCTGCGAACAAGGCCGAGGTCTCGATGCCGAGCTCCAAGAAGCTCGTCGAGATCGCTCGAGTCATCTACGAGGAGGGCTACATCGAGGGCTACACCGTTGAGGACACCGCCCCCGCCAAGACCCTGCACATCACCCTCAAGTACGGTCCCAAGAAGGCCAAGGTCATCAACGGCATCAAGCGCTACTCCAAGCCTGGTCTGCGCAAGTACGCCGGCGTGAAGGACCTCCCCCGCGTCCGCGGCGGCCTCGGTACCGCCATTGTTTCCACCAGCCAGGGTGTCATGGCCGACCGCGATGCTCGCAAGAAGGGCATCGGCGGCGAGGTCATCGCCCTCATCTGGTAATTCGCTTAGGCGAGTAGAAGGAAAGGAGAACACCGTGTCTCGTATCGGTAAGAAGCCTGTCCAGATTCCCGCCGGAGTCGAAGTGGCAGTTGACGGCACTCACGTGTCCGTGAAGGGCCCCAAGGGTACTCTTGAGGCCGATTTCTATGAGAAGCTCACCATCGAGGTCGAGGACGGCGTGCTGACCGTCGCCCGCCCCGACGACGAGCGTGAGACCCGTGCCCGTCACGGCCTCACCCGCGCCCTGATCCAGAACATGGTCATCGGCGTCTCCGAGGGCTACACCAAGGTCCTCGAGCTCGCCGGCGTCGGCTACCGTGTCCAGCTCAAGGGCAAGGATCTGGACCTGTCCCTGGGTTACTCCCACCCGGTGATCTACACCGCCCCCGAGGGCATCACCTTCGAGTGCCCGGACAACACCCACATCCACGTCAAGGGCATTGACAAGCAGCAGGTCGGCCAGGTTGCCGCCGAGATCCGTGCCAAGCGTCCGCCGGAGCCTTACAAGGGCAAGGGCATCCACTACCTGGGCGAGCACATCCGCCGCAAGCTCGGCAAGGCTGCTAAGTAGTAGAGCGCTTCCACGTCGTAAGACCAGCACCCCGTCAGGTGCTGGCAGGACTTCATAAGGAGTTTCACATGAACAAGCAACAGGCAAAGCGCGCCGGCCTCAAGCGTCGTCAGCGCCGTGTCCGCGGCAAGATCTTTGGCACCCCGGCCCGCCCGCGTCTGCGCGTCGTGCGTTCCAACGCCAACATCTACGCCATGATCGTCGACGACACCAAGGGTCACACCCTCGTCTCCGCCTCCACCCTCGAGGCCGAGTTCAAGGGCTCGACCACCAGCAACAAGGAGGCTGCCGAGAAGGTCGGTAAGCTCGTGGGCGAGCGCGCCCTCGAGGCCGGCATCAAGACCGTTTCCTTCGACCGCGGTGGCCGCATCTACCATGGTCGCGTCAAGGCCCTCGCCGACGGTGCCCGTGCCGCCGGTCTCGAATTCTAGGAGGTAAGAGCATGGCTCGTAATCAGCAGAAGCAGCAGCGCGAGGCCTCCGAGTTCGAGGAGCGCGTCGTTTTCATCAACCGCGTCGCCAAGACCGTCAAGGGCGGTCGCCGCATGAGCCTCGTGGCCCTCGTGGTCGTGGGCGACGGCAAGGGCAACGTCGGTCTGGGCATGGGCAAGTCCGCGGAGGTGCCGCTGGCCATCTCCAAGGCCTCCATCGATGCCAAGAAGCACATGTTCCACGTTCCCGTGACCGCCGAGGGCACCATTCCCCACGACGTTCAGGGCGAGTTCGGTGCCGCTAGCATCATCATGCGCCCCGCTGTCGAGGGTACCGGCGTCATCGCCGGCGGTGCCGTCCGTCCGCTCTTCGAGCTGGCCGGCATCAAGAACATTCTGTCCAAGTCGCTCGGTTCCGACAACGGCCTGAACATCATCAAGGCCGCTGCCGAGGGTCTCAAGCAGCTCTCCACCCCTGAGGATGTCGCTGCCCGCCGCGGCCTCACCGTCTCCGAGATGTTTGTTGGCAAGAAGGAGAACTAGGCATGGCTACCATCAAGATCAAGCAGGTCCGCAGCATCAACGGCTGCAAGGAGGATCAGCGCCGCACCGTCCGCGCCCTCGGCCTGCATCGCATCAACGACACCCGCGAGATCACCGACAATGAGGGCGTGCGTGGCATGATCTTCAAGGTCAAGCATCTCGTTGAGATTGTGGAGGAGTAACAATGCAGCTTCATGACCTTACTCCGGCTCAGGGTTCCACCCACAGCCGCAAGCGCGTCGGTCGCGGTAACTCCGGCAAGGGCGGCACCTACGCCGGTCGCGGCCTGAACGGCCAGGGCTCCCGCTCCGGCGGCACCAAGGGCGCCGGCTTCGAGGGCGGCCAGACCCCGCTCGCGATGCGTCTCCCCAAGCTCCCCGGCTTCAAGAACCCCCGTCGTATCGAGTTCACCGCTGTGAACGTCTCTACGCTCGAGGTCAAGTTCGAGGACGGTGCCGTCGTTGACGGTGCCTCCCTCAAGGCCGCCGGCATCACCAAGTCCGAGTTCGAGCCCGTCAAGGTGCTCGGCGACGGCGAGCTGTCCAAGAAGCTCACGGTCAAGGTCGACAAGGTCTCCGCTTCCGCGAAGGCCAAGATCGAGGCCGCTGGCGGAAAGGTCGAGCTTCCGTGCTAACTGGTTTGAAGAATACCTTCCGCATCAAGGAACTCCGCGGAAAGATTCTTTTTACCATCGCGATGCTCGTTGTGTACCGCATCGGTGCACACGTTCCCGTGCCCGGCATCCCCTTTCAGGCGATGTCGGGCCTTTTCCAATCCGCTGGCGATACGTTCGCCAGCGGTGCGATGGCCCTGCTGAATCTTTTCTCGGGCGGTGCGCTTTCCTACGTGTCCGTCTTTTCCCTGGGCATCATGCCCTACATCACGAGCTCCATCATCATGCAGATGCTCCAGGCCGTCGTGCCCAGCCTGCATGAGCTTGCCCGTGAGGGTGAGGTCGGCCAGACCAAGATCACCCAATACTCCCGGTATCTCACGCTCGGCCTCGCCTTGCTGAACTCCGTCGGTTACCTCTTCCTCTTCAAGAGCTTCGGCATTCAGTTCAACGGTGCGGGCGCCCCTGAGATCATCTTCGACATCATGATCGTGGGCACGCTCACCGCGGGCGCCATGCTCATCATGTGGATCGGCGAGCTCATCACGCAGCGTGGCATCGGCAACGGTATGAGTCTGATCATCTTCGCCAACATCATGGCCGGTCTGCCCCAGGCGATCTTCCAGTCCATCGAGGGCGGTAACATGGGCGTCATCACCACGCTCGTCATCCTCGTGGTGATCTTGTGCGTCATCCCGTTCATCGTCTACCTCGAGCGCGGTCAGCGTCGCATCCCCGTGCAGTACGCAAAGCGCGTGGTCGGTCGTCGCATCATGGGTGGTCAGTCCACCTACCTGCCGATCAAGGTGAACACCGCCGGCGTCATCCCGATCATCTTCGCGAGCGCCCTGCTGTACTTCCCGGCTCAGCTCGCGGTCTTCTTCCCCAACGTCGGTTGGATGCAGGCCTTTGCCGGTGCTTTGTCCAGCGGTTGGATCAACTGGATCTTGAACGTCGTCCTCATCGTGTTCTTCGCTTATTTCTACACGTCCATGGTGTTCAACCCGGACGAGACGGCCGAGAACCTCAAGAAGCAGGGCGGCTTCATTCCCGGCGTCCGTCCCGGCAAGCAGACGGCTCACTACATCAAGAACGCGTTGAACAAGATCACGCTCCCGAGCGCCATCTTCCTCGCGCTGATCGCCATCGTCCCCTCGATCGTGTTCTCCTTCACGAACAACGCGCTCATCCAGGCCTTTGGCGGTACCTCGGTTCTGATCATGGTCGGTGTCGTGTTGGACACCATCGACAAGGTCGAGAGCCAGCTCAAGATGTACGATTACGACGGTTTCTTCAAGTAGGCCTCAAAGGAGTCTCTTATGAACATCGTTTTGCTGGGCGCCCCCGGCGCCGGTAAGGGCACTCAGGCCCAGCGCCTCGTCGCCGATTACGGCGTGGCGCACATCTCCACCGGCGACCTGCTCCGAGCTGCCGTCAAGGCCCAGTCCGAGCTCGGCGTCGCCGCCAAGAAGTACATGGATGCCGGCGAGCTCGTCCCCGACCAGCTCGTGATCGACCTCGTCAAGGAGCGTCTTGCCGCCGATGACGCCCAGAAGGGCTTCATCCTCGACGGTTTCCCGCGCAACACCACTCAGGCCGTGACGCTCGATACCGAGTTGGCCTCCCTGGGCCGCGAGCTCGATGGCGCTCTGTTGGTCGATGTTCCGGCCGAGGTCATCATCGATCGCCTGTCCTCCCGTCGCACGTGCCGCGACTGCGGTTACACCGCCGGTCCGGACACCGCCGTGTGCCCGTCTTGCGCCGGCGAGATGTATCAGCGAGACGACGATAAGCCGGAGACCATCAAGAACCGCCTCGATGTGTACGAGAAGAACACCAGCCCGCTGGTCGAGTACTATCGCGGTCAGGGGATTCTCAAGGCCGTCGACGGCAATCGAGACATCGATGTCGTGTACACCGATGTGAAATCCGAGCTCGGTCTATGATCAAGTTCAAGTCTGCCGCCGAAATTGAGCAGATGAAGAAGGCCGGAGCGCTGTCCAAAATGGCGCTCCGCCACGTCGGGGCGATGATTCGTCCCGGCGTGTCGACCTTCGAGCTCGACCAGCTCGCCGAGCAGATCATCCGCATGCACGGTGGGACCCCTGCCTTCAAGGGCTATGGCGGCTTTCCCGGTTCCATCTGCGCGTCGTTGAACGATGCCGTGGTCCACGGTATTCCCAACCCGGACGTCATCCTGCGTGACGGCGATATCATCTCGATCGACACGGGTGCCGTCGTCGATGGCTGGGTGGGGGACAATGCGTGGACTTTCTACGTCGGAACCCCCTCGGTCGAGGTCCAGGGTCTGTGCGAGTGCACGCTCGACTGCCTGAAGGCCGGAATCGAGCAAGCCGTTCCCGGCAATCACATCGGCGATATCGGTCATGCCGTGCAGTCGCTCGCAGAGGGTAACGGCTATGGCGTTCTCCGCGATTACGTCGGCCACGGCGTCGGTCGTGCCATGCACGAGGATCCCAACGTGCCGAACTACGGCAAGAAGGGCCGCGGCGTGAAGCTCGAGGCCGGTATGGTCATCGCCATCGAGCCGATGATCACGCTCGGTTCCAACCGTGTGCACACCGGCGCCGACGGCTGGTTGGTCAGCACCAACGACGGCCTGCCCGCGGCTCACTACGAGAACACGATCGCCATCACTGAGGATGGCCCCGTGATTCTCACCCAGGATGCCAAGGGTCCGTGGTGCTCGATGTCCGGCGGTGCCATGTAAGCTGATCCATCTACGATGGGTCAGGAAAAAATTATGTAGCGATTGGGAATTTGCCAGTCGTGTGTTTGGCATGTAGTAATATGCAATGCTGCTGTCGTTTTCAAGAGAAAGATGATTGCCTTGAAGAAGGAAGACGCCATCGAACTTGAAGGTACGGTCACTGAGCCGCTGCCCAACGCCATGTTTCGCGTTGAGCTGGAGAACGGCGTTTCCGTTCTCTGCTCGATCTCCGGCAAGATTCGTATGAACTACATCCGCATTCTCCCGGGCGATAAGGTCACGGTGCAGCTGTCTCCGTACGACCTCACCCGCGGTCGCATCACCTATCGCTATAAGTAGCGACAGTCTTTGTGTCGGCACAGGAGGAAGGGGAGTGCTCTGCCCCCGGCGCCCGTGCCGCGCAACCAGCCATTCGTTGTAAACGCCTGCGGCTGGGCGAGTAGATAACATTCCACCTTGTAGCTTGAGCACTACCGAAAGGAAGAACGATGAAGGTACGCCCTTCCGTCAAGAAGATGTGCGATAAGTGCAAAATCATCCGCCGCCATGGCAAGGTCCTCGTGATTTGCGAGAACCCGCGCCACAAGCAGCGCCAGGGCTAAGAGAGGAGATCCACAGTGGCCCGTATTAACGGTGTCGACCTTCCGAACGAGAAGCGTGCGGAGATTGGTCTGACCTACATCTACGGCATCGGCCGCACCACCGCAGCGAAGATGTGCGCCGATCTCAACATTGTCGACGGCACTCGCATCAAGGACCTCACCGAGGAGCAGATCTCGGCGATCCGCGATTACATTGATCAGAACGGCCTGATGGTCGAGGGCGATCTCCGTCGTGAGCGCTCTCAGAACGTCAAGCGCCTCATGGACATCGGCTGCAACCGTGGCCTTCGTCACCGCAAGGGCCTCCCTGTTCGCGGCCAGCGCACCCACACCAACGCTCGCACCCGCAAGGGTCCGAAGCGTCAGATCGGTGCCAAGAAGAAGAAATAAGGGAGACTGACGCATAATGGCTACTGCAAAGAACAAGCGCGGCGCCTCCACCCGTATCAAGCGCGCCGACCGTAAGAACATTTCCGTGGGCCAGGCTCACATCCGTTCTACGTTCAACAACACCATCGTTTCCATCACCGATCCCGCGGGCAACGTCATCGCCTGGCAGTCGGCCGGCACGGTGGGCTTCAAGGGCTCCCGTAAGTCGACCCCGTTTGCCGCTCAGATGGCCGCCGAGGCTTGCGCCAAGGCCGCCATGGAGCACGGCATGCACAAGGTCGCCGTCTTCGTGAAGGGCCCCGGTTCGGGCCGCGAGACCGCGATCCGCTCCCTCCAGGCCGCCGGCCTCGAGGTCGCCAGCATCCAGGACAAGACCCCCATCCCGCACAACGGCTGCCGCCCCAAGAAGCGTCGCCGCGTGTAACTGAAAGGATCGATTTACTATGGCAATCGACAGGACTCCGGTTCTCAAGCGCTGCCGCCAGCTCGGGATCGATCCCGTTGAGCTGGGTTACAGCAGCAAGAAGGAATCTATCCGCCAGCCCAAGCGCCGTCGCAAGGAATCTGAGTACGGCATGCAGCTGCGCGAGAAGCAGAAGGTCAAGTTCATCTACGGTGTTCTTGAGAAGCAGTTCCACCACTACTACGAGAACGCCCTCCGCATGGACGGCGTCACCGGTGAGAACCTCATGACCATCCTCGAGACCCGTCTCGACAACGTCGTGTTCCGTCTCGGCTTCGCTCGCACCCGCAAGGAGGCTCGTCAGACCGTCCGCCACGGCCACTTCACCGTGAACGGCAAGCGCGTCGACATCCCGTCCTATCGCGTGAAGGCCGGCGACGTCATCGCCGTTGGTGAGAAGTTCCGCGACCTGCTCCCCATCAAGGAGGCCCTCATCTCCTCCGAGCGCTTTGAGGTTCCCGGCTGGCTCGAGGTCGACATCGAGAAGCTTTCCGGCAACGTCATCTCGCTGCCCTCTCGTGACCAGATCAGCGGCGATATCAACGAGCAGCTCATCGTCGAGCTTTACTCGAAGTAATCGTTCGCGCGCTACGCTGGAGGTATTACATGTCAGAATTCATCAGGCCCCAGGTTCACGTCGAGGAGATCAGCGACACCGCTGCTCGCGTCTCCGTCGAGCCTCTGGAGCGTGGATACGGCGACACGCTGGGTAACTCCCTGCGCCGTGTGCTGCTGTCCTCGCTCGAGGGTGCAGCCGTCGAGGCCATCCAGATCGATGGCGCCCAGCACGAGTTCACCACGATTCCCAACATGGTCGAGGATGTCACCGACATCGTCCTGAACGTGAAGGGTCTCGTGTTCCGCACGCTCGGTACCACGGACGAGGGCACCGCGACCATCTCGGTCGACGGTCCTTGCGAGGTTACCGGCGCTGACTTCTTCATCCCGTCCGAGTTCGAGCTCGTGAACCCCGAGCAGCACATCGCCACCCTCACCGAGGGCGGTCATCTGACCATGAGCATGCGCATCGGGTATGGCCGCGGTTACGTGTCCTACGAGCAGAACAAGCGCGACAACGATCCGATCGGCATCATTCATGTCGACTCGCTCTTCTCGCCGGTCAAGCGCTGCGCCAAGCTCGTCGAGGCTTGCCGCGTTGGTCAGCACACCGACTACGACCGTCTGGTTCTCGAGATCGAGACCAATGGCGCGATTTCCCCGCGCGACGCCGTCGTCTCCGCTGCCAACATCATCAACCAGCACATGGCTGCGTTCATGACCTTGGCCGATGAGCCCGAGGCGGAGGAGGAGGTCTCCATCTTCGCCCCCGAGGTCACGAGCGACAACGCCGAGCTTGACAAGCAGATCGAGGATTTGGACCTTTCCGTCCGTTCCTACAACTGCCTCAAGCGCGCCAGCATTCACTCCGTGCGCCAGTTGGTCGAGTTCTCCGAGAACGACCTGCTGAACATCCGCAACTTCGGTGTGAAGTCGATCGAGGAAGTCAAGGACAAGCTTGAGTCCATGGGTCTCAGCCTCAAGGCTTAACCCAGGTAATAGAGGAGAACCAGACCATGCGTCACAACAAGAAGAAGGGCCTGAAGCTCGGCACCGATGCCAGCCACACCAAGGCCATGAAGAAGAGCCTTGCCAAGGCGCTCTTCGAGAACGATCGCATCAAGACCACCGAGACCCGCGCCAAGGCGCTGCGCAGCTACGCTGAGCCCATCATCACCTGGGCCAAGAAGGGCGACCTGCACTCTCGTCGTCTCGCCATCGCCAAGCTCGGTGACAAGGACCTCGTCGCCGAGATCTTCGACAAGGCCGCTCAGGGCATGTGGGCTGACCGCAACGGCGGTTATACTCGCATCATGAAGCTCGGCCCGCGCAAGGGCGATTGCGCCGAGATGGTCATCATCGAGATCGTCTCCGAGCCCTGCACCCCCAAGGCCAAGAAGGCCACCCCGGCCAAGAAGGCCGCTGCCCCCAAGGTCGTTGAGGCTGAGGAGGCCGTCGAGGTCGTTGAGACCGAGGTTGCCGAGGCTCCGGCCGAGGAGTCTGCTGAGTAGCTCGTGCTACTTTGCCAACTGCACACGAGGGCGGTTCTTCGGAACCGCCCTTTTTCGTATCGTCGCGCGCTTGCATTTGAAGGGAGTGGCATGCTCGACCTGCGTGAGGTATCCATCGCCTATGACGGTGCCGTCGCGATCGGCGGCGTGTCGCTCAGTATCGCCCCCGGTGAGATCGTCGCCCTGGTGGGGGCGAACGGTTGCGGCAAATCGTCGCTTGGCCGCGCGATGTGCGCCGCGCAGCTTGTTGACGGAGGCGCCGTGGTCGTTGACGGTCACGACCCTTCCCTCAACGAGCTCGAACGTCTGCGTGTCCGCGAGTTGGTCGGCTATGTCCGGCAAGATCCGATCGATCAGATCGTGTCGTCTCTGGTATTCGATGAGGTCGCGTTCGGTCCTCGAAATCTCGGTCTTGATGAAGACGAGGTCGCCCGTCGTGTCGACGAGGCGTTGAATTTGTCACTGCTGCATGGATTTGGCCAACGGGTCACGACGGAGCTCTCCGGCGGCGAGCAGCAACGCCTCGCCCTTGCCGGCGTGTTGGCCATGCGACCGCGCTATATGGTGCTCGATGAGCCGACCTCCCAACTCGATCCGTCCGCCCGCCGCCTTATGCGCGGGTTGTTCACGATGCTTTCCCATGAACGTGGGATGGGGCTCGTCCTCATCACACATGATGAGGACGAGATCGCGATCGCCGACAGGACGATTGCATGCGGCGGGTTCGATGTCCGCCCGCCGAACCGCGTAGATGCCGACTTGGGAGACCGTTTCGTGCGCCATGCCGGCCTCGAGCCTGCCGGCGAGGTCGTCGTCTCCCTCGATGGCGTCGGGTTTTCCCGCGGCGGGAGGACGATCCTTGATGGCGTGGATCTCGCACTGCTCGCCGGCGAGCTGACGATACTCGTCGGCGCTTCCGGTGCCGGCAAATCGACGCTCTCGTCTCTTGCCGCGGGCCTGCTCGACCCCGATACGGGTTCGGTGCGCGTATGCGGCCGGCCGACGGCCCCCGGGATGGTGGGGGTGGCCTTCCAGCAGCCCGAAGCGCAGTTCTTCCACGAGACGGTCTTCGACGAGGTGGCTTTCGCCCCGCGAAACGCGGGTTTTGACGAGGGGGAGGTCCGCGTGCTCGTGGAGCGCGCCATCGGGGCGGTCGGGCTTTCCCCGGACGTATTCGATCGCTCTCCGTTCGAGCTCTCGGGCGGTCAGGCGCGCCGTGTGGCCATCGCCTCGGTTATCGCCTTGGACGCGCCGGCATACATATTCGACGAGCCGAGTGCCGCCCTCGATGCCGAGGGTCGTTCGTTCATCCACGGGCTTGCGCGCCGGCTTGCCGGTGAAGGGCGCGCGGTGCTCGTCGTCACGCACGATCTGCCCGAGTGGGAGCGACTCGCCGACCGGGTGCTGGCATTGGAGGGCGGCGTGTTGCGCCCAGTGGCCCTCGAGGGCCCTGAAACGCATGTCGTCCGCTCTGATGGGGTGGATGCTCTCAAGGGGGCTTCCGTCCGCTCTCAGGGCCCTATGGGGCCGTTTGGCGGCTATGTGGCGGGCACTGTGCTCGCCCATGTCGATGCGCGCGTCAAGATCTCGCTGCTCCTCGTGGCCACGTTGGGCGTCTTCACCGCCTCCGCCCCGCTGGAATGGGGCTTTTGGTTTGTCGCGCTCGCACTCACGATGCTCGGCGCGCATATGGGCGTTCGCGACGTGCTCCGCGGCATGCGGCCCGCATCCATCATCTTGATGTTCACGCTCGTGGCCAATCTCGTGTCTTGCGACGGCCATGGCGCGATCCCGCTTGCGGGTCCCATCGCCCTCGACCCCGCCGGTGGGATGCGGGGCATGGCCGCCGTCGCGCGTATCCTGATGCTCGTGGGGTTTTCCCTCGCGGTTTCGGCCTCCACCACCGCCACGCAGATCAGCGATGCGGCCGTGCGCATGCTTCGCCCGCTCGCGCGCCTCGGAGTGCCCGTGGCCGCACTCGGCACGGTATTGTCCCTGGCCTTGCGCTTCATCCCCTTGGTGAGCGAGGAGCTCGCCCGCATCCGGCTGGCGCAGCGCGCCCGCGGGGCGCGCTTCGATGAGGGCGGCCTTGTCCGACGTATTCGCATATGGGGGTCGGTGCTCACGCCGCTCATGGTGGGGTTGTTCCGCCGTGCCGACCGTCTCGCCGAGGCCATGTCCGCCCGCTGCTACGATGCGTCTTCATCCGGGCGGCTGCCCGTCCCCCGACCGCTCAGCCGCCGCGATCGGATGCTGCTCATGGTCTCGCTGGCGCTCATGGCGGCCGTGATCGGCGCTTCTTTGATAGGATGAACCCGATGAAAGGGGATTCCATGACCAAGACAGCCATTACCGACGCCGCACCTGTGCCCCGGGCCCATCCGGCCGTCGATGAGCTCGATGGGACGCTCGTATTCCGCTTGGGCTACGACGGCGCCTCCTTCAGCGGGTTTGCCGAGCAGCCCGAGGGGCTGAGGACCGTGGCGGGTGAGGTCCGCCGCGCACTCGAGACGTTCTTGCGCCGCCCCGTCGATCTGACGTGCGCCGGCCGCACGGATGCCGGCGTCCATGCCGTGTCCCAGTATGTGAGCATTCCCGCACATGCCGAGGAACTTTCCATCGCGCACGCACGTTGGATGCGCGCCATGGCGGCCCTGCTGCCCTCCGATATCGCGCTGAGCGCCGTATATCATGCGCGTCCCGGATTCTCGGCCCGTTTCGATGCGCGCTCACGCACCTATACGTATCGCATCGCCACGGGGGACGCCCCGCCGCTGCTCACGCGTTCCGTCACCTGGTGGCATCGTCTTCCACTCGATATGGACGCCATGCAACGCGCGGCGGCGTGTTTGGTGGGGGAGCACGATTTCAAGAGCTTCTGCAAGACATCCTCCGCCGTCGGCAAGCCTACGTGCCGCAACGTCATCGCCGTCTCGTTTGGGCGGGAGTCGGCACTGGGGGAGGAGCATATCTCCTTCACCATCACCGGCAATGCCTTCCTCCACTCGATGGTTCGAACGATCGTGGGCAGCTTGGTCGAGGTCGGAACGGGCAGGAGGGACGAGCGATGGCTCTCCGACGCCCTCTGTGCATGTGATCGCCGTGCCGCAGGGCCCACCGCCCCCGCCCGCGGTCTGTGCTTCATGGACGTCGCCTATGACGAGGGCGCCCTGACGCCGTGTCCATAAGCCCCGCGATTCGTGAATTTTGCAACATTATTCACTTTGTGCTTATCAATTTCATATTCTATGCAAGAATGATTCAATCATAAACAAGAACGGGTTCGAGAGGGCCCGAGTTACGGGTGCGTTCCGCTTTGTGTGGCGTGTCCGCGATGGGGACGGTGATTGCCATGGCCAAGAAACGCAACGGTCGTCAGGACGCTATCCGCGAGATCGTGCGCACCGCGGATGTCCGCACGCAACGCATGCTCGTCGACGAGCTCAAGGCGTGCGGTTACGACTGCACCCAGGCGACCGTGTCGCGCGATATCGCCGACATGGGCCTGCATAAGCTCCCGGAGGGCATGTATGTCCTGGCGGAGGACCTGCACTTGCAGCGCATGGTCTCCGAGCTGGTGATCGGCGTGCAGCGCACCGAGAACCTCGTGATCATCAAGGCCCAGCCCGGTACGGCTCTCGGCATCGCCGCGGCCATCGACGCGGCCGAGCTGCCCGATGTCCTCGGTTCGCTCGCCGGCAACGACACCATCCTCGTCATCACGCGAACCGCATCCGATGGCGAGCAGTTCGAGCTCATGATCGGTAAGCTGAGGAGCGTGCGCAAGTGAGCCCCATGATCGCGCACACCGTGCTGTTCGCCCTACTCGCGATCCTCCCCATCTCGCTCGTCGCGCTGCTCGTGTCGTATTGGCGCCGTTCGAGATAGGATGTGCCCGCGGCGTTCGACCGTGGCCGGCCGGTGGATCCCCTCCCGCCACTTCGCACCCCGCACACCTCGCCGTCCGATCTTCGCAATGGATCGATATGGAATCGCCCCCGCCATTCGACGGGGGCGATTCCATATCTGCGCGAGGTATGGGTTACTGGGGTGCCGAGGGCGTTGTCTCGCCGGGCTCGGGCGCGGGATCAACCGGGGGCTGTGGGGGCGCGGGGTCCACTGGGGGCTGCGGAGGTGCGGGGGTTTGAGGCTCCTCCTCCTTGCCCTCGTCATCCGAAGGTTCCTCTTCTTGTTCGTCCGCTTCCTGTTCCTGCTGCTGCGCGGCGATCTCCTCGGGGGACTTGGTGTGGGAGAACTTCCACTCGCTGTTGGGCTTGTATTCTGGCCTCGGCCCATCGGGGAACTCCTCGCGCGGAGCGTCGGCCAGGACGGCCTTCATGAAGGCCTTGAAGACGGGTAGGGTCATCGTGCTGTTGTTGACGTTCTTGAGGGGCGTGTTCGCGCCGGAGTGCCCGACCCAGATCGAGACGGAGAGCTGCGGGGTGTAGCCGCAAAACCACAGGTCCGTGGTATCGGATGCGGTACCGGCGGTTCCGGTTTTACCGGCGATGGGCTGCTTGATCCAGGGATTGCCCGTGTCGCCCGTGCCGCCGCGCTCCATGACGGTTTTGAGGACGTCGGTCACGGCCGCGGCTTCGCCGGCGGAAAGGACCTGGGTCTTCTCCTCCTTATGGGTGTACACGACCTCCCCGGTGCGCGATTTGATCTCGGTGATGGCCACGGGAGCGCGATGCTCTCCGCCGTTGGCGAAGGAGGCGTAGGCGTTTGCCATCTGCAGCGTCGTGACGTCACCGGTGCCCAGCGTCATCGAGAGGACGTCGTGCATCGAGGAGGTGTCCAAACCGAGGCTCTTGCAGGTCTGCAGGATGTTCTGGTTGCCGATGGCCTCGGCCAGCTGCACGTAGCCGGTGTTGGAGGAGACGGCGGTCGCCGAGGCGAGGGAGCGGTATCCGTAGTTGTGGTTGCCGAAGTTTTGGATCTTGATGTCTTTCCCGCCGGGGTTGTCCCAGTACAGGGGGGACTCGCAATTGATGGTGATGTTGGGGTTCACGCCCATCTTGATGGCGGTGGCCAGGGTGAAGCTTTTGAAGGAGGAGCCGGGCTGGCGCTTGGCGGTCGCATGGTTGACGTGGTTGGGGTCCGCGTTGTAATCGCGGCCGCCGACCATGGCCTTGATGTAGCTGGTCTTGGGATCGACCACGCTCATGCCGATCTGCAGGTCGGCGGCGGCGGGGTACTTGTTGATGTTCTCGACGGCGGCTGTCTCGGCGGCCTGCTGGATCGCGGGGTCGATGGTGGTGGTCACGGTGAGGCCGCCCTTGAACAGGACATCGGTGGAGAACTCTTCCTGCAACAGGGACTTCACGTAGTCGACGAAGTAGGGATGCGCGTACACGGAGATGCCGGTGTCGGAGGTCTCGGTGACGTTGAGCGTGAGCGGCTCGGCCACGGCGGCGTCGTGCTCTTCCTGGGAGATGGTGCCGATGCGCAGCATGTTGCCGAGGACCTTGTTGCGACGGTCGACGGCAACGTCGGGGTTGACGGTGGGGTCGTAATAGGAGGGCGAGTTGGGCAGGCCGATGAGCAGCGCGGCCTCGGCGAGCGTGAGCTCGTCGGCGTTCTTGGAGAGGTACGTCTTGGAGGCGGCCTGGATGCCGTAGGCCCCATGTCCGTAATAGATGGTGTTGAGGTACATCATGAGGATCTCGTCCTTGGAGAAGATCTTCTCCATCTCCATGGCGATGAAGGCCTCGCGCACTTTGCGCTCGATGGTCTGGTCGAACTGCTCCTCGGACAGGATGGTGTTGCGCACGAGCTGCTGGGTGATGGTCGAGGCGCCCTCGGATCGGCCGGAGAGCTGCGCCAGGACCGCGCGCCCGATGCCGATGATGTCGACGCCGTTGTGCTCGTAGAAGCGCTCGTCCTCGACGTCGACGGTGCCCTTGAGGACCCACTCGGAGACCTTGTCCGCCGTGACGCTCTCGCGATTCTGGACGAAGAACGTGGCTATCTCGGTGCCCTGGGAGTCCAGGATGTGCGTGGGCTCGCTCACGAGGTACTCTTCGGCGTCCGTGTAGTCGGGGAGATCGGAGAGCCAACGATTGATGTTGCCGAGCATGCCGATGCCGAAGGCGATGCCGGCGATGAGGAGAAAGCCCAGCACGGAGAAGAGCACGACGGGGGTGGCGTGCGTTTTTGCGCGAGCGCGCGCGTTGCGCTGGCGAGGACCCATAGTTGACCTCCTGCGAGTCGATCGGGTGAGGAGCCCGGTCACGTACACATAGATAGCTGATACGATACCGCATGCAAGGTCCCGTGCCCGTGGGGTGTTGGGTCCTCAAGCTAAATTACACGCTGGGAAAGGGCGAATATGGTTGAGCTTTTGGCGCCTGCGGGCACTCCCGACGCGTTTCGGGCGGCGATAGCCGCCGGCGCCGACGCGGTTTACGTGGGACTCGGCGCGTTCAATGCGCGTGCGGCCAACGGCGGCTTCTCGCTCACCGAGCTCTTCGCGGCATGTGCGCTGGCGCACGCCCACGGCGCGCGCGTCTATGTGACGCTCAACGTGTACGTGAGAGATGACGAGCTCGATGACGCCGTCGGGCTGGCCGCCCGCGCGCTCGCGGCGGGAGCCGACGCCCTGATCGTCGCGGACATGGGCCTCATATCCCGCATCCGATCCGAGTTTCCCGAGGCCGAATTGCACCTTTCCACCCAGGCGGGCGCCCAGTGCGCCGACGCGGTGCGCCTCGCCGCGCGAGAGCTCGGGGTCGAGCGCGTGACGTGCGCCCGCGAGCTATCGGTCGCCGAATTGGCCGAGTTGTGCGACACGGGCGTCGAGATCGAGGCGTTCTGCCATGGGGCGATCTGCATCTGCTACTCAGGAGCCTGTTCGTATTCCGCCTTGATGCGGGGCCGTTCGGCCAATCGCGGCGATTGCACCCAGCCGTGCCGTTTGGCCTACGAGCTGCAGGACGGCTCGGGTGCGGTGCTCGCGGGCGGCGCCTGGGAGCGGGGGCGCGCGCAGGGCGGCCCGGCGATGCGCCCCGATGGCGACCGCCTGCTGTGCCCGCGCGACTACCTCGGTATCCGGCACATCGCCGAGATGCTCGAGGCGGGCGTCTCGGCGTTCAAGGTCGAGGGTCGCATGAAGGGCCCCGACTATGTCTACAACGTGGTGCGATGCTATCGCGAAGCGCTCGACGCCGCCCTGGCCGGCCGACCTCTCGACGATGCCGTGATCGGCGAGTTGGAGGCGCGTCTGGCGCGTTCCTTCAGCCGTGGTTTCACCTCCGGCTACCTCGAGGGCGGCCATGCGGCAACCGGCGCGGGCCTCATGAGCCTCGAGCGCGCCGTCAACCAGGGCCTGTGCGTCGGGCGCGTTTTGGAGCCGCGCCACGAGGGCGCCTTGGTGGCGCTCGAGCGCGAGGTGACTGCCGGTGACATGCTCGAGATTCGCTCGACCCCCGGTCCCGACGCGCCGGCCGACGTCCCCAAGCGCTGGCCGATCGTCCCGTGCCCGTGCGATGCCCTTCCGGGAGAGGAGGTGCTCGTTCCCTGCAAGCGAAAGGTCGAGGCCGGCAGCGCCGTTCACATGGTCCGTTCGGCGGGCGCGATCTCGGAGGCCGAGTCCGTCGTGCGGGAGATGCGCGAAGAGGAGGCCCGCCTGGTCGCCGCCATGCCGCCGGCCCCGTCGATCGATGCGGGCCTTGATGTCCGGGGCGCCGGCCCCGGACGCGATGGAGACGCCGCCAACGCCTCGGACGGCGAACGCGGGCCTGTCGAGCCGACGCGCTTCGCCCACGCCCGGCGCCGTTCGGCGGCCTCGCGGGCCCCGGTCGCCCTCGAGGCCGCGCGGCACCGCGACGGGCTCGTCGCCCGGACGACGGGTATGGTGGCGAACGGGCCGGCGGAGGGCGATGCGGACGAGTCGCTCCACGCCGTCCTCGAGCTCGGGGAGGTGTGCCGTCGCGAGGACCTCGAGGATGTGCGGGCCGCCTGCGATCGCGTCTGCCGCGGCGGGGCCCCTGCCGTCATGGTCCGCAACATCGGCCAGATCCCGGCGGTCCGGGCGGCCGGTGCGCCCTGGGAGGCGGCGCCCCCGCTGCAGGTGTGGAACGCGGAGACGGCCCGTGTCCTGCTCCGCCTCGGGGCGCGTCGCGTATGGCTCCCCGAGGAGCTCACGCGCTGGGACCTCGCGTCGGTCCGCGCGCATTGCGCCGGGGCGGCGGGCGGATCGACCGTCGAGCCCGCGCAGGACCGCCGCGCCGCCCAGTGCCATGCCGGCGACGTCGTCGACATCGCGGCGGAAGGCTCGACGCCCCTCATGGTCACGGAGCACTGCCTGCTCACCGCCGAGGGCCCATGTTCGAACGACTGCCCCACCTGCCCGCGCCGCCTCGCGAGTCAAGCCGGCTGGCGCTTCCTCGTCGAGCTCGACCGAAAAAGCCCGGGGGCGCGCCTGGCCGTGCGCGTGGACGAGAAGGGGAGAACGCGTCTGTATCGCGCCTAGCCCGATTGCAGACGCTCGAGCAGTTCGGCTACACTAAGACGATCTGTCGTTTCCCAGCACCGCCCGTTCGCGCCATCCGGGTGCCTCCGTGGCGAGGGTGCTATGACCCTCCAAGAAAGGTGCATCTCATGTTGCCCGTAGACGAGCAAATGCGCATCATCACCTCCGGCGCCGCCAAGATCGTGCCCGAGGCCGACCTCAGGAAGAAGCTCGAGCGCGGCGTGCCGCTCAACATCAAGTTGGGCGTCGATCCCACGAGCCCGGACCTCCACCTCGGCCACGCCGTCCCGCTGCGCAAGATGCGCCAGTTCCAGGATCTCGGTCACCGCGTGACCCTCATCATCGGCAACGGCACCGCCACCATCGGCGATCCGTCCGGTAAGAACTCCACGCGTCCGCAGCTCACCCAGGAGGAGGTCGAGGCCAACGCCGCGACCTACGTCTCCCAGGCCATGAAGATCCTCGACCCCGAGAAGACGACCATCGTCCACAACGGCGACTGGATGTTCCCCATGGACCTCAAGGAGCTTCTCTCCATCGCCTCCAAGTTCACCGTGGCCCGCATCCTCGAGCGCGATGACTTCACCAAGCGCTACCAGTCCCAGACGCCCATCGCGCTGCACGAGTTCCTGTACCCCATCATGCAGGCGTACGATTCGGTCAAGATCGAGGCCGATGTCGAGATGGGCGGTAGCGATCAGCTCTTCAACCTGCTCGCCGGCCGCGAGCTCATGGAGAAGATGGGCATGGAGCCCCAGATCGCGCTCACGATGCCGCTGCTCGAGGGCACCGACGGCACCCGCAAGATGTCCAAGTCCTACGGCAACTACATCGGTCTCACCGATGAGCCGACCGACATGTTCGGCAAGACCATGTCGATTCCCGATGAGATGATCGGCAAGTACTACCGCCTGGCGAGCTCGCTCGCGCCGGACGCGGTCGACGCCATCGACGCCGCGCTGGCCGACGGCTCCGCCAACCCCTACGAGCTCAAGCGCGCCCTCGCTCGCGACCTGGTGAGCACCTATCACTCCGCCGAGGCCGCCGTGGCGGCCGAGGCCGAGTTCGACCGCGTCCACAAGAACCACGACCTGCCCACCGACATCGCCGAGGTCTCCATCGAGGTCTCCGTGAACGACGAGGGCCTCGTGTATCTGCCCGCCGTGCTGCAGGCCGCCGGCCTGGTGCCCAGCGCCGGCCAGGCCCGCCGCGACATCGACGGCGGCGGCGTCAAGCTCGACGGCGAGGCCGTCGCGCCCAAGACCTACAACGTGGACCCCGCGGCCCTCAAGCCCGGCACGGTCCTGCAGGTGGGCAAGCGCAAGTTCGCACGCCTGGCCTAAGCAAAAGGGAAGCAAAAGGGGACAGGTACAAATTGCGCATCCGAAAGGTCGGCCGGTTCTCCCGGTCGACCTTTTTGGTGAAATGCGGCGGCTCATCCGGCCGTCCATCGCCCAACCGGGTCCCCTTTGCGTTGCGAACGGGTGCGCGTGGGTACCATGGGTGAAATGTCAATGCACACGGAGGGTGGGTGCCATGGATACGCAACCCGATCTGGTCGAACTCATGCAGGCTCTGATCGATGTGGCCGAGGGTCGCGCGCCGGCGGATCTCGTGCTTGCGAATGCGCGCATCGTCGATGTGTATCGCCTGCGCGTGGCGCGCGGTCAAGTCGCGGTGAAGCTCGGCTGCATCGCGGGCGTGCTGTTCGAGGGCCGCGATTGCGAGGACGCCTCCGTCCCCGCGTGGGAGGCGGCGCGCGTCGTCGACTGCGAGAACCGTTTTCTCGCCCCCGGCTTCATCGATGGTCACCTACATATCGAGAGTTCGAACATCCGCCCGGCCGAGTATGCCCGCATGGCCCTCGCCCGCGGCACCACCACCGCCATCGCCGACAGCCATGAGGTGGCCAACGTATGCGGCCTCGACGGCCTCGCGTTCATGGTCGAGGACGCCTCGCGCGCTCCGCTCGACATCAAGTTCATGATGCCCTCCTGCGTCCCCGCCCTGCCCGACGAGCAGGCGGGTGCGGTCATCACCGCGGCGGACATGCGCTCTTTCATGGAAGAGCGCCGCGGGGTCATCTTCGGCCTGGGCGAGATGATGAACCTTCCCGGAGTGTTCGGCGCCGATGAGGAGACGTGCCGCCGCATCGCGGTCGGTGCGCAAACCGTTTCAGGCCAGGTGGATGGACACGCGCCCATGACGGCGGGGCGCGACCTCAACGCCTACGTCGCGGCCGGCGTCATCGCCGACCATGAGAACACGGGGGTCGAGGAGGCGCTCGACGAGCTCTCGCGCGGCATGTACGTCATGTTGCGTGAGGGTACCTGCAGTCACGACCTCGCCGCCCTCGCCCCGGTCATCCTCGAGAACCCCGCGCTCGCGCGGCGCTGCTGCTTTGCCACGGACGACCGCGCCCCGTCGGACGCGCTCAACATCGGCATGATCGACAACGCCTGCCGCGTGGCGGTCGAGGAGGGCGTCGACCCGGTGGTCGCCATTTCCATGGCGACGCTTTCCACGGCGGACGTCTTCGGTCTCGATCACGGCAGCCTGTGCGCGCTGGATCGTCGCGGCGCCATCGCCCCGGGCAAGCGCGCCGACATCCTGTTGCTCGATGACCTTGCGTTCACAGCACCTCCGCATCGCGTGTACAGCGCCGGCGAGCTTGTCGCCCAGGACGGCTCCTTTGTGGGCCGCACCGCTCCGGCCTCCTCGCGTCCCGGCTTGATCGAGCTGGAAGAGCGTCTGCGCGACTCCGTTCACCTGCCCGAACTCTCGATCGACGTCTTTTCCTACGAGTTTCGTCCCGGCGAGGCCGTCATCGATGTCATTCCCGGCAACGCCGTCACCGGCGCGGTGCGCCCCGAGTCCGACGAGGGCTTGCGCCGCATCATGCTCGTCGAGCGCCATGGACGCGGCGTCGCGGCGCAGTTGGCCGGCGCGGACGGCGACGGTCCTGCGGGCATGGGGTTGGCGGGAAGGCACATCGGCCAGGGCTGGGTGCGCGGATTCACCATCACGGGAGGCGCGATCGCGAGCACCATCGGCCATGACTCGCACAATGTCTGCGTGGTGGGAGACGACCCGGCGGACATGCTGGCGGCCGTCGAGGCCGTGGGGCAAGGTGGCTTCGTACTCGTGCGAGACGGCGAGGTCGTCTCGAAGATCGACCTGCCGCTTGGCGGCCTCATGAGCGATAAGACGGCGGAGGAAGTCGCCCGCGAGCACGATGCCTTCATGGAGGCGGGTCGCGCGATGGGCATCGAGCCCCCGCTCGACCCCATCATGGGCATGATCTTCCTGCCCCTGCCCGTCATCCCGGCCCTGCGCATCCGGCCCGAGGGCATGTTCGACGTGACCACATTCGAGTACGCCGAGTAGCCGCTGGGCGATCGGGGGCGGTGGTACACTGAGACCGTTTCAGCAACATCGAATGGGAAGTGAGGTGCGTGACGTGAGTTGCGACCGTCAGGCCCCTGCCTCTGCAGTCTCAGCCGCCCCCTGTTTGTACGTCGTCGTGCCGTGCTATAACGAGCAAGAGGTGCTTCCCGAGACGAGTCGTCGTCTTTCCGACAAGCTCGACTCCCTGTTGGAGCGTGCGTTGATTTCCGAGGAAAGTCGGATCCTGTTCGTGAACGACGGCAGCCGCGACCGTACATGGTCGATGATCCGCACCCTGCACGACGATCCGAGTTCGATGGGGGTCTCTCCGGCGCGTCCGTGGTTCACCGGCATCTGCTTCGCCCATAACGAGGGGCATCAGAACGCGCTGTATGCCGGCCTCATGGAGGCCCTTGATCGAGGGTGCGACTGCTCCGTCTCCCTCGACGCCGATTTGCAAGATGACGTCGATGCCATCGATGAGATGCTCGCCAAGCATGTCGCCGGCGCGGAGATCGTGTACGGCGTGCGTTCGAACCGCGACACGGACACCGCGTTCAAACGCGGCACCGCCGGGATGTTCTACGACCTGATGGCGTGGCTCGGCGTCGAGATGGTTTCGAATTGCGCCGACTACCGTCTCATGGGACGACGTTCCTTGAAGGCGCTGGCCCAGTACACGGAGGTGAACCTGTTCCTCCGCGGTATCGTGCCGGCGCTCGGGTTCACCACCGATGTCGTGTATTACGCGCGCGCGGAGCGTTTTGCCGGCGAGTCCAAGTACCCGCTCAAAAAGATGGTCTCATTTGCGCTCGAGGGCATCACCTCGTTTTCCGTCAAGCCCATTCGCTGGGTCACGATGCTCGGTCTCGTCTCACTTGTCGTGAGCCTGGCCATGATGATCTACACCCTGGTCCAAGCGCTCGCGGGCCGCGTGGTCGCCGGTTGGTCGAGCCTCATGGTATCCATCTGGTTCGTGGGCGGCCTCACCATGGTCTCGCTCGGCGTGGTCGGTGAGTATGTGGGGCGCATCTACCTTGAATGCAAGGGTCGCCCGCGCTATATCGTCGTGGAGACGACCGAGGCAGATGGGGACGACGGGGAGTAATTGTCATGTCGGATGGGGTCGTTGCACGGGGAAGGCTTGGCGTGTTCGGAGAGTTCAGGAGATCGCGATGGGTCGTTTCGTGCGGAATCCTCCTCGCATTCGCGCCCATCGTGCTCATCTGCATCTTGCAGCCCCCGGTATACTCCATGAGCCCTGACGAGCAGATGCAGGCGCTGTATGCGAGCGGCCGTTATCTGGCATCGGGACCGAGCTGGTTGATGCCGTACTCCCTCGCCCCGATCAGCGCCCCGCTCTCCCTTTTGTACCGCCTTCTACCGCGGCTTCCCTGGTATCCGTTGATGCTGCTCGCGTTCGTCGGCGCCTCTTGGTCGATCTCCCTCATCCAGGCCATGCGCTCGCGCATGAGCGATTCCCTGTGCCTTTCCTGCATCGTGGTCTTTCTCGCGTGTGACGTTATCTCCACCGTCTATCTCACGTTCACCATCGCCGCCTTCCTCGCCGTCTCCGCGGGGCTGATGTTGCTGGTGGGAAGGGCCGCGTTCACTCGGGAGTCTCGCGTGCGCGCCTCCGACGTCGTCGGGATCGCCCTCGTCGTGTCGGGATATGCGCTGCGCCCCGAATCGGGTCAGGTCGCCTTCGTCTTGTTCTCCCCGTTCGCCCTGTGGGTCCTTGTGGCCAACAGGAACGTCGCCTCGATCTTGCGGATGCTCGCCGCGGTGCTGGGCGTCGTCCTGTGCGTCGTGGTCGGGCAGGCGGCATATAGGTCGACTCCGGGCTGGGAGACGTACCCCGACTATCTGTCCGCCGGCCGTAAATCACTGGACTATCCCGATCTGCCGGCAGGGGAGATCCGCGCCATAGCGCCCGAACTGTCCGAGGAGGATGTCGCGCTGCTGCACGAGTGGATGTTCATAGACGAAGACGTTTTTGGGATCGACTTCTTCTCCCGTTATGGCGAGGCCCGTGAGCACATCAGCCTCGATAACGTGCGGGATGCGCTGAGTGCGGGGACGACGTACGCCCTGCTCGGCCTGACTGCGTCCATGGTGCTGTTCGCCGTGGTCGTGACGGGGGACATCGGGCGAGGTGGCGGGGTTCGCCTGCTCGCCCTCGGGGTCATCCTCATGCTGCTTGCATCCTGCGCCCTGCTCATACTGCGCGCCCGCGTTCGCGTGCACGTCGTCATCCCCCTGGTGTTTTGCACGCTGATGTCGTTGTCGATGTGCGCCCACGCGCCGGCCGCCTCGTCGATCGGCGCCCATGCCGTGATCTCGGAGGGGCGTGGGCCCTGTGCGGGTCGCGGCACGGCCCTCCTCATCTCGGCCATATGCGCGTCCGTCGTTGTGTGTTGCGTGTTTTGGGCCGTCGTCGTGCGTCCGTTGAGATCCCAGTCGTCCGCGCCTGCAGTCGCCGCGGTCGCGGACTATGTGGAGGACCATCCCGACGAGCTCGTGGTTTTCACCCGGACGCAGACGCTGCTGTACCCTTCGTTCGACATCTTCTCATTTGAGGATTGGGTCTATCCCCAGAACGTCTTGCAGGTCGGCGGATGGATGAGTCATACGGGGCCTTGGAAGGATTTTCTCGAACGCCATGATCTGTCGATGGGGCACACGTTCGTCGACCTGGCCGACCGTGACGACGCGGTGATGATCGTGGCCGACGGTAAAGTCGATATCATCCGCGCGTATCTCGAGGGCCAGACGGGCCGTGAGGTCGAGGTGAACGTTCTCGAAGACTTGGGACCGGGTTTGGTCGACACCTCAAGCCGCATCCTCGCGTGCAAATTCGAGATCTCCTGATCATCTGTGCTCATCTCATCCGGATGTGCGTGTGTCCGCCGCAATGGCCCGGATGCGCCTCAGATATCGTATGGAAGCGGGCCGCGTGGGTACCCTCATCTGTATATTCGCCGAATCCCGGTATACGTGAGATAAGGATTGCGCATCATGACCATCAAGCTCATCGCCTCCGACATGGACGGCACGCTTCTCGACGAAAACGGCCAGGTTCCGCCAGAGACATTCGACCTCATCACCGCTTTGAGAGGGCGCGGTGTGCGCTTCGTCGCGAGCTCCGGACGCCGTTACGATCGCCTGTGCGACTTCTTCTCGCCGGTGAAGGACCAAATGGATTTCGTTGCCTCCAACGGTGCCCAGGTCTTCGCCGATGGCGTGCAGATCGATCGCGAGGTCTACTCGCACCTCGCGATTCGCCGTCTCGCCAAGACGATCTCCATGTTCCCCAACATGCATCTGGCGCTGTTCGATCGAACCAAGTCCTATCTTCTCGACGATGAGGACAAATTCGTGCGTGAAGTCGATAAGGACCTGCCCAACGTGGAGCGTATCTACGAGCTGCCCTCGCCGAAGGTGAGCATCATCAAGGCGAGCATCTTTTGCGACGACGGCAACGTGATGGACAACGCCTATGTGCTCCAGCGTGAGCTCGGCGGGCTTTTCACATTCGCCCCTTCGGGCAGTTCCTACATCGACGTCATGCAACCGGGGATATCTAAGGCGTCGGGTGTTGCCCAAGTCATGGAATACCACGGCATCGACGCGTCCGAGGTCATGGCGTTCGGCGATGCGATGAATGACTATGAGATCATTCGCTTCGTGGGAACGGGCTGCGCCATGTCGAATGGAAGACCCGCCTTGCGCGCCGTTGCCGACCGTGTGATCGGCAGCAATGTCGAGCATGCGGTGCAGTCCGAGATGCGCCGCATCCTCGAATCTCTGTGACGGGCTCGAGCCTTTCGTCCGTTCGGCCATGGAATGTACGTGGTCGGAGGTGAAATCAGATAGACTAGGGGCACTGCATCGTAATGGAGTACGCCGCGCCGCAAGGTCGATCGCGCCGCCTCATATCGTTCGAAAGGACCCTTCATGACAGAGACACCTTCCAACCGCGTGGTCATCACCGTCCTCGGCAAGAACCGTCCCGGGATCGTCGCCGGTGTGACGCGCGTCCTCTCCGAGTCGAACGTGGATATCCGCGATATCACGCAGAGCATCATCGAGGACATCTTCACCATGACGCTCATCGCGGACCTTTCCAATGCGGCACTCGATTTCACGCAGCTTCAGGAGGGTCTCGTCGCCGCCGGCGAGGAGCTCGGCGTGACGGTCGAGATGCAACGCGAGGATGTCTTCCGATTCATGTACCGTCTGTAGCGCCATGCCCCGGGATGGCTTTTGCGCCATCCGTCGGCCCGTCGCATCAGACTCGTTCAGCCGCCCCGGCCGTGTGCCGGGGCGCTCGTCAAAGGAGGAGCCCCATGTCCTACGACGCGCACAATATCTATTATCGCTTCGATGATCACCTGAGCCGACTCGTCCTCGATTACGAGGCGAGCCGCCGCGTGGATGGGGCGTCCGAGCGCCTGTACCATGACATTCCCTCGGAGGAATACGATGAGGACATCTTCCGCGCCTGCGACGTCAAGCGCGGGCTGCGAAACGCCGACGGATCCGGCGTCGTTGCCGGCCTCACGCGCATCTCCGATGTCCATGGCTACAAGCGCGTGGATGGAAGCGTCGTTCCCGACGAGGGCCATCTCATCCTTCGTGGTTACGACATCGAGGATCTCATCACCAACGCGCAGGCAGAAGGCCGTTTTGGTTACGAGGAGGTCGCCTACCTGCTCATCACCGGCGAGCTTCCGACCGCCGAGGAGCTCGATGATTTCAACGCCCGCCTCGGCGCCTACCGCCATCTGTCGAGTGAATTCGTGCGTCAGTTCCCGATCACCACGGTGGGCCCCTCGATCATGAACTCGCTCCAGCGCGCCGTCCTGTTGCTGTACGCGTTCGATGCCGACCCCGACAACATCACGCCCGAGCATGAGGTCGACGTCGCGATATCGCTGCTGTCGCGTTTGCCGCGCCTGGCCGCGTTCGCGCAGACCTTCCATAGCGCCCAGGTGAGTGGCAAGCGCGCGTCGGTCCCCATCCCCGAGGCGGGCTTTTCGACGGCCGAGGCGATCCTGCAGATCCTGCGCGGTGAGGATGGCTACACTCGTGAGGAGGCCATGCTTCTCGACGTCATGCTCATGCTTCATGCCGAGCACGGCGGCGGCAACAACTCCACCTTCGCCTGCCGCGTGCTCTCGAGCTCCGGCACGGACGCGTATTCCGCATACGCCGCGGCGATCGGATCGCTCAAGGGCCCGCGCCACGGCGGTGCCAACGCCAAGGTCATGGCCATGCACGAGGATATTCGCGCCAACGTCGGAGATTGGGAGAACGAGGACGAGTTGGCCGCCTACCTCGAAAAGATCCTGCGTCGGCAGGCATTCGACGGCAGCGGCCTCATCTACGGCATGGGCCACGCGGTCTACACGCTTTCCGATCCGCGCGCGGTGCTGTGCAAGCGCTACGCCCGGGGCCTCGCGCAGGCCAAGGGCATGGGGGAGGAGTTTGAGCTCATCGAGCGAATCGAGAGGCTCGCGCCCCAGGTGATGCTCGATGTTCGCGGCACCGCCAAGCCCATCTGCGCGAACATCGACCTGTACACCGGGTTCATCTACAAGATGCTCGGTATTCCCAAGGCCATGTTCACCCCGCTGTTCGCCGTCGCCCGCACCGCGGGCTGGGCGGCCCACCGCATGGAGGAGCTCATCTGTTCCCATCGCATCATTCGACCGGCGTATCGATCGGTGCTCGAGTCCGGTGCGTACATTCCGCTCGAGGAGCGCGCCAAGCGTCGCGAATGCATCGCGGGGTAGGGACACGTCGGCTGTCCTTTTACCGACAATCTAACTACGCTAGTAGGAATTAATCGGCCCAAGGCTCTTCTTTTGCTACAGATGTTCGATAATTCGACAGATTCTGTCGATCGAGCTCCCTGAGGGGGAAGGAGACGTGGTCTATGAGAAAGGTGATCAAGGCACCCACACGAAGGAAGTGGGTGCCTTTTGCATGCGCCGCCGCGCTGCTATGCTCGGCATGGCTGCCGTTCAGCGCGTTCGCCGCGGGTGAAGTGGTGCAGACGGAGAATGTCAACCATGTCCGCAGCGAAGGGACCGTCATGACCGCCCAGCCCGAGGGCGGCAAGTTCACCGCAGACAAGGCCGCCGACGGTAAGGATGATTCCGGTGATCACCATGACAGCCGTTGGTCTTCGGGTGATGCCCTGCCGGCAAAAGATGATAAAACGTATTTGCAGGCGACGTTCGCGAAGCCCACGCGCCTGTCGTATTTCAAGGTCGTTTTCGAGACCCGCGCCGATGCCGCGCCTCCGACCCCGAGCAATGTGAGGGGCTTCGAGCTGCAGTACAAGGAGACCGACGGCGGTGCATGGCAGACTGCCAAGGCATTCTCACGCACCGAGACCGTTAAGGGCGGCGGCTACGAGGCTGTGGTGAAGATCGAGCTCGACAAGCCGATCGATGCGACTGCAGTCCGATTGACTAACTTCGATGTCCTTCAGGGTTCGACCGAATGGAACGGCGTGTCCGTCGCCGAGTTCGAGGCCTACACGAACGTCCAGGCAGATGCCGTCGACGCCCCCGACGTCAACCACGTGAAGGGCGCCCAGATGTCCGCCAGCGGTCAGGAGGGCGACCTTGGTGCCGGCAAGGCTGCCGACGGTGATCGGGGGTCCCGCTGGTCGAGTGGGGAGAGCGCCCCGGCCAAAGATACCAACACCTGGCTTCAGGCCGAACTCAAAGAGCCGTCCAAAATCCAGTTCCTCGACATCGAGTTCGAGAACCGCACCGTCGATGTCAAACCCAGCAATGTGAAGGGTTTCGATATCCAGTATCAGGCGCCGGGCTCCACGGAATGGAAGACCGCCAAGACGGTCGGGAACACGGCGAACGGCTCCGGCTTCGAGCCCCGCGTGCGCGTGACGCTCGACCAGCCGATAGTCGCCCAGAAGCTGCGCCTCACCAATTTTGACGTGGTCAAGGGCGACACTCAGTGGAACGGCGTTTCCGTCATCGAGCTGGAGGCCTACACCAACGCGCAGACCGTGAAGGAGTCCCTCGACGGTGTTGTCAAAAAGCTCAACAAGCTCGGCAAGCAGACGGTCGAGAAGGATGTCGAGACGCTTGCTGCGCCCGAAGTCCCCGCAGGATTTTCCGTTGAGCTCAACGGTGCCGACTTCGAGCAGGTCATCGGTGAGAAGGGCGACATCCATCATCCGCTGACGGACAAGGTCGTCCAGGTCTCATGGAAGGTCCGCAAGGACGGCACCGACGAGGAGGCCGTCACCGACGACATCCCCTATGAGGTCAAGGGCGTGAAAGGCCAGGACGGGAAGGGGAATGCCAAGCCGGCGGTCGTGCCCGAGATCCAAGAGTGGTCCTCCGACTCGACCGCCCGCACGGCGTTTGACAAGTTTGGTCGCGTCACCTATAGCGACGCCGCGCTCAAGCCCGTCGTCGACGAGTTCGTCGCCGACTACAAGGACTTCACGGGCGTCGAGCTTTCCGCCGCGCAGGGCAGCGCTCAGGACGGCGCCTTCAACTTCACCCTCGGTGAGCCCGCTGGCGACAAGCTGCTCGGCGACGAGGGTTACGCAATGACAATCGGCCCCGATCGCATCGATGTCACCGCCCCCGCGGTGACGGGCAACATGTATGCGATGCAGACCATCCTTCAGATGACCAAGACCGAGACCGACGGATTCCCCGTGGGTCAGATGCGCGACTACCCGCGCTTCCCGGTGCGCGGCTTCATGTGGGATATCGCGCGCAAGCCCATCTCGCTTGAGATGGTGGGCAAGGCATCCCGCACGATGCGCTACTACAAGATGAACGACCTGCAGCTCCATCTTTCCGATAACTTGATTTTCCTGGAGAACTACGGTCTGGACGAGCGGGACCAGTGGGGTGCCTACAGTGCGTTCCGCCTTGAGTCCGATGTCGCCAACAAGGACGGCGTTACGCCTGCGTCCAGGGATTACCACATCACCAAAGATGACATGCGCGCCTTCATCAAGACGCAGCGCGGGTTGGGCATGAACATCGTGCCCGAGATCGACATGCCCGCCCATGCGGTCGCCTTCACGCGCGTGTGGCCGGAGCTTGGCGTATCGGGCGAGACGGTGACCACCTCTCCCAAGGGTAAGAACCGCTCCGCCATCGATCACCTCGATGTCCGCAAGCCCGAGACGCGCGAGCTCATCCGCGACATCTTCGATGACTACACCACGGGCGCCAACCCCGTATTCGATACGGATACGGTGGTGCATGTCGGCGCCGACGAGTTCATCATCCCCAACGGCCGTCCCTCGTATTGCGAGTTCTACAACGATCTCGTCCCGCACCTGATGGACGGCGGTCACACGCCGCGTATCTGGGGCAGCTTCGACAGCGGTTGGCTCGCCGGTGGCGGAACCGAGCCCGCGAGTGGCGAGGGCGTGCAGATGGACATCTGGTCCCGTGGTTGGGCCAACCCCAAGCGCATGTTCGATAAGGGCTTCTCGCTCATCAATATCCTGGACAGCTACGGTTACATGGTGCCCAATGGCAAGGGCAAGGGCAATCGGGGTCAGTACGGGGACTACCTGGATACCAAGGGGCTGTACAAGGGCTTCGATCCCAACAATTTCGGCGGAACCGTGCTGCCCTCGAGCGATCCCAGGATCTTGGGCTCCGCATATGCCATCTGGAATGACAACATCGACACCAACGCCTCGGGCCTGTCGGAGGCCGATGAGTATGCCCGCTTCTTCGATGCGCTTCCGGTTTACGCTGAGAACAACTGGGCTCCCACCGGCCAGGAGAAGGGTGCGGGAGACGCCGGCTTCGAGAACCTCTGCCGTGTCGTGGAAAAGACCGGTGATGCCCCGCGCGTGAACCCCTACAGCAAAGCCTCCAAGACCGGAGATACCTACGCCGAGTACGAGTTCGAGGGTAATCTCGCCGACGCGAGCAAGAACGGCCGCAACCTCACCGCCGGCGCAGGCGCCACGGTCGAGAACGGCAAGCTCCAGCTTGCTGGCGGAACCTCCTATGTGGAGGGCCCACTCGACAAGATCGCGGCCGGCACCAGCCTGTCTTTCGACATCGAGCTGACCCGTCCGGCCCGCCCCGACGACATCCTCTTCGAGGCCGACGCCCCCTACGGCACACTCGATATCCGCGTGATGGACAACGGCAAGCTCGGTTTCACCCGTGAGCTCTACACTTATTATTTCGACTACAAGCTCCCGGTGGGTAAGAAAGTCAACGTCGAGATCGTGACGAGCCCGCAGAAGACGGCCCTCAAGATCGATGGCGAGATGGTCGGCATGGCTACCGGCAGTTTTTACAACGAGTACGCTGGCCGCGTCACCAAGGACGGCATCGAGAACGCGACGCTGACTCTTCCGCTGCAACGCATCGGCTCCAAGACCCAAGGCATTGCCGCGAAGATCGATAACGTGCTCGTCGCCCCCGCCTCCGTGGAGAAGCCGGTCGACCAGTTCAACAAGAAGGACTGGACCGGTCGCACCAACTCCGAGACCCGTGAGGGTGAGGGCAACGGCGGTCAACTCAAGCACGCCTTCGATGGGGACGCCTCGACCATCTGGCACTCCAATTGGAACGAGGGCACCTTTACCGACGAGAATGTCAACGGCAGCCTGACCAAGACGAAGATGATTTGGGCCGAGGTCGACTTTGGCAAGGCCTACGAGATCAACCAGTTCTCGTTCACCCCGCGTTCCGACGTCGACAGTGGACGTATCACCAAGGCGACGCTCAAGGTCAAGGCGACCAAGGACGGTGCGTACGAGACGGTTGCGACCGATCAGGCCTTCGCAAATGACGGCAAGAAGAAGACGTTCACCTTTGACACGCAGAGCGTCTACGGCGTGCGCCTCGAGGTGACCGATGCCAACCTCCACGGCGGCAACAAATACATCGCCGTCTCGGAGTTCGACATCGCCAAGAAGCCGGTTGCCACCAACACCGTGTACGTCGAGGGTAAGAGCTACCTCGCGAACGAGGACGGCGCCCTCGATCTGTCAACCGGCAAGGCGGTTGCCGCGTTCAGCGGCTCCGCCGAGGACCTCGATGACGCCAAGTCTGTCTACCGCGCCGAGGTCAAGCCTGGCACCAAGGTCACCATGACCGCCAATCCCACTGATGATCTCGAGTTCGTCGGATGGTTCGCCCCTTATTCGCTTGAGCCTGTCTCGACGGACCTCGCCTATGAGGTTTCCGCGGATTACAACGTTTCGCTCGAGGCGCGCTTCAAGCGTCTGGCCGATGACCCGGTCGTCCCTCCTGCGCCCGAGCCCAATCCAAATCCGGAGCCCCCCGCGACCCAGCCGGAGCCGGAATCCAAGCCGGAGCCCGGTCCGGAGCAGAAGCCCGGTACATCTCAGTCTCAGTCCGGGAAGAAGCCCGGCGGCAAGCTGGTTGCCACGGGTGACGCTTCGATGCTGATGATCGGCGCCTCCCTTCTGGGCGGAATGGGCCTGATGGCCGCCGGCGTCTCGCGCCGCCGCTAGTGCGATACTCGCCCTGAGCGAGCGATAGAGGGGACGTGGTGCTTTTGTGCACCCGTCCCCTTTTCTTGTCGGTGTGATAGCATTGTCTAGCTATTTTGACTTGGTCGGAAACCAAGTCACCCCTTTGTCCTGGTCGGTAACCAGGACGCGACCAGAAGAGGAGCCCTGCCATGAAGTCTGGCATCCATCCCGAGTATGTGGAGTGCACGGTGCGCTGCAGCTGCGGCAACACCTTCAAGACCCATTCCACCAAGTCCGAGATCCAGGTCGAGCTCTGCAACGAGTGCCACCCGTTCTACACCGGCCAGCAGAAGTTCGTCGACACCGGTGGACGCGTCCAGCGCTTCGCCGACAAGTTCGGTGGCGCCGCCCAGGCCGCCCTCGAGCGCGAGGCCGCCAAGAAGGCCGCCAAGCAGGCCGCTGCCGAGGAGGCCGCTGCCAAGAAGGCCGCCGAGCGCGAGGCCAAGGCCGCCGAGAAGGCCAAGCGTGCCGCCGAGTATGAGAAGAAGGCTGCCGCTGAGGCCGCCAAGAAGGCCGAGGAGGCTCCCGTCGAGGAGGCTGCCGCTGAGGCCGAGGTCGAGGTCGTTGCCGAGTAGGCGTTCGATCTAACTGATGAAGCCCCGTATCCCCTCAGGGATACGGGGCTTTTTCATGTATGGGGATTGCACCATGCACGTGGGCCGCGATTACGCAGCGAGTCTCGCATTGATCTCCGAGGCGATCCGTTCGGCATCCTCACACGAGCGGATGAAATCGCGAAATCCCTCATCCATCAACATGACGGCGATCTTCGACAGCAATTTGATATGGGTCGTGCTTGCCTGGCTGTCGGGTATCAGCAGAGCGATGGCGACTTTAACGGGAGATCCGTCCAAACTACCCCAATCCGCAATGGGGTTTTCGAATTTCTGTATGCAGACGCCCGCCGTATGTATGCAATCCGATTTCGCATGGGGAATGGCAAAGCCCTCGACCATGCCGGTCGCACCCTCTTCTTCACGAGCGTGGAATGCCGCCAGGACCGCTTCTGAATCATCTGCAAGGGGTATCGAGATCGCGTTATCGGAGAGATGGCGCAGCGCCTCCTCCTTCGTCTGGAAATCTAGATGCATGTAGACGTTTGAGGCTTGCATAAATTCGCCCATGGCTCCTCCTTAGAGCAGATACAACGCGGATATCTTAACTCAATACAAAACAATAGCAAATAATATACGTCTACCGAAAATTGCGAGAAAACAATTGATTTCTGTAAAAGATAGTTTATATACTCCCTTCAAGTCACGATAAAACAATAAAAAACGTGACAAAGTTGGTCGTTATTGAAGAGAAGGGACCGCGATGGGTAAATCAGCAACTTGGGGGAGGCTGCAGCAGCACCTCATGAATGGTGTGTCGTATATGATCCCCGTTGTCGTTACGGGCGGCATCCTGTATGCCGTTGCGACCATGCTGTCTATGGGTACGGTTACAACTGAGGGATCGGTACAGGCGTCGAACATCGTGATCGATGTCTTCAGCCAGATTGGAGGAGTCGGTCTGGGCTTGATGGTCCCGGTCCTTTCCGCCTACATCGCCGCCTCGTTTGCAGACCGTCCCGGCATCGCTCCCGGCCTGATTTGCGGGCAGCTCGCCGTCAACGTCGGCTCGGGATTTATCGGCGGCATCGTCGCCGGCGTTCTCTGCGGACTCATCGCGCGTGAGCTCAAGAAGGTCAAACTGCCCAAATCCATGCAGTCCCTCATGTCTATCATGATCATCCCGATCGCCACTTCCCTCATCGTGGGTACGATCATCATCTGCGTGGTCGGCGCTCCTTGCGCTTGGCTTTTGGAAACGGTTACGGAATGGCTCACGGGAATGAATGGCGCGGGTGCGGCCGTCGTCGGTGCGATTTGCGGGGCCATGATCGCCTTTGACCTTGGAGGACCGGTCAATAAGGTTGCATATTCGACGGGTGTCGCCGTTGTCGGTACTGAGGTTCTTGCGGGAAATAATTGTACGTTCTTCGGCCCCATCGCCTTGGCGATCTGCCTGCCGCCCATTGGCATTGGCATCGCGAGCATGCTTTTCAAGGATCGTTTCACGCAAGACGAGCGTGACGCAGGCATCGGCTCCGTGATCATGGGGGTGTGCGGCATCACCGAGGGTGCGATTTCCTACACCGCATCTGATCCTGCGCACCTTATCCCAATCAACGTGGTTTCCAGCGCCATCGCGGGAGGAGTCGCGGGGGCCCTGGGCGTCTGGTGCAATGCGGGCTGGGGCGGCATGGTCGTGTTGCCGGTCACCTCGATCGTCAGTTATCTTGCGTCATTTGGCGTGGGCATGGCTGTGTACCTCGGTCTTGTGTATCTCTTTAAGCCCAAGTGCGGGGATGCGAAGCCTGATGAGACCGTCGATGAGGATATCGACATTCAGATCGAGCTCTAAGGGGTTGGATCGTTCGGCTAGGCGAACCACGGGGCGGTATATCACCCATAAATCGAAAGGAACAGGAAATGAAGATCCTCGGTGTCACTGCATGCCCGTCTGGCGTGGCCCATACTTATATGGCGGCGGATGCAATTAAGCGGGCTTGCGAGAAGGCCGGTATAGAGTGCAAGGTAGAAACTCAGGGATCGATCGGCGTCGAAGACGAAATCACCGTGGATGATCTCAAAGACGCGACGGCGGTGATCCTGACGACGAACATGCCGATTAAGAATGCCGATCGCTTCGCGGAGATTCCCAAGGTTAAAATGGACGCGGGCACTATTATCAGGGCCGCAGATTCCATTGTGGGCAAGATTAAGGATCAGCTGGGCTGATCGAACGGTGCTTTCGCATCACAATGCTTTGGACGACGGTCGCACCTGCATAGATGCGGCCGTCGTCCCATTGAGGATTGTCTTCGAGCTGATCATTACAGGCAGTCGACGCCCAAATCGGCCATCTGGCGCACGATCTTCTCGTCGGGACTTTCAGATATCACGCAATCGAATTCGGCGATATCGGCGAAGCGAAAGGTGCCGTTGCGTCGGAATTTCTTACTCTCGACTAAGAGATAGGACTGTTTGCTGTGCTGGATGGCGAGATGCTTGATGATTCCGTCGTCCGATTCGAAGGTCGTGACACCACCATCATCGACATTGACGCTCAGGGCCCCGAGAAAGGCGCGATCGAAGGTGTAGGCGCCGAGCATTTGAAGCGTGGTCGAACCTATGAAGGCATTTTGGAGCGCGTGGACACGCCCGCCCGTGCCCACGGAGGTGACCAAGGGGTTCGCTGCGAGAATATGAAGCGTGTCGAGGGAGTTCGATACCACGGTGCAGCGTTTTGCGCCTCGCGCGATGAGGTCTGCAAGGGCCAAGACCGTGGTCGAGACATCCAGGTATACGACGTCGCCGTCGGCAATGGTCTCGTACGCCTTTTCCGCGATTGCCCGCTTCTCCTCGGTCGAGGTTTTGCGTTTCGCGATGTTGCGCTCGGGGAGGTTCTGCAGGCTGAGGGCGCCGCCGTAGATGCGCTCGAGCATGCCCTGCGTGCTCAGCTGTTTGAGGTCCTTTCGGATGCAGTCCTCAGTAACCTGGAACTGCTGCGCCAGATCGGCGACGGCGACCCGTCCCTCGCGGTTTACGAGCTCGAGAATCTTGTTCTGCCGTTCCTGTAAAAACAACGCCATGATGCTCCTTGAGTGATTTTGCCGAGATAAGTATACGCTTCGTCGATCCGTCGTCCGTCCTCTTACCGTTCGAAGGCGGGAGATGACAGACCAATAAATAGTGATTTCTCAAAAATCAATCCAAAACAATAAATAGAAATTGACAAATAATAGAGAACAATAGAAACTAAGGATACAATCGGCATAGGAGGATCAATGCTTACACCGCGTACCCAGTGCATCAAAGAGAGTATTTTTGCCGAGAAGCGCCAGATCTCCCTTGAGCGCGCTCTGCTTTACACTGAGAGCTATGCGCAAACCGAAGGTCAGCCTGTGGTTGTGAGGAGGGCGGAGGCGTTTAAACACGTTCTGCTCAATCATGAGATCGTGATCGACGACCTTGACTTGCTCGTGGGAAATCGGACGTCTTTCCCTCGCGCCGGCGTGGTGTCTCCAGAGATGAGCCCCTACTGGATCCTCGAGGAACTCGACAAGTTCCAAACCCGTCCACAGGACCCCTTTGAGATGGGCGAGGACGACAAGCGCGTGTTTCGGGACGAGCTGTACCCATTCTGGGCGGGTCGTTCGCTGAATGATTGGTACGGCGACCATTGCGCGCGAGAGGTCCTCGAGGCCGAACATGACCGTGTGTTCGCGGTGGCCCAGACCGATAAGGGCCAGGGTCATATCATTGCCGATATCGAATATGTGCTGCGAGTGGGTTTGGGCGAACATGCGCGTCGATGTCATGTGCTCCTCTCCGAATGCCCGGATAACGATTTCTATCGGGCGGCGGCGATCTGCGCGGATGCCGTGGTGGAATATGTGCGCAGATACGAGCGCATCGTGAGAGCGCTCGCGATGGGCGCATCACCCCAGGATCCCAATTGTTCTGCTCCCGATTCCGTATCCGAGGAGCGAGCGGGCGAGCTGATGCGGATGGCGGATGTCCTTGCCCGCATCGCGACCGAGCCCGCCCGGGATTTCTATGATGCCCTGCAACTCGTCTGGATCGTTTCCGTGGTCCTGCAGCATGAGTCGAATGCGAGTTCCATCAGCTTGGGACGAGTCGACCAGTATCTTTTGCCGTATTATCGCGAGAGCGTGGACTCTGGAGAGGATTCCGGGTTCATACGCGAGCTGCTCCAGTGTTTTTATCTCAAATTCAACACCATCGTGTTCGTGCGATCGTCCGAGAGCGCGAAGTTCTTCGCCGGGTTCCCGAGCGGCTACAACATGGTTTTGGGCGGCATTGATTCAGAGGGGAAAGACGCGACGAACGAGCTTTCGTACTTGCTTCTCGATATGCAGCACGACACGCGTCTTCCCCAGCCGAACTTGAGTCTGCGCATCCACGAGCACTCGCCTGAGTCCCTTTTGAGAAAGGCAGCGGAAGTTATCCGATTGGGCGATGGCATGCCCCAGTGCTTCAGCGACGAGGTGATCATCGAGGGGTTCAGGCGACGCGGCGTATCGCTTGCCGACGCCCGAGATTACGCCGTGGTCGGATGCGTCGAGCTTTCCATCCCCGGCCGCATGTATGGCCTGCATGACATTTGCATGTTCAACATGCTCAAATGCCTGGAGATCGCTATGGGGGAGCATCCGGAGGGGTTTGAGAACTTCGAGGGGCTCCTGCGGGCAACCGAGGACACGGTCGATCGCTACGTGGAGCAGATGGTGAACGGGTGCAACACCTGCGACCTCGCACATCGCGAGACGAGCCCCACGCCGTTTCTCTCCAGCCTCGTCCGCGACGCGCTCGAGGTCGGACTCGATATCACCTCCGGCGGCGCTCGGTACAATCCGTCTGGGGTGCAGGGCGTGGGGACGGCGAACCTTGCCGATTCTCTCATGGTCATCAAACACGCGGTCTTCGAGGAGGCTGATTTGAGCTGGCGGGAGTTGACCGCCATGCTCGAGCGCGATTGGCTGGGGATCGGGGACGAGGCCTGGCGCCAGCGCTTTATCAACGGCTATCCGAAATATGGAAACGACGCGGACGAGGTCGACGAGTTGGGCGCGCGCATGTTGCGATACTATGCCAGATCCGTCGAACGCTACGACAATGTCCGCGGCGGCCGCTTCCAGCCGGGCAGTTATACCGTGAGCGCCCATATCCCGCTGGGGGCGTCCGTGGGGGCGACCGCGGACGGCCGTCGATCGGGCGAGCAGCTCGCAGATGGCGGATTGTCGCCGATGGTGGGCCGAGACACCCACGGTCCGACGGCCAGCCTTTTGTCGGTGGGCAAGCTCGACAACGTTTTGGACACCAACGGCAGCCTATTGAACGTGAAGTTCTCCCCAAGTTCCCTGGCGGGAGAGGACGGCCTGACGAAGCTCGTGGCCTATCTGCGCTCCTATGCCAGACTGGGGATACAGCACATTCAATTCAACGTGGTCGATCGGGCGACGCTCATCGACGCTCAGGAGCATCCGGAACGCCATCGCGACCTGGTCGTCCGTGTGGCAGGATATTCGGCCATGTTCATCGAGCTGTCCAAGATGCTGCAGGACGACATCATAAATCGTACCGAGCACGGTCTGTAGGGACGGCCATGAACGATCGAGAATCGCGGGTTCCGTGTGCGCCCGTCGCCAACATCCAGCGATATTCGCTGCATGACGGAGGGGGGATCAGGACGGTCGCCTTCTTAAAGGGTTGTCCTTTTCACTGCCCGTGGTGTTGCAACCCCGAAGACATCTCATACGAGCCAGAAGAGATGCTGCACCCGGCGTTGTGCATACATTGCTCCTGCAAGCCCGGCCAGGCATGCCCGCGTCAGGCATCGGGGTGCCCGACCGGTGCGAAGGAAATCGTGGGCACCGTCTACACGGCTCCCGAGCTGGCTCGGGTCTGCGCCCGGGACCGGGTTTTTTTCGAGGAGAGCGGTGGCGGAGTGACCTTATCCGGTGGGGAGGCCCTCTCGCCGCGCTACCAGGAGTTCTCTTTGGCCTTCTTTGAGGAGGCGAAGCGACTGGGCCTGCATACCGCGGTGGAGACGACACTTTCGATGGAGGTTCGCGACCTTGACGCGCTTTCCGAAGTGGTCGATGTGTGGCTTGTGGATTTCAAAATCTCAGATGAGCTGTCGAGTCGCGAGGTGTGCGGCGTTTCTCCCAAACTGCGCGACTCGAACGTGCGCTTCCTTCTTGAGCGCGGCTCCAATGTCGTCGCCCGAATGCCCATTATCCCGGGGTATACGGATACCCGCGAATCGGTTTTGGGCAACATCGACCGCATGGCCGAACTTGGTTTGAGGCGTGCGGACGTACTGCCGTTTCATCAGTTAGGTGAGGCGAAGTATCAGAATCTGGGTCTGACGTACCATCTGTCCGGTGCACGACGGCTCATGGATGAAGACGTGGGTTGGGTAGTTGAGAGCCTCCGAAAATCGGGCATCGATACGACTCTGCACGGACTTTGAAGTAATGCGGCACAGCGTCCGTCCACAAGGGATGGGCACACAGATAGAAAGGCAGATGAACATGGAACTGTTTCTTGACACGGCAGATGCGCGCGAGGTCGCGCGCCTGGACGAGGTGCTGACGATCGAGGGCGTGACGACGAATCCGACGATCATAACCTCTTCCGGGAAAACGCCCGAGCAGGTTGCCGCAGAAATGTGCGCGGTGCTCGCACCCGAGCAGAAGCTCTTCATGCAGGCCGTCGACCTTTCCAGCGTCGATGCGTGTTTGGAGGACGCGCGCCGCATCCAAGATGTGCGTCCGGAGAACATGTACGTGAAGATTCCCGTCACCGAGGTCGGTCTCGCCGCCATCAAGCGCGCGAAACGCGAGGGAATGAACGTCCTGGCCACGGCGATCTACTCGGCTGACCAGGCCTTCCTGGCCGCCATGAACGGCGCCGACTACCTTGCTCCCTATGTGAACCGCATGTGCGCATATGGCGATGGCGTCGCTCAGGTCGTCGAGCTTTTGGGGATGCTCGACAAGGCGGGGCTGGATTCAAAGGTCATTGCGGCGAGCTTCAAGAACGCCTATCAGGTGCATCAGCTCATATCTGCGGGCATCCAAGCCGTGACGGCACCCGCGTCGGTGGTGAGGGACTTGTATGCGCATCCCGCAACCGAGCCGGCCGTCGATGTGTTCACCGATGCATGGAGGGATGCGTTCGGCCGCACGACATTCGCGTAGAGCCGTCGATGGTTTATCGGTGTTCCGAAAAAACGCAGCCCGGCGTGCAGCCGTAAATGGATAGAGTTGAGGGAATCTGAGTGTATTGCCCTCATGTGGAGGGGCGTCTCGAAGGGCGCCCTTTCCCATAGGGGCCGGGAAAACGAAGAGGAAGCCATATGGGATTCGTTTCTAAGCTGCTCTCCTTCGGTGCCGATAGGGACTTGAAACGCTATTGGAAGACCGTCGACGTCATCAACGGCCTCGAGTCCGTCTATCAAGCGATGGATTCCGAGGAGCTCCAGGACCAGACGAGGGTCCTGCGTGAGCGCCTCGCGGCGGGGGAGACTCTCGACGAGCTGCTGCCCGACGCTTTCGCCGTCGTGCGCGAGGCCTCTCGCCGCACGCTCGGCCTGCGCCATTTCGATGTGCAGCTCATCGGCGGAATGGCCCTGCACGACGGCATGATCTCGGAGATGAAGACGGGCGAGGGCAAGACCCTCGTCTCCACCCTCGCCGGCTACCTCAACGCGCTCGCCGGCAAGGGCGTCCATATCGTCACCGTCAACGATTACCTCGCCAAGCGCGACTCCGAGTGGATGGGCCACATCTACCACTTCCTCAAACTCGAGGTCGGCCTCCTGCAAAACGGCATGCCTCTCGACCAGAAGCGCCGCGCCTACGCCGCCGACGTCACGTACGGCACCAATTCCGAGTTCGGCTTCGACTATCTGCGCGACAACATGGTCCTGCGCGCCGGTCAGCGCGTCCAGCGCGGCCATGCCTTCGCCATCGTCGACGAGGTCGACTCCATCTTGATCGACGAGGCCCGCACGCCCCTCATCATCTCCGGCGCGGGCACCAAGAGCGCCAGCACGTACAAGGACTTCGCCCGTGCCGTCCGCGGCCTCACCCAGGGCGAGGAGGCCAATTTCGACATGCTCTCCGGCGAGGCGGTCGAGGCTACCGGCGACTTCGTCATGGACGAGGCCAAGCACACCATCGCCGCCACCGAGCAGGGCCTGAAGAAGATCGAGCAGCGTCTCGGCATCGAGGACATCTACGGCGATCTGTCCGGCGCCCTTGTCAACCACCTGCAGCAGGCGCTCAAGGCCCAGTACATGTTCCACCGCGACAAGCAGTACGTGGTGACCAACGGCGAGGTCAAGATCGTCGATGAGTTCACCGGCCGTATCATGGAGGGACGTCGCTACTCCGAGGGCCTGCACCAGGCCATCGAGGCCAAAGAGGGCGTGCTGGTCCGCGAGGAGAACCAGACGCTGGCCACCATCACCCTGCAGAACTACTTCCGCCTCTACGACAAGCTCTCCGGCATGACCGGTACGGCCATCACCGAGGACGCCGAGTTCCGCGAGATTTACAACCTGCCCGTCCAGGTCATTCCCACCAACCGGCCCGTCGCCCGCGTCGATCACGACGACCTGGTGTACCGCACCATCGACGCCAAGTTCAACGCGGTCGCCGACGAGATCGAGCAGCGCCACGTCGCCGGTCAGCCCGTCTTGGTGGGCACCGTTTCCATCGAGAGCTCCGAGCGCCTGTCCCGCCTGCTCAACAAGCGCGGCATCAAGCACGAGGTCCTGAACGCCAAGTTCCATGAGCGCGAGGCTCAGATCGTCGCCCAGGCCGGCCGTTTGGGCGCCGTGACCATCGCCACGAACATGGCCGGTCGCGGCACGGACATCCTCCTCGGCGGCAATGCCGAGGAGATGACCGTCGAGGAGCTCATGGGCCTGGACTTCGGTGTGGACGCCGCGGTTGTCGAGCGCATCCTGCGTGAGGCGAACTGGGAGCTCGTGGACGGTATCGAGCGCGGGGCCGAGCGCGTGGGGGAGCCCGCGGCGCGCGCGGGTTTCCCGCTCATGCTCGCCGGCTTGCAGGAACTCGGCATCGACATCACCGCCGACCAGCTCGCCGATATCGCCCTCAAGCGCGAGCAGATCGGCGATAAGATGGCCGCCATGTGCCGCGACGAGCACGATCGCGTCGTCGCCGCCGGCGGTCTGACCGTCATCGGCACCGAGCGCCATGAATCCCGCCGTATCGACAACCAGCTTCGCGGCCGTGCCGGCCGTCAGGGCGATGCGGGTGAGACCCAGTTCTACCTCTCGCTCGAGGATGACCTCATGCGCATGTTCGGCGGCGAGCGCATGGACAAGATCTCCAACCTCATGGTCGCCACCGAGATGGGCGACGACATGCCCATCCAGCACAAGATGATCTCCAAGGCCGTCGAGGGCGCGCAGCGCAAGGTCGAGAACATCAACTTCTCCATGCGTAAGAACGTCCTCGAGTATGACGACGTCATGAACAAGCAGCGCCAGGTCATTTACGCCGAACGCAACAAGATCCTGGACGGCAAGGACCTCTCCGACCATATCGATGAGGTTATCGGGGACACCATCGACCGCTGCGTGACCGAGTTCTGCCCCGTCGACTCCCATGATGGCGAGCGCGATCTCGAGGGCCTGCACAAGTGGGTCGTCGAGCTCACCGGCCGCCCTGACGCCCCCGCGTTCGAGGATGCGCCTTACAACGCCCTGTGCGAGCAGGTCCTCGACTTCGTGAAGCGCATATACGATGCCAAGGCAGAGCGCCTGGGTTCCGACCTCATGGGCGAACTCGACCGTCAGGTCATGCTGCGTGTTATCGACACGCGCTGGATGGGCTACCTGCAGGAGATGGACTACCTCAAGCAGGGCATCGGTCTGCGCGGCTTTGGCCAGCGCGATCCGCTCGTCGAGTACAAGACGGAGGCCTTCCGCGCCTTCCGCATGCTCGTGGACACCATGTACGAGGATTATCTCCGCACCGTCTTGCGTACCGAGTTCAAGGACCCGGGTGCGGTCCGCAACCGCCTGGAGGCCGAGAAGAGCCCGGCCTTGTCCGGCGTCCGCATGAGCGGCCCGGCCGAGGTCGATGGCGACACCGGTTCCTCCACCGTCCGGCAGCACGCCGCCCAGCAGGCCGCCACGGTCGGCGCCGGGCATGCCCCGCAGGGTGCTGATGGCGCGGCGGGCGCCACGGTGCGCACGTATCGCAAGGACGAGAGCGGTGACCCGTATGCCAATGTCGGTCGCAACGAGCCCTGTCCCTGCGGCAGTGGTAAGAAGTTCAAGAACTGCCATGGCAGGAACCGCTAATGGCCGATGAGAGCCGCAGCGCCGTGACCACCGTCGACCTGGATGCCCTCGAGGCGAGGCTGGCCGAGGTCGAGGCATATCTGCATATCGACGAGGCCCGCGGTCGCGTGGGCGAATTGGAACAGGCGAGCGCCGCCCCCGGTTTTTGGGACGACGCCGATGCCGCCCGTGCGCACATGGCCGAACTCGCCCAGGTCAAGGGCGACGTGGCGCTTGTGGATGGCGCGCGCGAGCGACTGTCCGACGCCCGCGCGGCCCTCGAGCTCGCCGAGGAGATGGGGGAGCAGGACGGCGCCGAGTTCGTCGCCGAGGCCGCCGAGGCCGCGGCCGAGCTCACGCATTCCATCGACGAGATGGAGCTCTCCAGTTGGTTCACCGGCGAATTCGACCATGGCAGCGCGATTCTGTCCATCAAGCCCGGGCAGGGCGGCCTGGAGGCCCAGGACTGGACCTTCATGCTGTTCAAGATGTACATGAAGTACTGCGCCCGCCGCGGCTGGAAGGTCACGGTCAACGATTGCCCCGCCGCCGAGGTCATCGGCATCGACCGAGCCACCATCACGGTCGAGGGGAAGGACGCGTTCGGCATGCTGCGCGCCGAGGCCGGCGTCCACCGGTTGGTGCGCATCAGCCCGACGGACGCCAAGAAGCGACGCCAGACCACGTTCGCCGGCGTCGAGGTCATCCCCGTCCTCCCCGATGATATCCAGATCGAGGTCGCGCCCGATGACATCCGCGTGGACGTTTACCACGCGAGCGGTCCCGGCGGTCAGGGCGTCAACACCACCGACTCCGCGGTCCGCGTGACGCACATCCCCACGGGCATCGTGGTCACCTGTCAAAACGAGCGCAGTCAGATCCAGAACAAGGCCGCGTGCATGCAGATCTTGAAGGCCCGCCTTTACGAGCTCGAGCTGCAAAAGCGCGCGGACACCCTCGACGAGATCCGCGGCCCCAAGACCGAGATCGGCTTTGGCAACCAGATTCGCAGCTACGTTCTGTATCCGTACCAGATGGTGAAGGACCTGCGTTGCGGTGTGGAGACGAGCAACGTCGACGGCGTGCTGGAGGATGGCGACCTGGATCCGTTCATCATCGGATATCACCGCTGGGCTACCGAGCAGGCCGAGTAGGGCTTCCTCTGAAGGCCTTGACAAAAGGGTGCTGACGACGGGTGAGACCTTGGACGTCTCGCCCGTTTTTTGTCCCTTTCAACGGCTCCGCCATCCGTTGGCTCCTGAATGCACGGAGAGGCCGCCGATCGAAAATCGCGCAGACCGCCCGCGTCGAATGATTTCGCAGCTTCCTCGGGTGGTTGGCGGATATGCCGAAATGGCGCTCGAGGCGCGCTCGGCGCTTCGAGCGCTTTCTTTGACGCGGTGGAGTGCCCCCTGCTAGAATTTCGAACAAATGGCATTTATCGCAAATGGGGGCATATGGCACGACGCATCGATATCAACCGCATCATTCAGTCTCAGTTCATGCGCGACCTGCCGGTCATCATGTTCGGTTGTGCCATGGCCGCGTTCGCCACGGACGTGTTCATGATTCCCAACGGCCTCGCGGCAGGCGGGCTCACCGGTCTTGCGACCATCATCGCCGAACTCGGCCATCGAGCCGGCATCAGCCTGCCCGTCGGCATGCAGACCATCGTCATGAACGCGCTGTTGCTGCTTGTGGTGGTGCGTTCCGGCGGTCTCAAGTACGTCGTTCAGACCGTCACCGGCTTCGTGCTCTTCGGCTTCTTCACCGACCTGTTCGCGCCGTTCGTCTTGCACCTGCAGCATGAGGACCTCATGCTCTCGGCGCTGTGGGGCGGCATCGTGTCGGGCATCGGCTACGGCCTGGTGTTCCGCTGCGGTGCCAACACGGGTGGGTCGGACACCATCGGTCAGATCATCGCTCGCAAGAGCTCCCTGCCCGTGGGCGGCACGGTCATGGCCATCGACGTCGCGGTATGCGCCGCTTCGGCGCCGGTGTTCTCGGTTGCCAACGCATTGTACGCCGCCCTGTCGATGGTGCTCATGGGATACGTGGTGGACATGGTCGTCGATGGCGGCAACACGCAGCGCGCCGCGTTCATCATCTCCGATCATTTCGAGGACATCGAGCACGATATCCTGCACGCCATGGACCGCGGCTGCACGCGGCTCATGGCCCAGGGCTCGTGGACCGGGAAAGACCGTCCGGTCCTGTTCTTCATATTCAGCCGACGCGAGATCTCGATCATCAAGACCATCGTCTACGAGCACGATTCCGACGCGATGCTCATCATCACCGACGTGAACGAGGCCATCGGCTACGGTTTCAAGTCCGTCGGCTAGGCTGCGTTGTGGGCCTCGATTTGGGGATGGTCCCCAAATCGAGGTACGGAAACGGAGGGCCCGGATCGAGTTGGATGACCAGTCCGAATCGAGGGCTTTTACCGTTTCCGTGTGACGCGCGCGGCGGGTTTGGCCGTGTTGCTTTGATGGTAGCGGCCCTGCCTTGTTAAAATACTCAAGTCTGTAGTTCAAACGCACGACTCTAAGGAGCTCTAGTGGGTAACCACTTCCGTACGCCGAGCGAAGAGCCGGTGACGCCGCAGGTGCCGCAGGTCGGCACGCCCGCGCCGTCGCATGCCGAGCCTTCGGCCTCCGCGCAGGACCGCCTGTTTGAGCAGCCTGTCCAGCACCCCGTATTCGATGCCTCCGCACCTGCCGCCGAAGTTGTCTCGGCCGAGGGCCTCGCGCCCCTGCAGCAGGGCGAGGCGGCCGCGGCACCTCAGGCTGCCGCCAATCCCCTGTTCAGCGTCCCCTCGCCCGAGGATGCCCCGGCCTCGCGCCCGAACATCCCCTCGCCGATGGATCCCGCCGCGCCCGCGGCCCCGGAGGCCGCCCAGCCCGGCGTGTTCATGACGCAGGCCGGCCCCGCCTCCGCCGTCGTCACCGCCGATCAGGCCGACGAGGTTGCGTCTCTGGACGCGGCGCTCGCCAACAATCCCGACTTCACCACGGTGTTCGCCCCGGTCGAGGATTCGCGTGCCCGCCAGGCCCGCGAGGCCGGCGTCGAGCCGGTGATCCTCATGGAGCACGTCACCAAGGTCTATCCCGCGCAGCCCAACAAGCCCGCGTTGGACGACGTGAACCTCGAGATCTATCCCGGCGAGTTCGTGTTCCTCGTCGGACACTCCGGTTCCGGCAAGACCACGCTGCTCAACACGATGCTTCGCAATGTGAAGCCCACGAGCGGCCGTGTGATCGTCGCGGGTCAGGACCTCATGAAGATCAAGAACCGCAAGATCCCGTTCCTTCGCCGTCAGATCGGCGCCGTGTTCCAGGACTACAAGCTCCTGCCCAACCGCACGGCCTACGAGAACGTGGCCTTTGCCCTGCAGTGCATCGGCAAGCCCAAGGCCGTCATCAAGGCCCAGGTCCCCGAGGTCCTGCGCTTGGTCGGTCTGGCCGAGCAGATGGACTCCCTGCCCGATCAGCTCTCCGGTGGCGAGCAGCAGCGCGTCTCCGTCGCCCGCGCCATGGTCAACCGCCCGCCGTTGCTCATCTGCGATGAGCCCACGGGCAACCTCGACCCGGCGATCTCGTTGGGCATCATGAAGCTCCTCGAGCGCATCAACCGTACCGGCACGACCGTGATCGTGGCCACGCATGACCGCGCGATGGTCGACTCCATGCAGCGTCGCGTCGTCGCCCTCGAGGGCGGCCGCGTGATCCGCGACCAGGAGAGGGGAGGCTACGGCAACTATGGTGCCTTCTAATTTCGGTTATTCCATCAAAGAGGCGTTCCGCCATTTCTTCCGCAATTGGACCACGTCCTTCGGCGCCGTCATCACCATCTTCCTTTCGTTGTTCATCATCGGCTTGTTCATCATCGGCTCCGTGCTGGTGAACTCCGCGATCGGCAACGTCGAGGACCAGGTGACCATCCAGGCCTATATCTCCGACAACGCCTCCGATGAGGATGTCGAGGATTACCAGGCCGAGCTCGAGCGCATGGACAACGTCAAGAACGTCGAGTTCGTGAGCAAGGAGGACGCGCTGGAGGAGTACAGCTCCACTATTTCCGGCAACGCCGATGCGACGCTTTCCGCCCTGGACGGCCAGAACCCCCTTCCGCGTTCCTTCCGCATCGAGATGGAGGATCCGTCCCAGGTCGAGGCCATGGCCGAGAAGATCAAGGATGATTCCGGCTTCCGCAAGATCGTCGATGACGCCGATCCCGAGGTCGACGACAAGGACGCCGATGTGGCCGAGAACGTCCGCTACGGCCAGGAGGAGGTCGGTCGCCTCTTCCAGCTGACCGGCTACATCCGCGTGGCCGCCGTGGTGCTGGTCGCCCTGCTCACGTTCGTGGCGTTCATCTTCATCAACAACACCATCCGCCTGTCCATCACCGCCCGCCGTCGTGAGATCGCCATCATGCGCCTCGTCGGTGCTTCCAACGGCTTTATCCGCGGGCCCTTCATCACCGAGGGCGTGCTGCAGGCCCTGCTTGGAGCGCTGTTCTCCATCGGCGTGCTCGAGCTGTTCCGCAATCTCGTCATACCCAAGGTCGCCGAGGGTATCAGCTGGATGAGTTTCGCCGTCCCCATGAACATCTACTTCGCGACGTACGGCTCGCTCGTGTTGCTCGGCGTGATTATCGGCCTGTTCGGTTCTGCTATCGCCATGAGGCGCTATCTCAAGGTGTAGGGCGCGAGTACCGCTTCACCTCATCGGAGGCCCCCTGGGATGCCCCAGGGGGCCTCCTGCTTTCACGGAGCTGCGCACGTAGGCGGAGGTGGGGTCGGCTGGTCGTTTGGTTTGGGTACAAGAATCGATAGCTTGGATTTCACCCTCAGATTGAAAGGTATGCATGGGAAGAGGCGGACATTCGAAGAGCGGGCGCCGCGGCCCCGCTCGGTCGCGGAGGCTCCCGGGACTGACGGGGACGGTGCGGGTGTATGACTCCCGTGCCGAAGTGGAGACGGCCGAGGGCGTGTATCGTCTGGGATTGCGCTCCCTGCGCGAGGCGATGCCGGGAGATCGCGTGTATGTGAGCCTGCATCGCGGCAAGGGCGGAGCCCGTCGCGCTGTTGTCGAGCACGTGATCGAGCGCGCGACCGCGGCGATTGTGGGAGTGTTCGAGCCCGCGGGTCCGCTAGGCGCCGTGCGCCCGCTCGACGCGCGCATCAAGCAGGATTTCTTCGTGCTGCCAACCGACGATTCCCCGCGGCGCCTGGGCGTGGGGGTGGGCGATATCGTGTCCGCGCGCATCGTGGGGTATCCGTCGCGCACTGAGTCCGGTGTGGTGACGCTCGAACGGCGCATAGGCGATGAGAACGAGCCGAGCTTGGGTATCGAGTGCATCATGGCCCGCTATGGGTTTGCGGACGGCTATCCGCAACCCGCGGTCGAGGAGGCGTCATCGCTTGCAGTCGATGTCGAGAGCGCTTTGGCCGATCCGCTGCGTCGTGATATACGCGACCGCTTCGCCGTGACCATCGACCCGGTGGACGCGCGCGATTTTGACGACGCCATCTCCGTCGCGCGCACGGTGCGCGGCGGTTGGGTGCTCGGTGTGCACATCGCGGACGTGTCGCACTACGTGGACTGGGAAAGCGCCATCGACCTCGAGGCGCGCCGTCGTTCGACTTCGGTGTACCTCGCCGACCGCGTGCTGCCGATGCTTCCCGAGCGTCTGTGCAACGACCTGTGTTCCCTGCGGCCCGATGAGGACCGCCTTGCCCTTACGGTCGATATCGAACTCGACGCCCAGGGGCGCGTGCGGGCGTATGAGCCTTATCCGAGTGCGATCCGTTCGCGCGTTCGCATGGATTACGACGCGGCCGACATGCTGTTACAGGAGGGTGATCGGGAGGCGGAGGTGCGAGACCCCGCGGTATGCGGCCGCGCCGAGGCCGCCGTGCGAGCCGCTCGCGCCAACGGCGTCGATCTGCGCGCGTTCCTTCGCAACGCCGACGCCCTCGCCCGCGCCCGGCGCGAGATCCGCCGCAAGCGCGGTTCCATCGACTTCGATACGCCGGAGATCCACGTGCTGCTCGATGAGGCGGGCGTGCCCGTCGACGTCGTCACGCGCGAGCGCACGGCCGCGACGAGCTTGATCGAGGAGGCCATGCTGCTCGCCAACGAGTGCGCGGCGGAGTTCCTGGCCGACCGCGATCTGGTTTGCGCCTATCGAGTCCACGAGGACCCCTCTCCCGACAGTTTGGCCGCGGCGGCCAAAACGCTCACCGAGCTCGGCGCGGTGGAGGGCGGTCTTGCCGCGGGCATCATGCTCGGCGACCCCCGCGCCATCAACGCGGCGGTTGGGGACGCCGCTGGCACGGCGTTTGCCCCGCAGGTCAACGCGTTGCTTCTGCGCGCGCAGCAACGGGCCGTGTACAAGCCCCATAACGGGGGCCACTATGCCCTCGGCGCCCGAGCGTACTGCCACTTCACCAGCCCGATTCGCCGATATCCCGATTTGCTCGCGCATCGCGTCCTCAAGCTCGTCCTCGCCAAGCACGGGCTCGGGAAAAGGGAGGCGGCCGCCCGCGAGCCGCGACTCACGGGCAAGGGCCCGCGTGCGCTCGAGGCGATTTGCCCGCAGCTTTGCCGACAGGCGAGCGATGACGAGCGCGCGGCCGACGCGGCTGCGAACGCGTCGCAGAAGGTGAAGGTCGCCCAGCTCTATGCGGGGCGCATCGGCGAGCGGGACGCGGGAACGGTTTCTTGGGCGTCCGACCTCGGGGCATTCGTCCGCCTCGACGCAACGGGCGCGGAGGGGTTGATCCGCATGAGCGCCTTGGGCGACGAGTGGTGGGATTTCGACGATGTGCGCCTAACGCTCACGGGTGAATCTACGGGAACGAGAATCGGCCTCGGCTATCGCGTGGTGGTCGAGGTCGCGAGCGTGAACGTTTTGCGCGGACACCTCGACCTCAAGTTGATCCACGTGAGCGGACCCGTGTCCTAGCCGATCTTGACCCCGGGCGACCGGGGAGGGCATCGCGCCCGTCCGTTCCGTGCGCTACACTGAGGTTTCGACTCTATCAAGGAGGACACCATGGAAATGCCCATCGCGGCGCATGATATCGACTATGCCGAGGACCTGCTCGCCGCCGGCGAGCTTGAGACGGCGGCCGTGCTGTTGGAGGAACTCGCATCTGAGGCGGGGGAGTACGCGGACACCGCATGCATCGCCACGGATGCCCGCCAGTGGTTCAGCTTCTCGAGTCCGTTCGAGTATCTGGCCTATCGTCGCGTCGAGCGCGACCCGCGTGAGCTCACGCAGGTCGAGGCCCCTTTCGATCGCCTGTACGCCGACCTGGCCTACATCTACATCCAGCGTCACGAGTACGAGTCCGCGCGCGACGCCCTCAAGCAGGCCGTGCGTTGGAACCCGATGAACTGCGCGCACCGTTTGAACCTCGCCGAGGTGTTCCGAGCCCTGGGCGATGCACGGGAGTGGGCCGCGCTCTCAGCTTCCGTGTTGGACCGTGCTACCACGCCGCAGGCCCTCGCCCGTGCCTTTGCCAACCTCGGTCAGTACTTCCTTGCGGGGGAGGACCTGCCCGCCGCGGAGGGTTGCCGCCGCGCCGCGATTCGCGCCCGCGACTCCGACTCCGCCGCCACGGCCCTCGCCGCTGAACTCGACAAGGCGCATCCCGAACTCGGGGAGCTTGCGGATGAGGTTGTGGACAGGCAACTCGAGGAGCACGGTATCGGCACCGGCGCGAACGCCGAGATCGCCGTCTGCCTGCTCATGTGCGCAACGGACGCCGCCGCCGAGGGCGATCGCAACGAGGCGACCCGTCTGACCCTGCTCGCCCGCGACCTGGTGGGCGCCCCCGCATGCGAGGCGCTCATCCGCCTGATACGAGAGTCCGATGCGGAACTCGCCTGTGAGCGCGAGGGGGCATCTGCCGACCGGGGCGCCGCATCAACGGGGTCGGTCGACTCCGAGCCCGCGTTCTCCTCCGATCTCAAGGACGGTGAGTGATCATGGCCGACGGATTCGCCCGCAAGCCTCGGCGCGAGAAGAAGCTGATCGCCAAGAATCGCTCCGCGCACCACGAGTATTTCATCGATGAGACGTTCGAGTGCGGTATCGAGCTTGCCGGCACCGAGGTGCGAAGCCTGCGTGAGCGCGCCTGCCAGATCACCGATTCCTTCGCCCTCATCCGCAACGGCGAGTGCTGGCTGCACAACGTGCACATCCATCCATATTCAAATGGGTCCATTTTCAACCGAGACCCCGACCGTCGCCGAAAGCTGCTGTTGCATCGCGAGCAAATCGACTATCTGGATGGCAAGCTCCGTGTCCGCGGTGTCGCGCTCGTCCCGTTGGAGCTTTATTTCAATGAGGATGGTCGCGTGAAGCTGCTGCTCGGTCTCGGGCGCGGCAAGAAGCTTTATGATAAGCGAGAGGATATGGCCAAGCGCGATATGCAACGCGAGATCGATCGCGCGCTCAAACAGCGCAATCGCTAACGCCGGGACGCATGTCGCAAATGTCGAAAGGGGAGTGACATGGCGATTGATTCAACTGCGATGTTCTCGATGAGCTACGGGCTGTACGTGGTATCTGCCGAAGCTGACGACCTCAAGGCCGCCTGCCTGGTCAATACCGCGGTGCAAGTCACGGCGGAGCCGATTCGCATGAGCGTCGCGGTCCACAAGGACAACGTGACCGCCGGCGTCATCAAGGATGCCGGGGCATTTACGATCACGGCCCTCGACCAGACGGCCGACATGCCCTATATCGGTAATTTCGGCTTCCGTTCGAGTGATTCATACGACAAGTTCTCCACGTACGAGACGGCGGTCTCGGAGGTGGGCAGCCCGTATTGCCCGGAGCATGCATGCGCGATGTACGCCTGCAATCTGATCGATACGGTCGATGTCGGCACGCACTACCTGTTCATCGGCGAGGTCGTGCAGGCGGAGCGGCTCTCAGATGAGAAGCCGCTGACGTATGCGTATTACCACGGTACGCTCAAAGGGAAGACGCCGCCCAAAGCGAGTTCGTATCAGGCGTAGGAAAAGGGCCTTGCTAATAGGAATCTATTCTAGTAACATATAGCTAAGACAGAGCCCGGGGTTGATTCTCCCATGTGTCGGGATCTTGAACTTGGGTATACTCTGCGTATGTTCATTCGCCTGTGAAAGGAGCCATCATGGCCGATCAGACTTACAAGTTCGTTTGTGTTGTTTGCGGTTTCGAGGTCGAGGTCGATACCCCCGAGCTTCCCGAGGACTACATCTGCCCCGTGTGCGGTGTCGGCCCGGATCAGTTCGAGGCCGTCGAGGAGTAACTCGCATCTGCCTCAGCTGGATAGCTGGATGATCAAGGGGGCGCCTCTTCGGAGGCGTTCCCTTTTTTGCATTCGTCGCTTTGCCTACGGCGGAGTCTGTTTTGCTTGCGGGCGCGCTGGTTTTGCCTATGGCGATGCGCGCTTTACCTATGGCGCCCGTCGCTTTGCCTATGGGTTTTGCCACATTGATTCGTTGAAACGGAAGATATCCATAGGCAATTGCGGGATGTTCACGTCGTGATGAGCAATATGGGCCGTTCAGCCCACGGCCCCAGCCATAGGCAATTGCGGGAGGTTCACGTCGGGATGAGCTGAGAGGGTGTTCGGCCGCCGTGCGGGGTAGGCGTGGCGTGAAAGGGCGCTCTACGCGAGCGGTACCCCGGCGGTTGAGAGCAAGGAGAAGAACCTGTCTGTGTCCAGTGCGTCTGCGTATGAAAAGCGCAGTACGGTCATGCCGGCAAGATTGAGACTCGTTTCCCTCATGCGTTCATTTCTCATGGCCTTGATGGCGGAGCGAAGATTTTCGTCAGGGGATTTATATGGGCTTCCGTGGGCCTTTAGATACTTTTCGAATCCGTCTAGCTCCCCAACAATCACGCGGCCGTCTTCGAGCAGCCAATAGTAATCAACGCGCTTGCATGTGCCGGGATTGAGGGGGTCTTCGATCTCGACTTGCAAATCAGGCTTTGCAAAACCCAGTTCCAGAATGATTGCGCGCACTACAGATTCGCCACCGTTCTCGCTTCTGCCATCTGCGTGCATTAAGGTTTTGCGAGCTTGGTGAGACCCGTGGCGATATCGTGCGTGTTGTTCGAAATGGCCGATGAGCGATTCTCGAGAAACGAGATGGTTGTGCAGCGCGGAATCGACGATGGCGAGGCCAAGTCGAAAGTCTGTTGCACATAGGCATTCGAATACAGTGGCAAAAATATTTGTGCATGGCACGCCATCCGATGTTGTCGTGATCGGGTCGTGGAGGACGTGCGAATGTATGGTTGGTTCGGTTTTGCGCCAGTTCCGCCCTTTTGCGATCGCGATATGCGTCGCATCGAGCAGGGCGTGGGGGACCTGGAGGCCATGTGCGATGGCTGCCGAATATAGACAAAACGTCCAGTCGGGGTGCAGCTTGTGAATCGCCTTGATTCGAGCGCGCTCCCGAGCCCTGGGGTTCATGTGCTCGTATTCATTTTTGAGGGAGAAGGCGCCTGGAACCGGCTCGATGGCCGCACCTCCTGCAACGAGCAGCTTCAGGCTTTTCCGCTCCGATGGCGTGTGCGCGATGAGCAGGCTGTTTCGTTTCGAGGTGCAGGATAGCTGCCGCCTGAGATTATCGTTGACGTTCATGGTCCCCCCCATGGCTCTCATCCCATTGGCGAAACCATAGAGGAATTTATGTCTGCGATGTATTTCGACTTGTCTAACAGGAATCTGACCGCGCTGATATATTCGGGTGATGTCCTCCATATATCTCCGTGAGCGTTTGAAACAATCGGTGAGCGGTATTTCGATGGGAGTTATGCGGGCGCTGGGGCGCCATTTTCCGCTTCGCAACGAGTGGACGATTTGCTGGCGGGCCTGTGCTTCCGAATTTGGCGCACAGGAGGATGAAACCGACCCGTGCTTGGGGCTCAGTGAAAAATTGCCTATGGTATTCAGCCGTTTGAGGAATGTTGAACGGAAGAATCTCATAGACAATTTGCATCCTGGCGTAGGCAATCAGGTTTACGCATGGGCAATTTGCGATCCTACATAGGTAATCTGGCGCCAGGTATAGGCAATCTTGTACTGGGCGTAGGCAATCTCCCGCTAGGCGTGGGCAATCTGGCGCCAGGCGCAGGCAATTGACGATCGAATGCGGGTGGGGTGCCGTTGCTTGCGGGTGGTGTGCCGTTGCACACGGACAGTTGATCGTCGAGCCGAATGTGCGCGGGTATGTTAGCGCGGACCTGGGGCTGACTTGAGGAGCTTTGCCAGATGGCGATTGTCCGGGCAGAATTCGTCGAGCAGGGCGTGAAAACGGGCGTTGTGACTCGGCTCTAGGAGGTGCACGAGTTCGTGCGCCACCACAAATTCCAGGCATGCGGGCGGATAAGCGGCCAACCGAGCGTTGATGCGGATCGAACCGGTTTTTGGCGTGCACGAGCCCCAGCGCGTCTTCATCGCGCGGACGCTCCAACGTGATGCATGGACGCCGATGCGCTCTTGCATGTGTTCGGCCACATCGGGCAGTGCGCGCAGCACTTCGCTGCGGTAGAGCTCGTCGATGGCACCTTGATCGATAGCGCCCTGCCCGAGGACGCCCTGCCCGAGGACGCCCTGTCCGGGGCCCGTTTGAACGGGGCCGCGCGTGACGAGTTCGCCCCAGAGCGGTATGCGGTCGAGTGGTTCGCTATCGACATCGAGCTCCCGCCCGCGCTCGATGTTGCGACGGACTTGTTCGGCGATCCAGCCGCCCCTTCGTTCGAGGAAGTCTCGGGCGCGGTCGGGGGGAAGATGTTGCGGAATGCTGAGCGTGACGGTCCCATTCGGGCGAACGCGCAAGTTGAGGTTCTTCACGCGCTTGCGGACGACGGTCACGGGAATCTCAAGTCCGTCAACGCTGAGGGTGACGATATCTGCGCTCATCGTCGCGGACTCCTTTCGATGGTCTTCGGCGGGACGGACCCAACTCGCGCGGGCCCTGTGACAGCAGCCGGCGCGGATGTGCGGCGCCTCGTGGCGGGACGGTCCCAACTCGCGTGGACTCTGCGACCAAGATGGGCCGTCGCGGGGAAATGTTCGCCGATGGGGCGCCCAACACGGTACCATAGACCGGATTGTCTCCTATCGAAAGGACAGCCTATGAGTCGCCATGAGCGCGAGGTCATCGGCGTCGACGACCGGGTATCTCCGGCGCGCGCCATCCCCTTGGGCATTCAGCACATGATGTCCATGTTCGGCTCCACGGTGCTCGTGCCCGTGTTGACCGGCCTCGACCCCAACGTCGCCATCATGTGCTCGGGTATCGGAACCATCTGCTACCTGCTCGTCACCGGCAACAAGATTCCCAGTTATCTGGGCAGCTCGTTTGCCTTCATCAGCCCCATCCTCGCCATCGGCGCCACGCGCGGGCTCGACGCCGCCATGTCCGGCGTGATTGTGGCGGGCGCGGTGTTTCTCGTGGTGGCGGGCATCATCAAGCTAGTCGGTACTTCTTGGCTCGACCGCCTGCTCCCGCCCGTGCTGGTGGCGTCAGTCATGGTCGTCATCGGCGTTGGGCTGTCCGCGACTGCGGCCAACATGGCCTTCATGGGAACCGATGCGGCGGGCTCTGCGATATTCGACCCACAGGGGGCCGTCGTGGCCGCCGTCACGCTGCTCGCCGCCGTGATTTTCTCCGGGCGCGACGGCATCGTCGGCACGGTGCCGGTCTTGCTCGCCATCGTCGTCGGCTATGTGCTCGCCGTGGCGTTTGGGATGGTTGATTTCGCGCCCATCGCCCAGGCCGCGTGGATCGGCCTGCCCGGCATCAGCTTCCCGAAGTTCGATATGGGAGCCATCGCGCTCATCGCGCCGGTCGCCGTGGTGACGGTCATCGAGCATATCGGGCATCTGCTCGCCGTGGGTGAGATCGTCGACAAGGATTATCGCCCGCTGCTGCCGCGCTCGCTCGCCGGCGATGGTCTGTCCACCATCATTTCGGGCTTCCTGGGCGGTCCCCCGACCACCACATATGCCGAGAACATCGGTGTCATGAGCGTCACACGGGTGTATTCGACTCAGATCTTTTGGTATGCCGGCGGCTTCGCGCTCATCGTCGGCGGTCTGTGCCCCAAGCTCGCCGCGCTCATCAATTCCATTCCGGGGCCGGTCATGGGAGGTGTGTGCCTGCTGCTGTTCGGTCTCATCGCCTCCAATGGCCTGCGCATGCTCGTGTCCAACGGCGTCGATTTCGACGTCAACCGCAATCTCATGATCGCCTCGGTCGTCATCATCCTCGGCGTCGGCATGGAGACGTCCGGCATTTCCATACCGCTGGCCGGGTACACGCTGCCGGGCATGGCGACCTCGACGCTCGTGGGCATCGTCTTGAACCTGGTGCTCCCGCGCGAGGAGAAGGGTGAGGCGCGGGCATAGACGCCGCGACACTCGGGTATAGTGGTTCAACATGTCGGCGCCCGTACATGGCGCGTCGGCGATCAAGTCGCGTTTTCCGCTCGGCATGCGGGCGGGGCGCATATCGATTGAAAGAGGATGCATATGTCCAACCAGGGTAAGACGGTCAAGGCCCACTATCGCGGCACGCTCGACGACGGCACCCAGTTCGATTCCAGCTACGATCGCGGTGAGCCCATCGAGTTCGTGGCCGGTGCCGGTCAGATGATCAAGGGCTTCGACGCTGCCGTGCTCGACATGGAGGTGGGCGAGAAGAAGAGCGTCCATATCCCGGCCGCTGAGGCGTATGGGGAGCGTTCCGAGGACATGATCCTCTTCTTCCCGGCCGATCAGGTTCCGGATTTCGAGAAGATCGAGGTCGGCATGAAGCTCTTCCTGCAGGGCCCCGGAGGGATGCCCGTGCCCGTGACGGTCGTCGAGGTTTCGCCCGAGGGCGTCAAGCTCGATGCCAACCACGAGCTCGCCGGTTGCGACCTCAATTTCGATATCGAGCTCGTCGAGGTCGTGGAGTAGCGCGCCGTTCGCGGAGATGAGATGGGATGCCCGGGCCCTGGTGGCTCGGGCATTTTGTTTTACGACCGCGTTTATGTCCGGTGCGTTCTGGGCAGAAGAAAAACGTTACCCGATATATGACATTACGTCCGTCGGGAGGCATCTGCGATATGCGTCGCACACCCTCGGCGGACGTACATATCACTAGAACGGAGACCCGCCATGTCTGAATCCCCGTCCCGCGCCCTTTTCGACTGCGATCCCGCCATCGCCCAGCTGATCCAGGGGGAGCTTGCCCGCGAACGTCGAAGCATCGAGCTCATCGCCTCCGAGAATTTCACCAGTCCCGCAGTGCTCGAGGCGGTGGGCAGCGTGCTCACCAACAAGTACGCGGAGGGGTATCCCGCGCACCGTTACTACGGCGGTTGCGAGCAGGTCGATGCGGTGGAGGATCTGGCCCGTGAGCGCGCCTGCAGGCTGTTTGGATGCAAGCACGCCAATGTGCAGCCCCATTGCGGGGCAAACGCCAATCTGGCGGCCTATGCGGCCCTCGTGCAGCCCGGCGACACGATCCTCGGCATGGGTCTCGCCCATGGCGGGCATCTCACGCACGGCAGCCCGGCGAACTTCTCGGGCAAGCTGTATCGCTTCGTGTCATATGGCTTGGACCCGGAGACCGAGACCATCGACTACGACGAGATCGAGCGGCTTGCCCGGACCGAGCGCCCGGCCCTGATCGTGGCGGGCGCCTCCGCGTACCCGCGCATCATCGATTTCGAGCGCATCGCCGCCATCGCGCACGATGCGGGTGCATTGCTCATGGTCGATATGGCCCATATCGCCGGCCTGGTGGCAACGGGCGCGCACCCCTCGCCGTTCCCGCATGCCGACGTCGTCACCTCCACGAGCCACAAAACGCTGCGAGGGCCGCGTGGCGGCTTCATCCTGACCAACGACGATGCCCTTGCCCGCGCCATCGACAAGGCCGTGTTTCCCGGTACGCAGGGCGGTCCGCTCATGCACGTGATCGCGGGCAAGGCCGTCGCGTTCGGCGAGGCCCTGAGGCCCGAGTTCAAGGGCTATATCGACCACGTGGTGGAGAACGCCGCCGCCTTGGGGGAGGGGATGGTCGAAGGGGGCCTGCGCCTCGTGTCCGGCGGCACGGACAACCATCTGTGCCTGGTCGATCTCACCGCGTCGGGCATCTCGGGAAAAGACGCGGAGACCCTGCTCGATGCGGTGGGCATCACGGTCAACAAGAATTCGATTCCCGGGGAGAAGCGGTCTCCCTTCGTGACGAGCGGCATCCGCGTGGGATCTGCCGCGGCAACGACGCGTGGCTTCAATGCAGGCGAGTTCCGCGAGATCGGCGGTCTCATCGCGCGCGTGGTGCGTGCGCCGCATGACGCGAGGGAGCGCATGTGCGTGCGCAAGCGCGTCGAGACGCTGCTCGAGGCGCACCCGCTGTACCCGGAGATGCACTGAGGGGAGCCGCGTTGGATCGCGATGCGCCCGGCGACCGCACGGCTGGGTTTGCACGTGCGTCACCGGGCGCTTAAGCGGTCGGATTCATGATCTGAGGCTCGGCGAGCCTGCGGAACGTCGAGTTTTGCGGGGCCGATGCCTCAGCGAGATCTTCAGAGGCCCTTTACGTTCATCGCGCGCATTGCGTTCAGGATGGCGATGACGGCCACGCCCACGTCTCCGAACACGGCGAGCCACATATTGGCGATTCCCGCCGCCGCGAGGGCGAGGATCAGCAGTTTCACACCGATGGCGAACACGATGTTCTGATGCGCGATGCGCATGGTCTTGCGGGCGATGCGGATGGAGCTGGCGATCTTGCTGGGCCTGTCGTCCATGAGGACGACGTCGGCTGCCTCGATTGCGGCATCCGACCCCATCGCACCCATGGCGATGCCCACGTCGGATCGGGTGAGGACCGGTGCGTCGTTGATGCCGTCCCCCACGAAGGCGAGGTTGCCGTGCGTGGATTCGAGAATGCGCTCAACCTGCTCGACTTTGTCGCCGGGCAGCAGCTGGGCGTGGTATTCATCCAGGCCTACCTCGCTCGCCACGGCGCGAGCGACTTCCTCGTGATCGCCGGTGAGCATGATGCAGCGCTTGACGCCTGCGGCATGAAGGTCGGCGATGGCCTGGGCGGCGTCGTCTTTCACGGTGTCCGCGATGACGATGTGGCCGGCGTAGGTGCCGTCGATCGCGACGTGCAGGATGGTGCCGGTCAGCTCGCAGTTCGGGCAATCGATGCCATGTGCCGTCATGAGCTTGTCGTTTCCCACCAGGACGGCGCGGCCGTCGACGGTCGCCGTCACCCCGCGCCCCGATTCCTCGTTGGCGTTCGCGACGCGGGCTTGGACGATGGCGGGGTCGCCGCGGTCGTCGAGTGCATGTGCCCCGGTACTTGAATCCAGGTACGCCTCCTTCACCGAGAGGGCGATGGGATGGTCTGAGAACACCTCGGCGTGTGCCGCCACGCCGAGCAACTGCCCGGCCTCGATCCCGCTTTGCGGGTGGACGCCCACGACTGCGAAGGTTCCCGAGGTGAGGGTGCCCGTCTTGTCAAAGACCACGGTGTCGACCTCGGCGAGGGCCTCGAGGTAGTTGGATCCCTTCACCAGGATGCCCAAGCGACTTGCTCCGCCGATGCCGCCGAAGAACGACAGCGGGACTGAGATGACGAGTGCGCAGGGGCAGCTCACCACCAGGAACGTGAGTCCGCGCAAGATCCAGTCGGCCCAGGACCCCATGCCGAGCAGCGGGGGAGCGATGGCGATGGCGAGTGCCGAGAGAGTGACGATGGGCGTGTAGATCCGTGCGAAGCGCGTGATGAAGCTCTCCGTGCGCGCCTTCTTCTCGCTGGCGTTCTCCACGAGCTCGAGGATGCGGCTCACCGTGGATGCCCCGAAGAGCTTGGTGGTGCGGATGCGCAGGACGCCGGTCATGTTGATGCATCCGGAAATGACCTCGCCGCCGGTTTCGACATGACGCGGGATGGACTCTCCGGTGAGGGCCGCGGTGTCAAGCTGGGATGCGCCATCGATCACGATGCCGTCGATCGGCACACGCTCGCCGGGCTTGACCACGATGATGTCGCCGACCTGCACTTCGTCCGGGTCGACTTCCACGAGCTCCCCGTCGCGCTCGATGTTGGCGTAGTCGGGGGCGATGTCCATCATCGCCGCGATGGACTTGCGACTCTTGCCCACGGCGTAGCTCTGGAACAGTTCGCCCACCTGGTAAAAGAGCATGACGGCGGCGCCTTCGGCCATGTGCGGCTCGGCTTCGGGGAAGAAGACCATGCCGAACGCGCCGATGGTGGCCACGGCCATGAGGAAGCTCTCGTCAAAGGCCGCGCCCCGGCGGACGTTGCGCCACGCTTTGAGCAGGACGTCATGGCCCGCGATGAGGTAGGGGATGAGGTACAACGCGAAGTTCGCGTACAGCGCGCCGGGCTCGCCGAAGACGCGCTCGAGCATGCCGGACTCGTCGAGCCCTGCGATGGCGAAGAAGATCGCAAGCGCGAGGAGAATGCGGCGCAACCATTTCTTTTGCTTCTTGTTCATGGATGTCCAATCGGTGGGGTCGCTCCGGCAGTCGCCAGGATCGCGGATGCCCGTTCGGGCTTGGTCGGGGGCCGGCGGGTCGTGTGCCTCTTAGCGCAGGATCTCGCAGTCCGGCTCGATATCGGCGGTGAGCTTGACCACGGCTTCGAGAACGGCGTCGAAGTCTTCATCGGCCGCTTCGAGGGTGAGCTTCTGGGTGAGGAAGTTGACCTTGGCGCCCTGGACGCCGTCGAGCTTCTTGATGGCGTCCTCAAGTTTGCCTGCGCAGACGGCGCAGTCGATCTCGTCGAGTTTGAATACCTTGCGCATGATGAGATCCTTTCGGTTGGTTTGGAAAATACGTGGATGTCCTCGATCGGGCGTTGTCCCTAAATCGGGGCGAGGGGCTACTCGCAGATGTGGGTGAGACCCTGGTCCAAAATGGTGAGAACGTGGTCGTCGGCCAGCGAGTAGTGGATGTTGCGACCGTCACGACGGAATTTGACCAGATGGGCCTGTTTGAGGATGCGCAGCTGGTGGGAGACGGCGGATTGAGATGCGCCCAACGCCTCTGCGATCTGGTTCACGCTCAGTTCATCGGTCATCAACGCATACAAGATCTTGATTCGGGTCGTATCGCTGAAGACTTTGAAGAGATCGGCGAGATCGTAGAGCAGCTCTTCCTCGGGAAGGGACTCCGCGGTGTCGTCCGGAGTGCGTTCCAGCGTCGTTTCGTCCAGATTGCAACGGTTTTCGTGAGTATCCATCGTACCTCCTCTCATATGAACACATGCTCATATATCTACTAAAAATGATTATATGAATGGATGTTCATATGTCAAGATGCTTAGTCAAGTTGATGTGCAAATCTGCCGACTTTGCGCTGGTCGTACTTGAAAAATTGCAGTATGAAACACGCTCGCAATGTCGTTATTTGCGGTCTTGAAATCTTGAGCGCGGGCGCTTGTCGTTGTTTTAGATAATCAATTAGGCAGCTAGAAAAATGTGTAAAGGGCGCCCTGTTTTATCCACGGGCGCCCGTTGCGGAATGTGCTGTTAACTAGAAGCTGCCGGCCTTCCTTCCACTCGAACCACGCACCCACACCTGGTCGTAGTTGCGTAACATCATTATGGTTAGAATGACACCGAGTGCGAGCGGAGTGAGTGTTTCGTCGGCGATCTCGATACCGTAAGCGACGCGGTTGAGCGCGGGTCGAACCCGGATGGTTGCGAGTTTTGATCCATGACGCAGAATCACGAAGTCGTCGCCCATGAGATTTCCATTCACGGATATGCCTTCGCCATCAAAACGTATTACATCCTTGTAGCCACCATCGATGCGTATCTCGCGTCGTACTTGAACGCAATCGAATCCGTTCATTCGAATTTGATATACGGGGTGATGTAGGGCGTGCTTTCTCGAAATTGTTCCTATGCTTCGCCCGGTGTCGTCAACAAAGTGATACAACTTGCGGCTGAAAAACGATGCCGCAAGCGTCAGACGGAAGACGAGCGTTCCGTCGTTGGTGATATCCGTGTTTTCAAATTTACCGTACACGCTGCTGCCGATTGCGTTGAGGTCGAAGAGACTAAACTCGTGCGCGGCGTCCTCGGGGCCGCTTTGTATCAGCGGGCTTGCAAGCAGGATGTGGCTGCGGTCACGCGCGATCGCCTGAACCATGATCTTGTCGTCGCCCTTGACCATTTCGTCTACGGACATGCCGAATAGCGTGCTCATAAGGATGAGGCTTTGTATGTCTGGCGTCGTCGTTTCGGTTTCCCAATTGCACACGGTGTTGCGTGAAACCCAGATGGCCTCGGCCAGATCGGCTTGTGACATGCCGAGCGCATTGCGACCTCGTTTGATCTGTTCGGAGAGCATCATCCTTGCCCCTTCCATAAGATTTCACGAAATGATGAGAGGCTACTTGCAAGCCTCTTGTCATTTGTGAGTGTAGGGAAGGATGCGCCGAATGTCTGCACAATTCCTTGTGCATGAACGATGACCTGCTCAAATGGGTCAAGTCTTGATCATGGCCGGCGGTGCACCCGCAACGCTTTGTCGTGATGGGGCGGCGCGTCGGGGACGGGTCGGACGATTCGGCGCATCTCGCACCGAGGGGCGTCGAATCGGTTCATGTCCGAGCACTTCCATTTAGGCGAGCGGCCACCCGCGCACCTTATCCGTTCACCAAGGCTATGAATGAATCGAGCGAATACTCGCCTGAAATGCGCACGCGCGGCAGGGAGGTCGTGTCGTCCCCCACGTGTGCCCACGAGTTTTGCGTGGTGAAGGCGCAGAGGATCCCGGCATCGCGAACGGCGGCGCGGGCATCGTCGGTGACATCTCCAAAGGGGTAGGCGAAGGCCTGGGTCCCGCCCACGATCTCCTGTGCGTGCCTGAGGTCGGCGGTGATTTCCTCGCGGCTCATGGCGCTGATGATTCCCCCGTGCCCCACGGTGCCGCCGGGGCGGTGCATCGCAAAGGAGTGCGACTCGAACGCGACGTACGGGTTGCGATGGTCGATGACCTTCTGGGCTGCGTCGGCGTCGCTTGCGATGACGAAGGAGGTGGCGTGCACCCGATATTTGGCGAGAAGGGGGATGCCGATGTTCAAAAAGCCGGTCTCGCCATCATCGAACGTGAGGACGACGCTCTTCGCGGGCAAGCTGTGCTTTCCCTCGATGAAGGCTTCGACCTCGGGGTAGGAGGGAAAGTAAAAGTCATTTTCGCTGAGATAGGCGAGTTGCCGCTCGAGTTCGGTGCTGGCGAGGAAATTGCCGTTGAGCTCGGCCGGGGGCTGGGCGGGGTCGTAGACGTAGTGGTACATGAGGATGGGCACACCGCCCTGCATGGTCTCCATCGATTCGACCACATGCACGGTGCGGATGGTCTCGGCGGTGTGGTCGGATGAGTCCGATACGCGGTAGGTCACCTTGTATGTTCCGGCTTTGGAGGTGTCGACCTTGCCCGTGGCCTCGATCCGGTCGTTGAGCAGGCCGTCAGTGGGCTCCGCGGCGTGAGCTCCGGCTTCGAGGTATTCCTCTCCTGCGAGCACGTACGTATCTTCGTCGCCGTTGAGGCCGATGACGATCTCGCCCGCGCCGTCGGCCTTGCTGTCTTCGATGATGGGTGCATTCGGCCCGTCTTCAAATGAGGTCTTGGGGTTCTCGGCAAACGGGCGTGCGAACACGAAGATACCCGCGCCCGCCGCGAGGAGAAGGGCGAGGGCGGAGATTCCGATGCGCTTACCGCCGGTCCGCGTGGTGCCGGTGGGCTTGGCCGCTCGCCGCATATGCGGTTTGGGGCTCGGTTGCTTGCGCGGGACGTGGCGGTTGCTGCTGCGGTTCACGGCGATCCTCCTGCGGATGGGCGGTATCCATCTGTCGAGTGTAACGCGGAGACGCTCCCAAGAAGGGGAGCGTCTCACGAACATATGCTTATGAAATTGTCACATACCGCCGCCGTGAAGCGCACTTGCACATGGGTCCTCGGGACCGCGGTGTGCCGCCCCTCACTTCAAGAACATGTTCTTGCCGTTGAACTCCGCCTGAACCGTGCGCAGCATGAGGTCGGTGTCGTCAAGGCCCAGGTGCAGCTCGTTTTCGTCGGCTGCCAGCGTGCCACGGCGACGCGCCCAGTTCTGAAGGCTCGCGGGCGCGCTCTCGCGCGGCAGGGTGCGGACCTCGCCGTCGACGGAGCGGCAGATGTGGCGCGAGTCGATGACGATGATCTTGCCCGCGCGGCGCGCCTCGGCGTAACCGGGGAGGTGCAACATGAACCAGCTGTCCTCGAACGCGGCGTTGTGCGCCATGATGGGGTAGCGCTTCATGAGGCGGAGCAGTTCCTTCTGCAGCTTCACGTCCTGGCGGAAGGGCGTCTTGCCGTCGAGGTCGGACCACTGGATATGGTGGATATCGGCCAGGGGCACGCCCGTCTCACGGTACATGTCGGGGATGCCGCAGTAGAACGCCTGCGGGTCGTGCGGCACGGCGTCGCTGGTGAGTTCCATGATCTCCCAGCCCACGTTGATGATGTAGCCGCGCTCGGGTGCGCGCCCGGTGGTCTCGATGTCGATGCCGAGAACCGTGCCCTTGATGGGCTTGCGCACGTAGGCGACGGAGTAGGCGTCGCGGTCGCCGCGGACCTCACGTGCGACGGCGCTGGCGGCGCGGCCCTGCATCTTTCCGATGGCGGCGCACAGGTCGGCGTCGGAGAGGTTGCGCGCGAGCAGCGGGCTTGAGAGGTTGCGCAGACGTGCCTCGCCGATTTGGTCGCACAGCTCGCGGTTCTGGTCGGCCAGCGTGAGGATGACGTCGAAATCAAAGCCGGGCTCATCGTTCGCGCGCCACTCGTCGAGCAGCGCCTTCATGGCCTCCTCGCCGCGCTGGCGCTCGGATTCCATGGCGTCGTAGTCGCCGTAGATGAACATGGGAATGAAGGGTTGCATCGAGTATTCGAGTGCCTGTTGAGCGTTCATGGGGAACTCCTATCGTGAATGCGGCTGCGCGGTATCGCCCATCTGGGTATTTGGTGGGACCACGCGAGGCCCGAGATTGTTCGAACACGAGTATAGAGGGTCTCGGTGAGGCTGAAGTGTTTGAGGCGTAAAACTTTTCGGCAATTCAGATGCCGGAGAAGCCGGGGTGGCGCGTGTTTTGGGGTGGGGGCGCTACAATCGAGACGGTATATCTAGCCACGCGCATGGGAAAAGGAGATGGCTCATGGCTAAGTTGGATGGAAAAGTCGCACTGATCACCGGCGCTGCCGCGGGTCTGGGCGAGGGGATCGCCACGGCCTATGCCAAGTACGGCGCCAAGCTCATCATGGTCGACCTCTCGCCTTCGGTTGAGGATGCGGCTTCCAAGTTGCGTGAGGAATATGGCTCCGAGATCATCACCGTAGTGGCCAATGTGGCCGATCGCGCGCAGATGGACGAGGCCGCGGCCAAAGGCGTCGAGGCATTCGGCGAGATCAACGTGGCCTGTTGCAACGCCGGCGTGTGCCGTCTGGCCCCGTTCGAGGAGATGGACGACGCCACGCGCGATTTTCACATCGATGTCAACATCAAGGGCGTGTGGAACACCTGCAAGGCCGTGGTCCCCTACATGCTCAAGCAGGGCGGCGGCAACATCGTGATCGCGTCCTCCGTCACGGGTGACATCGTGGCCGATGCCGGTGAGGCCGCCTACGCCATGACCAAGGCCGCGCTCGTGGGCCTCACCAAGTGCCTGGCCGTGGAGTATGCCGACCGCAACATCCGCGTGAACTGCTCGCAGTTGGGCTATGCCCGCACCCCGATGGTCGAGAAGATGGCGCTTGAGTCCAACCCCGACGACCCCGAGTCCGCCATTGCCGACATCGCCGTGGGCGTGCCCATGAAGCGCCTGGCCAACCCCATCGAGGTGGGTGAGCTCTTCGCGTTCCTCGGCAGCGATGAGTCCAGTTACCTCACCGGTTCGCAGATCGTCATCGACGGCGGCAGCACCCTGCCCGAGACGATGTCCATCGGAACGAACTAGTGGTTGATCGCCGAATGGCGAACTCGGAGATGCATGTATGTTGCCCGACTGCGGGAGTCCGTGGTCGGGCGGCTTCTTTTTTGAGAGTGGGAGACACGGGGCCGTTGCGAGTTATCCAACGGAAACTTTAGTATACTGAATCACTCACGTTTCTTGCGTTTGCCCGACGCCCCGAGGGGTATGTAAACAGCTGCCCCTCAGGGCGTCGGGCCCTGTCGGATGTTTCCGTTGAGGAGAGTCGGCCGTGGATTTGCTGCTGCATTTCATAGAGCATGCGCTCGAGGATACCCTCGCGCTCGTGCCGTTCCTGTTTGTGACCTATATTTTGCTCGAGGCGCTCGAGCATGCCGCGGGCGCTCGGGCGAACGCGGTGGTTCGCCGCGCGGGCGCTGCCGGCCCGGTCGTCGGTGCATTGCTGGGCGTGGTGCCGCAGTGCGGCTTTTCGGCCATGGCGGCTACGCTTTACGCCGGTCGTGTGGTGACGCTCGGCACGCTCGTGGCGGTGTTCCTCTCCACGTCCGATGAGATGCTGCCCATGCTGGTTGCCGAGCGGGTCGAGGCGGGCCTGTTGTTCCGCGTGTTGGGGTTGAAGGTACTGGTTGCTCTCATCACGGGCGTGCTTGCCGACCTCGTTATCCGCGCGCTTCGCAGGAACGCGCGCGTGCATGCGTTTTTGCGTCGCACCGTGTTCTTCGTGCATCGCGATGGCGTGGAGGCCGACGTGGTGGACCAGATGGCCGAGGGAGGGGAGACCGCCGAGCACATCTGCCGCTTATGCGAACAGGATCATTGCGGCTGCGGCCATGATCACGCGCATGTGCATGGGGGAGAGTGCGGCTATGAGCATGTCGACCGGCGGGCCTCAGACTCCTCCCACGGGCACGGGCATGGCCACGGTCATGACCACGGGGCGGGGGACGGGCTCCCCGAGGAATGTTGCGGCGGCCACGATCACTCCGGCGGGCATTTCGGGGTCGTCGGGTCCATCGTGATGAGCGCCGCCTCGCATACCGTGCAGGTGAGCCTCTTCATCTTCCTGGTGACGTTTGTGCTGGTGCTCGTTTTGGAGACGGTGGGCGAGGAGGCGCTAGCCACATTCCTTTCGGGCAACCAACTGCTCGCGGTGTTCGGTTCCGCGCTGGTGGGCCTGGTGCCCAACTGCTCGGCGAGCGTGGTGATCACGCAACTGTACTTGCAGGGCGTGCTGGGCTTCGCGCCGCTCATGGCGGGACTGCTCACGTCCGCCGGCGTCGGTTACCTGGTGCTGTTCCGCACCAACCGCCACCCGCGTGAGAATACCGTGATCGTGGTCGGGTTGTTCTTGGTTGCATGTGTTTGGGGCCTGGTGTTCGCCGCTTTTGGGCTGTAGGACTGGAGTCTTTCGGTTCTCCTAGCGTGGATCGATGCGATGGCCACCACATCGGAGGTCTCGGTGCCGGATCGGTGCCGAGGCCTCTTTGCGTTTGAAGCGGTCGTGCGGGGCGTTGCGGTTAGTTGTCGAGCGCGTCGCGTAGGAGCTGCGCGAGGTTGCGCTGGAAACGCTCGCGGTCGTCGTCGGTGAAAGCGGCGGGGCCCTGCGTGCGCCCGCCCGCGCGGCGGACCTTCTTTTCCTCGTGGCGTATGAACAGCTGCATGTCGATGGTGGCCTTGTTGTATACGTGCCCGCGCACGCCGATGGCCGCGGCTCCGCGGCCGAGCACCATGCCGGCAAGGCCGATGTCCTGCGTGACCACCACGTCGCCGGGCTCCAGGCGCTCGATGATGGCGAAGTCCGCGCTGTCGGCACCGCAGGAGACATCGAGGGTCTCGACCCAAAAGCCGGGGTGCGTGGCGTCGCGCCCACGGGCATGCTCAGCATCGCGCGGATCGTCGCGGCGGACGCGCCGGGCGAGGTTTTGCGTGGAGTTTCCGGCGATGAGCACGGGGATGCGCGCCGAGCGTGCGCAGGCGAGCGCCTCGCGCGTGACCGGGCATGCGTCGGCATCGATGATGAGGGTGGGCATGGATGCCTCCAGTGCTTTGATGGCGTCTGGCTTGGAAAGGAAGCGGCAAACACTATATCGTCAATTTGGCAACGGGCAAGCTGCGGTTCAAATTCTCGTCCGTTGGCATAGAAAAATAGCTGCTCGCCGATTGCATTGAAACTTGAAGATTATTTGTCCGCACAGAATAGTATGGTGTGCTTTGAGGACGAAAAAGGGCCCTCATTGAGGGCCCTTGGCAAGTCAAGTTGCCGCCTACGCGGCGCCCGAAGGCATTTTTGGCAAAGCCGTATTTTGACTCGCAGTGTCGTCCTGACTGGTAATC
>JARIBW010000040.1 GCA_029264355.1 Collinsella sp. | reverse complement strand
ATGGTGTCTCCACTTACTTCCGTCTCTTCGCGGTATCCGGTTCTCAAGGTACCCGCCGCGGGCTCCCGGCCTCGTCTTCGCTCGGCCACCCGCGCGGCAAGGAGATATATTGCCAGAGACCCGCCGCCGCGCAAAGCGTTATTTTCGTCTCCATATCTTGCACACATTTAGATCGGGTCGAAACGCTTCCCTTCTATATATATGCAACGGTTTCCCGCGCGCGGCAACTCTCTGACCTGGCACTTTATCCAAAGCCGCCGCGTGCTATGGCGCAACCGGCCTCCAGCAATTCATCGCGCATCTCAATCGTCTGGGCCTCGGCATAGACGCGGACCACGGGTTCTGTCCCTGACGGCCGCAACAACAGCCATGATTCGTCGGAGAATTCGAAACGCAGGCCGTCCATATGGCTCACCGACGAGGGTGCGCGACCCGCGACAACCGGTGGATTCAGCCCCGGTAAGATCGTCCTGAGCATCTCGATGATCTCCTGATCGAGCCGCACGTCACGTCGGGCATAGTAGTAATGCCCGCACGCATCCTCGATCTGCTCGACCAGCTCACCGAGCGTCATCCCCATTGTCGCCATGGCCTCGCAGAGCATCAGGTTTGTGAGAAGGCCGTCACGCTCGGGCATGTGGCCGGCAAAACCAATGCCCCCGGCCGCTCCACCACCCAACAACACATCGCCCTTGAGCATCTCCCGATATATATATTTGAATCCAACGGGCTTGATGTTCAGCTTGCACCCCAGCATCCTCGCCGTCCTGCGCGTGACAACCGAGGAAGACTGGTTCAGCACCACGCGACCCGTCATCCCTCGATTGACGCACAGATGCGCCAGCACCAGGGCGAGCACCTTTTGCGCACTCACAAAGCGGCCGCACTCGTCTACAGCCCCCACCCGATCGCCGTCCCCATCGTTGACCAGGCCCGCATGCGCCCCTTGCGCCAGGACCTCGCGCTCGCAATCGTCGACCCAAGGTTCCACCGGCTCCGGATGCGTTTCGTCCGTCTCCTCATCGGTGACTCCGTGAATCTCGACGACGTCGACGCCCATGGAGCGAAGAAGGTCCGCGAAATAGCGGCTTGCCGATCCGTACAGCGGATCGTATACCACCTTTAGATGAGCCGCGGCAATCGTCTCGGTGTCGACGAGCGTATATAGGTGATCGAAATAGCGCGTGAGGAAGTCGCACGTCTCGATTGCACCTCGCGCGTGAGTCGGGTCGGAGGGAATGGTCCGCTCGAGCTCCTCATAAATCTCGTCCGACCCCATGCCTCCGTCCGCTTGGCGAAGCTTGATGCCCTGATAGTCGTTGGGGCTATGCGACCCCGTGACCATGAGGCCGCCCACGGCGCGCATGTCCTGTGCGACGGTCCACGACAAGGCGGGCGTGGGAACGTAGCGATCGGACACCTTGACGTGCAGGCCGTGCGAGGCAAGGACCTTTCCGGCCAACCGTGCGAAATGATCGGCACCCGGGCGCATGTCGTAACCGACATACACCAAGGCACCGGGTGCGCGACGAGCCCACATCTCACCCGCGGCATCGGCCACACGGACCACGTTGTCGTCGTTGAACTCGCCATCGAGCCGGGCTCGCCAGCCGTCGGCGCCAAAATGAAGTATCGCGCCCATGCGCGCATGCACCCCTTGCGGTGGTCTGTGTTTGACGTCTCTGCATTGCTCGGTATACCCGAACCGCGGCGGGCCAACCGGCGTCATGCCTTTCTAAGCAAACCGTAAGATTCTCTCGCCCACGCGGAGAATGCGCACGGTCGCAAGCGTCAGTCCTCGATGCTGATCCCGCCGCGCTCCATATGGGCGATCCAGCGATCCATGGTGTCCTCGGACAGGGCATGCTCCATCTTGCATGCCTCCTCATCCGCGCGATCGTATTCGACGCCGAGCTCGTCGGTCAGGAAAGCTCGCAGCATCCGGTGACGACGCCATACGGCGGCTCCGATGGACCTCCCCTCTTCGGTCAGGCGAACTTTTCCGTAATGGGCCTGTTCGACCATGCCCTGAGATTTGAGCGATGCGATCGCCTTGTTGACCGAAGCCTTGGAGACATCCAGGCGCTGGGCTATCTCGACCGAACGGATGCCGTCGGCGCCCTGGTCGGACTCCTCCGCCTCGATGCGCACGATGCACTCGAGGTAGTCCTCGTTTGCCATGGTGAGATGCGGTTTTGCACCCTGGTCAACTGCTTCCACGCTTGTTCCCTTCACATCGGTTCCCTGCGCTGCATTCTACCCCAAAGACGCCGAACTCCCCGAAGCCCGGGCGGACAAACGGGGAGTCGGCATGGTTCTGCGCATTTGCGACAGATCTCGTAATATTTTATGCGGCGAACTTGGCCACCAGTCGGGTCAGGACATCGACCATGGTTTCGAGTGATTTCACCGGAATGAACTCGTTCACTCCGTGGCAGCAGTAGGCGCCTGTGGAAAGGTTCGGGCAAGGCAGCCCCCGGAAGGACAGCTGCGCGCCATCGGTGCCACCGCGGATGGGGATGACGTTCGGCTCAACGCCGGCGTCGGCGAATGCCTCGCCGGCAAGCTCGATAAGCTCCGGATACCGGGCCACCATCTCTGCCATGTTGCGGTACTGCTGCTTGATCTCGACGCTCACGCGCTCGCAGCCCTGCTCCTCGTTCACGAACGATGCGGCGGACAGCAGGTGGTCGATCTTGGCCTGGAACTTTTCGGCGTCGTGGTCGCGGATGATGTAGCGGCTCGTGGCATGCTCGACCGTGCCGCTGATGCCCTCGAGGTAGTAGAAGCCCTCATACCCACTGGTGTACTCCGGACGCTGCTCGGCCGGCAACAGGCCGTGGAAACGGTGCGCGAGCTCGGCGGCGTTGACCATGCGCCCCTTCGCATCGCCGGGATGGATCGAGAAGCCCTGGAAGCGCACGACGGCTTCCGCGGCGTTGAAGCACTCCCACTCGAGTTCGCCGATCGGGCCACCGTCGACCGTGTAGGCATACGTGCAACCGTAGGCATCCAGGTCGAGTAGCTCCGCGCCATGTCCGATCTCCTCGTCGGGACAAAAACAGATGCCCAGCTCGGGATGGGGCAAGGCGGGGTTCTCCGCAATGAGGGCCACGAGCGCCATGATCTCGGCGATACCGGCCTTGTCGTCTGCACCCAGCAGCGTGGTGCCGTCGGTGCACACGAGCTCCTCGCCCACCAGGTCGTTCAAGGCGGGCAGCAGCGCAGGGCTGATGGAGATCGGCTTGCCATCCACCACGGCGCACACCAGATCGCCGCCTTCGTAAGTCATGACATGCGGTTTTACGCCAAAACCTGGCGCCTGCTCAGTGGTGTCGAGATGCGAGATCAGTCCAAGGCGCGGCCGGCCCTCGGCACCCGCGCTCGCGGGAATCCAAGCCGTGACATAGGCGTTCTCGGTCACCGTGACATCGCGGGCGCCGAGCTCGCGCAGCTCCTGGGCGAGCATGTTGGCAAGATCGAATTGAATGGCGGTCGAAGGGACCTGGTCACAGTGCTCATCGGCGGACTGCGTGTCCACCTGGACATATCTCAAGAAGCGGTTGAGGACATCGGACATGGATGTTCCTTTCTGATTGGGCGGCGCCCCGCGCGCGGGGGCCGATACGCGAAACACCCCCAGCGTATGCCAGGGGTGCTTGCAAGTCAAAGACGCACATGTGTGTTTGCGATCCCGCAACGAGGCAAAATTGCGTCGCCCTCCTACTCGGGGTCCGAATCGCCCTCGGCGTCATCGGGGGCAAACGCCGAACCCGAGATATCGTTCAGCGTGGAACCGTCGCCCGTCTCGCTGCCCATGGTCTGGGGGCCGTCGGGGTTCTCACCGGCATCCACCTTGGCCATCATCTCGGCGAGCTTGTCCTCATACACGAATACGTAGCTCACGCCGTTCACGTACGTCGTGGCGTCGGCGTAAGACGGGATATTGGCGACGTACATGTCGTTGCCCACGTCCATACCGCGCATCGCGTTGGCCACGGCCATGATGTCCTGCACGCTCAAGGTGGTGATCACCACCTTGGAAAGGGACTCGACCGTACCCATGATGCTGGCCGGGTCGAGGTCGTTCAAGATCTTGGAGGCCAGGGCGCCGAGCACCTGGCGCTGGTGGCGCATGCGGGTATAGTCGCCGTCGGCATAGGTGTAGCGGCAACGGGCGTAGGCCAAGGCGGTCCTGCCGTCCATATGCTGCCAGCCCTTCTCGACCTTGACGTCGAGGTGCGCGGGGTCGTCGACCTCCTCGGTGGCCTCCAGGTCGATGCCGCCCACGGCGTCGATGAGCTGCTCCATGCCCGGGAAGTTGACCTCGGCATAGTGCGACACCTTCTGCTCGCCGCCGAAGCACAGGTCGTTTACGGCCTTGATCACGCCCTCGGGCCCATCGACGGAATGGGTGGCGTTGATCTTCATGGTCTCACCCTTGTAGACCACACGGGTGTCGCGCGGGATCGAGATGAGCGCGGCCTTCTTCTCGACGGGGTCGACGCGCGCCAGGATGATCGAGTCGGAACGATACACCTCCTCGCCCGGACGACCGTCGGTGCCGAGCAGGAGCATGTAAAACGGCTCGCGCGCGACGTCGGAATCGTTCAGGATCTGCAAGACGTTTGCGCCGATGAAGCCGTTGCCGCTCAGGTTGCCCGCAATGCGGAGCACCCAAGCTCCAACACCCACAACTCCCACGAGCAGCACTGCGAGCACCGCGCCGAGGATACCGCGCTTGATCATGCGGCTCTTGCGGCGCTGGCGGGCGCGCTCGGAATAACGGCTCACGTTCTCTCGGCTGTAAATCCTGCTGCTCGCACCCGTGGAGGGCTGGCGGCCCTGCCGGACCGGGATCTTTCTCTGGCTCATAGAGTACCTACGCTAGTCGTCGATGGGATCGGGCACGCTCAGGCGCTCAACCTGGGCGCCGAGAGAGCAGAGCTTCTCGACGAAGCGCTCGTACCCGCGGTCGATGTGATGGATGGCGGACACCTCGGTATAGCCCTCGGCGATGAGGCCGGCGACCACGAGGGCCGCGCCGCCGCGCAGATCGGGCGAGGTGACCTGGGCCCCGGAGAATCCACTCACGCCATGCACCATCGCATGATGGCCCTCCACGCGGATGTCCGCTCCCATGCGGACGAGCTCGGAGGAGAACATGAAGCGGTTCTCGAAGATGTTCTCGGTGATGATGGAATTGCCGTCGGCAAGGGCGGACAGCACCATGATCTGGGCCTGCATGTCCGTGGGGAAGCCGGGGAACGGCAGGGTCTGGATATCGACCGGCTCGATGCGATCGGCGCGATAGGCTCGCACGCCGTTCTCGATGCGATCGATGCGCACGCCCATGAGCTCGAGCTTCTTGATCACCATGCCGAGGTTGATCGGGTTGAAGCCCGTGATCTCGACACCTTGCTCATCGGCCATGAGGGCGGCGGCCGTGATGAAGGTGCCCGCCTCGATGCGGTCGCCCACCACGCGATGCGTCACGGGATGCAGCTCCTCCACACCCTCGATCTGCACGACGGGCGTGCCGGCGCCGGTGATCTTGGCGCCCATCTCGTTGAGCATGTTGGCGAGGTCGACGATCTCGGGCTCTCGCGCGGCGTTGTCGATGACGGTGGTTCCCTTGGCCTTGACCGCGGCCATGATCAGGTTCTCCGTTGCGCCGACACTGGCGAACTCGAGGGTCACGGCCGTGCCGGTGAGGCCCTCGGGCGCATCGGCGTGGATGTAGCCGTGATCGGTGTCGAACTGGACGCCCAAGGCGCCCAGGCCCAGGATGTGCATGTCGATCTTGCGCGCCCCGAGATTGCAGCCACCGGGCATCGCGATCTTGGCCCGGCCGAAACGCCCGAGCAAAGGACCCATGACGGCGGTCGATGCGCGCATCTTGACCACCAGGTCATACGGCGCCTCCCAGGAGGACACGGCGGAGGTGTCGATGCGCAGGGTATGCTCATCGACCACGTCGATGGTGGCGCCCATGCGCTTGAGCACCTTGCCCATCACATGGACGTCGGAGATATTGGGCACGTTCTCGAGCGTGGTGGCGCCCGATGCGAGCAGCGTTGCGGCCATGAGCTTGAGCGCGGAATTCTTCGCGCCCGAGACGGCGACCGTACCGCTGATGAGATGGCCGCCTTCAACGCGGATGATATCCAAGCGTTTCCCTTTCAAAAAAACATGCCCGGGGCCGTTCCCCGGGCATGATGTCAATCGCTGTGCGCGAACGGGTCGTTCGCCTGCACCTACTGAGCAAGCAACAGCTTGCACCATGCGATTTCATTATAGAGGTAGGCGCGACGAGCGTCGCGCTCCGCCATATTCCCCAGCTGGTCTTCAAAACCTGCGAGCCTGGAGCTCACCTCTTCGACATCGACTTTATCGGTGTCGACGGCGCGCTCGGCGAGCACGATGACCTCGTCGTTCGCAACCTGGACATATCCATCCGTCACCGCGAAGACGTGGTCGACGACGCCCATCTTGGTCTCGGACACGCGGATGCGCCCACCGTCGATCGTGCAGATCTCGCTCGCATGGTGCGGCAGAATGCCGAATTCTCCAACGGTGGAGGGCACCGCCACATACGCGACGGCCCCCTCGTACACGCACTCCTCGGGGCAGACGATTCGAAGCTGCATGGGCTTTGCCATGGTCCCTACGCCCCCATCTTAGCGGCGCGCTCACGCACGTCGTCAATGGTGCCGGCATATCGGAATGCCTGCTCGGGCAGATCGTCGCACTCACCGTCGACGATGGCCGCGAAGGAGCGGACCGTATCGGCGACGCGGATGTAAACACCGGGATTGCCGGTGAACTGCTCGGCGACGTGGAAGGACTGGGAGAGGAACTGCTGCAGCTTGCGGGCGCGGTTGACCGTGAGGCGCTGCTCCTCGGACAGCTCGTCCATACCGAGGATGGCGATGATGTCCTGCAGGTCGGAGTACTCCTGGAGGAGCTCCTGGACCTTGACGGCGACGCGGTAGTGCTCCTCGCCCACGATCGCGGGGTCGAGCGCGTCAGACGAGCTCGCCAGCGGATCGATGGCCGGGTACAGGCCGAGCTCGGCGATGGAACGCGAGAGAACGGTCGTGGCGTCCAAGTGGGTGAAGGTCGTGGCCGGGGCCGGGTCGGTCAGGTCGTCGGCGGGGACGTAGACGGCCTGGACCGAGGTGATGGAGCCGGTCTTGGTCGAGGTGATGCGCTCCTGCAGGTCGCCCATCTCGGTGGCAAGCGTGGGCTGGTAGCCGACGGCCGACGGCATGCGGCCGAGCAGGGCCGAGACCTCGGAACCCGCCTGGGAGAAGCGGAAGATGTTGTCGATGAACAGCAGGACGTCCTGGCCGCGATCGCGGAAATACTCCGCCTCGGTCAAGCCGGCCAGACCGATGCGCAGACGCGCTCCCGGGGGCTCGTTCATCTGACCGTAGACCAGGCAGGTCTTGTCGATAACGCCGGACTCGCTCATCTCCAGGTACAAATCGGTACCCTCACGGGTGCGCTCGCCGACGCCGGTGAACACCGAAGTGCCGCCGTGCTCCTGGGCGAGGTTGTTGATGAGCTCCTGGATCAGAACGGTCTTGCCGACGCCGGCGCCGCCGAACAGGCCCGTCTTGCCGCCACGGATGTAGGGCTCGAGCAGGTCGACGGCCTTGATGCCGGTCTCGAAGATCTCGGTCTTGGTGGTGAGCTGGTCGAAGCTCGGGGCGGGATGGTGAATCGGGTACCAGGCATCCACCTCGGGCATATCCTTGCCGTCGACGGGCTGGCCCATCACGTTCCAGATGCGACCGAGGGTGCCCTTGCCGACGGGCATCTTCATAGGGGCGCCGGTGTCCACGACCTCGAGGCCGCGCTGAAGACCATCCGTGGAGGTCATGGCGACGCAGCGGACCACGTCACCGGGGAGCTGGCTCTCGACCTCGAGAATCGTGTCGATATGGCCCACGGGGGTATCGACATCGACGGTCAGGGCGTTGTAGATGTTCGGCACACCGCCCTTGAATTTGACGTCCACGACGGCGCCGATGATACGGACGATATGTCCGACACCGGCGGTCTTCGCGGAGTCCATATCAATGAAATCTGCCATTAATGTTCCTCCAATGCAGCGGCCCCGCCCACGATCTCATTGATCTCGGTGGTGATGGAGGCCTGGCGTACACGGTTATAAGTGCGCGTTAGGTCGGCGATGATCGCGCTTGCGTTCTCTGTGGCCGAGTGCATCGACTTGCGTCGGGCACCCTGCTCGGCTGCTGCGGAGTCGATCATGGCCTGGTGGACGACGGTCAGCACGTAGCTCGGAATCAGCTTGCTGAGCACGTGCTCCGCGGAGGGAACGAACTCGAACGGCGAGGCGAGACGCGCGGGCGCCTCATCCTCGTTCGCGCGAGGACCGCGAGCGGTGCGCAGCACCTCATCGTCCAGCGGCAGGATGCGCTCGGAGCGCAATACCTGCTCCACGCGGTTCTTCGCGTGGAAGTAGACGATGTCCACACGGCCGAAGCGACCCTGGGAGAAGCCGTCGATCACATAGTCCGCTATGACGCGGGCGTTCTCAAGCGTGGGGTCGTCGGACTCGCCGACGATGCCCATCACCTTGCCGGGGTACTTGTGGAAGTACTCCGTCACCTTGCGGCCGTAGGTGATGAGCTCGACTTCCCTCGCACCATGGCGGTGGAAGTGCTTGATGCGCTGCTCGGCGGCGCGCTCGACCTGCATGTTGAAACCACCGGCAAGACCACGGTCGGAGCTGATCGCGATGACCAGCGCGCGCTCGTAGGTCTCGGGGTCCACGAGGAGCGGCGAGTTGACGTTGAGCGCGGGATCGGTCGCCACGGTGAGCATCACGTCGGTGATCGCGGCGGAATACGGCTCGCTGTTCTTAGCGCGCTGTAAGGCGCGAGCGATCTTGGCCGTGGCGACCATTTCCATGGTGCGCGTGATCTGCTGGGTCGTGGAGACCGAACCGATGCGCTTTTTTATTTCGCGGAGGTTGGCCATAGGGCTTGCTACTCTCCAGCTTCGTCGGCGACCGACTTGGTGGGCGCCTTCCCGGAGTCGCGAGACGCCAGGAACTGATCCTTATAATCACTGATGGCCTGCTCGAGCTCCTTGCCGACGCGATCGTCGATCTTGGCGGAGCGGAACTCCTCCAAGAGCTTGCGGTATGCACCGTTCAGGAACTCCACCAGACCGTCGCGGAAGGGCACGACATCCTCGAGGGCCATGTCATCGAGATAGCCCTTGTTACCCGCGTACAGCACGGCGACCTGATCGACGACGTCCAACGCCTTGAAACGACCCTGCTTGAGGAGCTCGGTCATACGGGCACCATGGGTGAGCTGCTTCTGCGTGGTGGCATCGAGGTCGGAGCCGAACTGGGTGAAGCCGGCGAGCTCGCGGTAGGACGCGAGGTCCAGGCGCAGGTTGCCCGCCTGCTGCTTCATGGCCTTGGTCTGCGCGGAACCACCGACGCGCGACACCGAGATGCCGACGTCGACGGCGGGGCGCTGACCCTGGTGGAACAGCTCGGACTGCAGGTAGATCTGACCATCGGTGATCGAGATCACGTTGGTCGGAATGTAAGCGGAAACGTCGCCATCCTGCGTCTCGATGATCGGCAGGGCCGTCAAGGAACCGCCGCCGTTCTTCTCGGAGAGCTTGCAGGCGCGCTCCAGAAGACGGGAGTGCAGGTAGAAGATGTCGCCGGGGTAGGCCTCGCGTCCGGGCGGACGACGCAGCGTAAGCGACATCTGACGATAGGCGACAGCCTGCTTGGACAGGTCGTCGTAGATGACGAGCACGTGGCCGCCGGGGTTGGTGGCGCTTGCGGGCTGACCATCCTCGCCGTTGTACATGAAGTACTCGCCGATGGCGGCACCCGCCATCGGGGCGATGTACTGGAGCGGGGCGGAATCCGCCGCGGTCGCGCTCACGATGACGGTGTAATCGAGGGCACCGTGCTGGGAAAGCGTCTCGCGAATGTTCGCGACCGTCGAGGCCTTCTGGCCGATGGCCACGTACACGCAGATCATGCCCTTGCCGCGCTGGTTGATGATGGCATCGATGGCGATGGCGGTCTTGCCGGTCTTGCGGTCGCCGATGATGAGCTCGCGCTGGCCACGGCCGATCGGGATCATGGCGTCGACGGCGAGCAGACCCGTCTGCACGGGCTCGCACACCGGGGTGCGCTCGATGACGCCGGGGGCCTTGAACTCGATGGGACGGCGATGCGTCTCTCCGACGCTGCCCTTGCCATCGATGGGCTGGCCGAGCGGGTTGACGACACGACCGAGCATGCCGCGCCCCACGGGGATGTCCATGACGCGGCCGGTGGTACGGCAGGCGTCGCCCTCCTTGATGGAGTCGACATCGCCGAACAAAACGGCGCCGACCTCATCGCGATCGAGGTTCTGAGCCAGGCCGTACACGGTCTTGCCCGTGATGGAGCTGGTGAACTCGAGGAGCTCACCGGCCATCGCGCTTTTGAGACCGAAGACGTGGGCGATACCGTCGCCCACCTCGGCTACGTGAGATACTTCTTGGGTATCGACGGTAGCCGACAGATCATACAGGCGCTGCCGTAGGATCTGCTCGATGTTCTCGGCATTAATTGCCTCGGACATGTGGCTATACCTCCGAATTCATTCCGGGTTGAGTCATGACCTTGTAGGCCTGCTCAAGTTGGTGACGCACGGATGCGTCGCGGCGACGTCCGTTGACGGACAAGATGATGCCGCCGGTGATTGATGGATCGACATGCTCGATCAGGAACACGTTGCGACCCAGATCGAGTTCGCACTTCTGAGTGACCAGCATGCGCAGCTCGTTGTCGAGCGGGACGGCCGTGGTGACGGTGACGCCGACCGTGGCCTCGTCGCCCTCGGCCATCTCGCTGTAGAGATCGAGAACGGAACTGAGCTTATCGAGGTCGCCGTTGGCGGCCATCTGCGAGAGGACGGAGAGGACCTCCGGGCTCGCATTGGCGTCGGCCTTGAGGGGCTCGATGTTCTCGAGAACGCGGTTCTCGGACTTGGCCGCCTCAAGCAGGGTGCGCGCATAGGTTTCCAGCTTGCGCTTCTCGAAGCGATCGCTGATGGACGGATTAGGCATTGAGCTTACCCACTTCCGCAAGATACTTCTTGATGAGCTCGCGCTGCTTGGCCTCATCGTTGGCAAGGGTGTCGCCGACGATGGAGCTGGCCACGGCGACGGACATCTTGGCGATGGTGTCGGTGGCGCTCATGTACGCGCGCTTCTTCTCGTCCTCGGCGCGATCGTGCGCCTTGGCGATGATGTCCTCGGCCTCGGCATGCGCGGCGGCGACGATGCGCGAACGCTCCTTGTCGGCGTCACCACGGGCCTCGAGAACGATCTCGGAGGCCTTGCGGCGAGCCTCGGCGACGATGGCGTCGGCCTGCTCGCGAATCTCGGCCGCCTCCGCCTTGGTGGCGTCGGCCTGCTCGAGGCTGTCCTCGATCTTGTGCTCACGGGCATCCAGAACGGAGATGACCTTGGGCCAGACGAACTTGGACAGCAGGAACCAGATGATCAGGAAGATGACGAGCGCGGGAACGAACTCGGCCATCTTGGGGATCAGGATATCCGCGCCACCCGATTCGGTTCCCTCAGCAAAAGCCAGAACGGGGGTAAACAGCATCGAGGCGGCGAGCCCACATGCGATGCCTGCGCTTTCAACGTTTTTCATGACTCCCCCTCGGGACTCAGACCCGGTACTTTTGCAAAGACCGAGATTATTTGACAACCAGTGCGACGACGAAGCCGATCAGGGCCAGGGCCTCGGCGAAGGCGGCGGCCATGATGAAGACGGTGAAGACGCGGTCCTGCACTTCGGGCTGACGGGCCATGGCGCTCGCGACGCCATACGCTGCCAGACCGATTGCGACGCCAGCGCCGATAACACCAAGTCCGTAACCGATAACTCCCACAATTCCTCCTTGAGTTCATGCGCCGCCTTTCGGCGCATATCGAACACGATGTTTATATCAAGCGCCCCATATGGGACTGGGCGCCTGGTACCTAATTTAGTGCCCCTCGGCCTCCGCGCCCTGGATGTACACGGCGGTGAGGACGGTGAACACATACGCCTGGATGACGCCGACGAAGATCTCGATCGCGTAAATCACGAACAAGATCGCACCGAACACCAGCGACGGGATGGCGCCCAGGACGCTCGCGGCGGAGAGCTGCTCGATGAGCGGCTCGGCGAACAGGGAGACCATGAGCGCAAAGGATCCGAGCACGATATGACCCGCGAACATGTTGCAGAACAGTCGGACGGCCAGCGTGATCGGTCGGAGCAGCGTCGAGATGAGCTCGATCAGCCAGATGAGGATATTGAGCGGGAACATGACGCCGGTGGGCGCGAGGCTCTTGATGTAACCCCACACGCCGTGATTCTTCATGCCGACGGCGACGAAGTAGACGAACACGACGAGGGCCAACGCGGCGGTGGTCGAGATGGTACCCGTGCCAGGCTTCATGCCGGGGATGATGCCGATGATGTTGTTGACCACGATGAACATGAACAGGGTTCCCAGGAGCGGCAGGTGGCGACGCCAGGAATCCTTACCCAGAATGCCCACGCCGACGTCGTTCTCAAGATACTCGATCACGAACTCGATGGCATTGGCAAAGCGGCCATGGGGCACCACGGCGACGCGCTTTGCGAACGCGAACATGATGATGAGCAGCACGATCGAGGAAACGATCAGCCAGAACGTGTACTGCGTCAAGCCTGAAACCAAGTCGCCGACCACCGGTATCGAGCTGAAGCTCGACACAAGGTGGTTAATCTCGGCCGGCAGCTTTTCGAATGCTTCCAACGCTAACCCTCCTAGAGTCTACGACTCATCGTTATGGCGGCGAGAACCGCCCACATGACCAGGAACCCTACGAGGAACCCGATCGCGAACACCACCAAATCCGCTGGCGCCACAGCCCACATCAGGGCGAATGCCGCCATCAGAAAGGCAAACGATATCGCAAGCGCCGCCATCCCCTTGCCGACCGTCGCCCGTATGCGCTTCTTCCGCGCAAGCAAGACCACCATCGACATGGGCATGAAGCCGGCGACGCCGATCCCCATCCCCGCCACGAGGAGGACGATGTCACTGGAATCGACCATCGATCGCCTTCCCACTGCACAATCATGACCGTCGCGGCCATCTCATCCCATGCCCGAAACACGGGGCAAAATTACCCGTAACCGCACGATTACCAGTGAATGGCAGTATATCGCGCAGCGTTTCGCGTGCAAGGAGATTTTGACAACTGGCCTATGATTATGAACAACTGTTCATAAAACAACAGTTGAACGAATGTTTTTACACATATTTGGACAACTGTCTCTTTTCCTTTTCAAATTAACGGCAATCTTTCAGCCGTCCAGGCGGAGGGGCATGCCGCACCCCGCCATCGGCCGCGTCGGCCCGCGCGATGACGCGGGCTGACGCGGCCACGTGCGCTACAGCGTGCCGAAAATACGGTCGCCGGCATCGCCCAGGCCGGGGACGATATACGCGGCGTCGTTGAGCCTCTCGTCAATTGAGCACGTGTACAGCCTCACCTCGGGATCGTGTCCGAGAACGGTCGCGATGCCCTCGGGGGCGGCGACCAGGACGAGCAGGCGGATGTCCTTCACTCCCTGCGCGCGAAGGTAGTCGATGGCGGCGGTTGCCGAGCCGCCGGTGGCGAGCATGGGATCGACCACCAGGCAGATACGCTGGTCGGCATCGGAAGGCAGCTTCGCGTAGTACTCGTGCGGCTCATGCGTGACCTCGTCGCGGTACATGCCGACATGGCCGACGCGTGCGGCCGGGATGAGCTCGAGCAGGCCGTCGACCATACCGAGGCCGGCGCGCAGGATGGGGACGATGGCGACCTTGCGACCGGCGATTCGCTTGCCGGTGGTCTCGCAGATGGGGGTGGTCACAGGCGTGTCCTCGAGCGGGAAATCACGGGTCGCCTCGTACCCCTCGAACAGGGCGAGCTCCTTGACGAGCTCTCGGAACTGCTTGGAGCCGGTTTTCTCATCGCGCATGATGGTCAGCTTGTGCTGGACGAGCGGATGGTCGACGAGGGTCACCCGGCTGCGATCGAAATCAAAGGACATGATGTACTCCTTAAATACGGCGAGGGATTAGTCGAGGGCCATGATCTTGGCGACGCGGGCTTCGTGACGGCCGCCCTCGAATTCAGTGGAGAGGAAGGTCTTGACGATCTCCTTGTTGACCTCGAGATCGACGAAGCGCCCGGACAGGCACACCACGTTGCCGTTGTTGTGCTGACGGAAGAGCTCCGCAAACGGGACGGACGTGATGGAGGAGGCGCGGACGCCGGCCACCTTGTCGGCCGCGAGCGCCATCCCGATGCCCGTACCGCACACGAGAACGCCGCGATCGGCCTCGCCCGCGGAAACGGCCTTGGCCACGGGTGCGGCATAGTCGGGATAATCGACGGAGGCGTCGTTGTCGGGGCCCATGTCGGTGACATCGAAACCCAGCTCGTCGGCGATATAGGTCGCCAGTGCCTGCTTCTGCTCGAATCCACCGTGGTCGGAGGCGATGGCGATGCGCATGTGCACGTCCTTTCTCTTATACATATGGTCAACCCGCTCGGTCGCGCGGGCCTACTCCACTCTAGCAGGTTGGACCGATGCCCGCGTCGTCGCACGGGACGTTTGCGAAAGCGGCCCCGCATCCGGATGTCGAGGATGCAGGGCCGGCTCAAAGCCAGATGAATCGGCCTGACGGCCGATGGCGATGCGCCCTAGCGCGATCGCGCGCGATCGACGGCGCCATGCCAGCCGGAGAGGTATCGAGCCACCTCCCCTTCGGCCATGCGGGGCTCGAAGCGCCGGCCCGGCACTCGGTTTTGCTCGAGCTCCTCGAGGTCCTCCCAATACCCGACCGCGAGACCGGCCAGATAGGCCGCACCGAGGGCCGTGGTCTCCACGTTTTCCATCCGCTCGACGGGGATGCGCAGCAGGTCGGCCTGGAACTGCATGATGAAGTCATTGCGCGAGGCGCCTCCATCGACCGAGAGGCTCTCCAGTTGGACGCCGGCGTCGAGCTGCATGGCGTGCAGCACGTCGAAGCTCTGATACGCCATGGACTCGCACGCCGCTCGCACGATCGTCGCGCGGTCGGACGCACCGGTGAGGCCGCAGATGAGGCCGCGGGCATCGGGATCCCACCACGGTGCGCCCAAACCGCTGAAAGCCGGCACGAGGTAGCACCCGCCGTTGTCATCCAGGCTCTTGCACAGGTCGGCCGCCTCCTTGGTGCTGGAGAGCAGGCCGAGCTTGTCGCGAAGCCACTGGACGGTGGCCCCGGCGTGGAAAATCGAGCCCTCGAGCGCATAGGAGATCTTGCCGTCCAGGGCGATGCCGATGGTGGAGACGAGACCCCTCTCAGACTTTACGCAGGTGTCGCCGGTGTTCATGAGCATGAAGCAACCCGTGCCGTAGGTGTTCTTCGTACATCCGGGCCTGAAGCAGCAGTGCCCGAACAGCGACGCCTGCTGATCGCCCGCGACGCCGGTGATGGAGGGGCCGTATGTCATGATCTCGTTGGAGACGCTGCCGTAATCGTCGGAGCTCCACTTGACCTCCGGCAGCATCGAACGTGGGACGTCGAGCAGCTCCAGCAACTCATCATCCCATTCGAGCGTGTGGATGTTGAACAGCATCGTGCGGCTCGCGTTGGTGTAGTCGGTGGCGTGGACCATGCCGCCCGTCAGGTTGTAGATGAGCCAGGTATCGATGGTTCCGAACATGAGCTCGCCGGCTTCGGCCGCCGCACGGGCGCCGTCGACGTTGTCGAGGATCCATTTGATCTTGGTTCCCGAGAAATACGGGTCGGGCATGAGGCCGGTCTTGTCGCGAATGATGTCGGTCATGCCGTCCGCTATGAGGGCGTCCGTGATCTCGGACGTGCGGCGGCACTGCCACACCACGGCGTTGTGCACGGGCAAACCGGAGTCGCGGTCCCACACCACGGTGGTCTCGCGCTGGTTGGTGATCCCGATGGCCGCGATGCGGTCGGAGTGGATGCCGCTCTTGAACTGGACCTCCATCATGACCGCAATCTGGGAGGCCAGGATCTCCATGGGGTCCTGCTCGACCCAGCCCGGACGCGGATAGGAGGTTTTGATACGGCGCGAGGCCTGTGCGACGATGCAATCGTATTCGTCGACGATGACGGCTCGGACCGAGGTGGTGCCCGAGTCGAGCGCCATGATGTATCGGCCGCCCATGGGGGTGTACGCCGCATCCACCTTGCTGAGATCTTTGAGAGTAACCGTCATCGGGGACCTTCCTTACGTATGCCCCCGCCATCGATACGGTCGGAGACGCACAGAGTCGCCCTAGCATTGTTTCATGCGCCGGCCCATCCCGCGTCGTCGGACAGCCGCCCACCCGCCAGACGGGATGACTGGTCGGTGTATGAACAGTTTTCTCAGGTAAATGGGCGGCGCCCTTGGGCGATGAGAAAGCGGTCCCCGCCGCATCGACGAAGACCGCTCGAGGTCGCTTTGAGCGAGCGCTTAGACGTGGCGCCGCTTGGCAATCACGGCGCCGATCGCAACGAGGGCGACGCCGCCGACGCTCAGCGGCACCGCAGGCGCCGGGGAGTCGTCGCCCGTGCCGGGCAGCGCCGAGCCGGGGCGGCCGGTGGGTCCGGGCTTGCCGGTGGCGGGGCCAGCCACCTCGCCGGGATCGGCTCCGTCCTGATGGCCGCCGTCGGCGGCCCCGCCGTTCCCGCCACCGCCACCGACGCCCGAGTCCCCTCCGTCGGGCCCGGCCGGCGGCGCGGGCTCGGGCTGGGCCGGCTTTCCCACCGTCACCGAGACGACGGCGGCATGGCCGTCATATGTGACGGTGACATCGGCCGTGCCCTCCCGTTCGAAGGCGGTGCCGAACGCGGGATCGAAGGCGAAACGGTCCTTGGTCGCCTCGTCGTAGGCCACCCGTTCGACATCACCGTCGCTAAATGACAGCTCGAGCTCCATACCCGCGGGATCGAAGGACTCGCCCACCGTGTAGATGAGCTTGGCCGGCTGTTGCCTCACCGCAATGCCCATGAGCCTACGGGGCCCGAGTTCGATGGCGAAGTCGTGCTCGATGGTACCGGAGTAACCACCAATGCCCTCGACGACCACCTTTGCAGATCCCGCAGCGGTGTTGTCATGGAATGTGAGCAGGTAGTCCACACCGTAGACGAGCGTCCTATCCCCGTCGACGATACGCTCGTCGAACCGATCGGCGAGCACCGGATGGGACGCATCGACCCGATCGACCTTGACCACGGCGGGCAGCTCGGCCTTCAGGCCGGCGATATCCTTCGTCGGAGCGGCCGTGCGCAGGCGGATCTCGGCCGCGGACATAAAGGAGAGGGGCTGCTTGTTGCTTTCGGAGGCATCGGCCTTGAAGCGGAACTGGCTGGCCGTCACGGGCTTGTCGAAACGGGCGATCTGCCAGGTGCGGTCACTCGTGCTCCAGACGCCCTCGGCGCACTTGGACCAATCCTCTCCATCGTCGTTGCGATACCAGATGGAATACGTCTCGACCAAACCGTTTGCGCTGCCGTCGCCCTCGTCCTGGCGGGGAAGGTACCTCAGGGCCTCGATGGTCGCAGCGTCCGCGAGCTTCATGTCCACATAGAGCTCGTCCTGTGGGGTGCCGTCCCACCGGGAGTGGTAAAGCGTGTCGCCATCCTTGTCGAACGCGAATTTGACCGGCCCCTGACGACCGCTCTCGGCCTGCTCGCTGGAAGCTCGGGGCGTGATCTTCGCCACATCGTAATCGCGCGCATCGCTGTCCGCCGCCAAATCGGACGAATCGCTCGCGGCACCGAGGTTGACGGTGAACTCTCCGGTCTTGGCGTGATCCTCCGACTCGAGCAAGATCTTGACCTTGCCGTCGTGGGCCGGAAGAACGGTCACCGCCGCGTTATCCCTACCGACGGCGGCGACCTCGGCCACGATGGCGCGCGTGTCATAGCTGCCAGACGCGATCACTCCGGCAGGCACATCCCTGCCGTTGACGCTCAGGCTCTCGAGCGCGGCCTCGGCGCCCACGGGATAAGAGGTGGCGGCCTTGATGAGCTCGACCTCGGTGATCATCGTGCAAGGCTTATTGCCGCCGGTATCGGTCGCCGAGGAGTTGACGATGTTCATGCGGACGAACACCGCGGGCACCGGCTCGAAGTCGTACGTGTATAGCTTGACGTCGGTGCTGGACTCGTTCTGGGCGATCGTCTCACGGGCCTCGACTTTCCTCCAGGAATCATCGGCTCCCGTCTCGGAGACCTCGAACGTGATGGTGCCGGGATCGGGATAGCGGCCGGAGCCGAGATCCTTGCCAAAGAAGACCTTGACCTGGCCGAGCATCTGCTGAGTTGCATAGTTGAACGTCAGGGAGGAGGTGCGATTGCCCTTCTGAGCCCACTTCCAGTTCGACCAGCAGCTTTGGTTTCTGCCACCGCTGTTGTTCGCATCCTTTGCGGTCGATCCATCTCGAATCGCCTCAAGCGTGTCGGAAGTCATGTCCTCAGGATCAGTCGGGATGTCCTGGGTGAGCGTCATGGCGTCGGGGGCGATGTTGGCACCCAGGGCAACCGTGCCCTTCTGCACGCGAACAAGCGCAGTCACCGGCATATCCTTGCCGAACACGTTCGCGGAGCCGTTGACGGTCACAACGCCCGCCTGGGCAAAGGCGTCCGTCGCCGGTTTCTCCCACGTAACTGGGAAGCTGACGTTCACATCTGCGCCATCGGGCATGACGGCCGGACGAGAGGCCGGAAGAACGGGGTCGCCCTTGATCGGAATGGTCGTCGAATAGTTGCGCAACGCGGCGACCTCATCGATGACCGTCACGACCGCGTCGATCTCGGTCCCGGCGACCGTGCCCCTCACCGTGAAGGTACCCGGCTTGGCAAGCTGACCCTCATCGATCTGATTCCAAACGACCTGCTCCTGGGAGCTGGTGCCGTCCGTGTAGCGCACCTCGACCTGATTCGGCAGGGTGACGGGAGCGCCCTGCTTCACATACTGGTAGCGAGAATAGAACAAAGCGTCGACCTGTCTCTGAGCGGACGGCTGATCGGCAACCTCCTCAACGGGGATCACAATCGTCGCGGGCTCGAGCCCCTCGGCGCTCACGGTCACCTTGAGCGACCCGGCGCCCTTCGCAGCGCGCACGATGCCGACAAGCTGACCGGCATGGGCGGCGCGATTGTCATCTCGGAAAGACTGATGGTCCGCCTGGACGCCGTTGTCGAGGCCCGCGAGCGCACCCGCCCCCTCCACCTTGAAGGTCACCTTGTTCTTGGCGGTCGGGACGATGACGCCGTCGGCGTCCTCGACGTTCACCGTGAGATATGCGAGATCGGATCCATTGGCCTTCAGCTTATCGCGATTGGCGCTCACCGTCAGCTTGGCGGCGCTGCCCGCGGTCTTCACGCTCTTGCGGCCCGCCCACTTCTCGGTTGAGACCTCCTTGCCCGCCTCGTCAAATGCCTTGGCCGTGATGGTGCCGTCGGCGTACGGGACATTCCACGTCAGATACAGGTCCTCGTGCGTGGGGGACTTCCGACCGTCTTCGCCCTTGTACACGCGGTAGGCATACCCGCCGCCCTCAGATGCGACCTCGGTGAGTTTCTTCTTGCCCAGGGATTGGGGGCCGCCTCCCGATGCGGGCGTGAAGAACAGCTCCACCTCGGGGGCGTCGGTATAGACAACGACTTCGACCTCCCCGCCCTTGTCGGACATCATGACCGCATCTTTGTTCCACGCGGGCAGGATGTGCAGGGTGTTGAGGGAATCGTTCCACTGGCTCTGATAGAAGTAATAGGTGTCCTTGGGCAGGCCGGCCGTATCGACGATGCCGAAATAGGAATTCTTCGGAGACGGCCAAGGCCCCTGGGCGCCGGGGTTGGTGCCGTTGGACGGCGTGGGTTCGCCCAGATAGTCAAAGCCGGTCCAGATGTACTCGCCGGCGACGAAATCGTTATCGATGGTGTCATACCATGCCTGGGAGGCGCGATGGCCCCAGGAAACGGCGGACTTGTCATACGATGTCAGCAACTTATTGCCGTCGAGGGAATTGTTGCCCTTGCCGGTGTAGACCCCGCGGCTGTTGGTTGCGGAAGCGGTCTCTGATCCGTAGAGCCTCCAATGGGGATGCTCCCGATGAACATCCTTGTAGCGATTGCCGCTCATGTAATTGAATCCCACGATGCCGTCGGCTTCGGCAATGCCCGCGGGGTTGAGCTCCGCCTTGCCATCCTTCATCTTGTTGTCACCGGTCGTCACGGGACGCGTGGCATCGACCGCCTTCGCCCAGCCGATCAGACCCTTCTGGACCTGCTGAAAATCACCGATTCCACCCGTCCCCTCGGTCATCTCGTTGCCAAGGGACCACATAATCACAGACGGCGCGTTGATATCGCGCCTCATTGACTGCTCGAGGTCGAACTGGGCCCATTTCTTGGTTGCCCCGCCGCCGATCAGCTCGCTCTCACCCATCTCCTGATTGAAGAAACGCGCATAGTCGTTGCGATTGTCGTTTTTGGGGGCGGTCCATCCATCGAACATCTCGAGCACGAGCAACATGCCCTGCTCGTCACAGATCTCGGTAAGCTCACGGGAGTGCGGGTTATGGGTGGCGCGGATGGAGTTGCAGCCCATCTCCTTCAAGATCTTCACCTGGCGCTCGATGGCGTCGCGGGCGCTCACGGATCCGAGGGCTCCCTGGTCATGGTGCATGCAAACGCCCTTGAGCTTCATGTTCTGCCCGTTGAGCGAGAAACCCGCGTTCGCGTCGAAGTTGAAGAAGCGGTAACCGAAGTCGACATCGTAGGTATCGACAACTTGCCCATCACGCTTGACCTCGGTGCGCACGGTATAGAGCGCGGGGGCGTCCACGGTCCAAAGGGACGGGTTCGCCGCCACGGCATCCTGCTCAACCGTAACGCTTTCACCAGCCGCGACGGCAGTTGCGGGACTCTCCACATGGGCGATTTCCCGATCGGGCGTGCCACCGCGGGGAAACACGGTCTGAGAGACCGTGACAGAGGCATCCGCAGCACCCTTATTGGCGAGAACGGTCTTCAGGTGCGTCCTCACACTGGCCTGATTGGTGGAGAGTTCCGGGGTGGTCACAGTCACGCCATCGCGTTCGACATGCACGGGGTCGGTCACCACGAGGTCGACATCGCGGCCTATGCCGGAACCGGAATACCAACGGCTCGAAGGCGTTTGATGGTTGACCTTGACCGCGATGGTATTGGACTCGCCGATCTTGAGGTACTTGGTGATGTCGTAGGAGAACGGCGAGTAGCCGTACGGATGATTGCCCAAGCGATGCCCGTTGACCCACACCGTGGAATCCATGTACACGCCGTCGAAATCGATGCGGACGTTCTTGCCCTTCAGGGAGGCGTCCGCCTTGAAACTTTTGCGGTACCAGCCGATGCCGCCGAGCTTGTAGCCGCTCTCAGCCTCGCCCGCGGTGGTGTACTCCTGGTCGATGCTGTAATCATGCGGCAAATCGACGTTCTTCCAGGCGGAGTCGTCGAACTGCTCCCCGTCGGCCCCGCTGGCGTCACCGAGGTAAAACTTCCAATTCTGATTGAAGTTCTGGACGCGTGCGGCGGAATCGCCCACCGTGTTGATGTAGACAAGCTCGGGCTCAGAGCTCATCTGCGTCGAGGACATCGAACGGACCTCGGGCTCGATCTCGGCCCAGGCTCGCGCGAGGGGCGTGGCCGCGATGAGCGCCCCCGCGGCGATGACGCACATGAGATGACTCGGCTTACGCCGTTGAACCAGGCGCTCCTTCATTGACGGCCCCCTTGCCCTGCAGGGGCCGGCCATTTTGACGCGGACCACCACAGATAACGACTTCGAGCTCGTATTTTCACACTGGGGGCTCGTTTCGGCCGTTAATCACCCGCAAACGATGGGTAATTGGCGTTAAACGGCGGTTTCCAAGGTCGGAACGGTGTTTTGGTATTCATATCCCGCTACCGGTTTCATGAGATAAGCGTTTGATCTCCGTGGGCGAAATCACACGAGGACGGCCTGTATCTCCTCCATCGGCAATGCCCCCTCGCGCAGGACCCTAAGCCCCCCGTCGCGAACGGCCACGATGGTCGAGGCGTCTCGGCACGGGGTCTCCCCCGCGTCGATGGCAACATCGACCCCCGCGAGAATGCGCGGTTCGACCTCATCGAACGAGGCGGGCGCCGGCTTGCCGTGCGTGTTTGCCGAAGTGACCGCCAACGGCGATCCGCAACGAGCGATGAGCTCCCGAACGACCGGCGATGCGGAGGCGCGCAGGGCGACTGTCCCATCCGCGGCCCGCATGAACGACGGCACGCCATCTGCCGCAGGGACCACGAGCGTAAGGGCTCCGGGCCACAGCTTCTCCGCCAGCGCGTAGATCTGTCCGGGCACGTCCCTCCCGTAGCTTTCGAGCGCGGCCGGGCCATCGACCAGCCACGGCACCGTCTGGGTGAGTTCGCGCTGCTTGAGGGAAAAAATGCGCCCATATCCCGTATCGGGCCCGGGGATCTTCGGGTTCGCCGCGAATGCGGACACGGCCACCCCAACTCCATAGACCGTCTCGGTCGGAACGAGCGCAAGACCACCCGCCGCCAAACAGTCGGCGGCGGACCCAAGATCCTCATGGGCTTTGATCACATTCGCCATGACAAGTTCCCTCCCTATCCCGCGAACACGTGCGCGGACAAGCGATCCAGCGCCTCGCGCAAGCGCGCCGTCGGCAATGCCAGGTTGATGCGTATCGTCGCCTCCCCGCCAAACGGACGTCCATCTTGCCACAGCACGCCGACCTCGACGCCCGAGCGCAGCAGCTCGTCGATGCCCATGCCATGGGCGGCGCACCAGCCACCGCAATCCAAGAACAGCATGTACGTCCCCTGCGGGCGCGCGAAGTCAACGCCGGCGATCCCCTCAAAGAACTCCGAGGCGATCCGCACATTGCAGCCAAGAACCTCTCGCAGCTCATCGACCCAGGCGGCGCCCTCGTCGCTATAAGCGCCAAAAAGCGCGTGCATGGAAAGCACGTTTTGCATGTTGTAGTGAGATAGGCTCGCCTGTTTGGCCAAGCGGTCCCGAAGCCACGGATCAAAGACGACGCGATAGCTCCCAACGAGTCCGGCAAGGTTGAACGTCTTGCTGGGGGCATACAGCGCGACGGTCCTCATCCGCGCGTCGTCGCTCACGCTTTGCACGGGGATATGAACGCTGCCTCCCAAAACGATATCCGACCATATCTCATCAGAGATGACGTAGACGTCGTACTTCCGGAACAGCTCCATCGCTCGCTCGAGCTCCCAGCGCTCCCACACGCGTCCCGTCGGGTTATGCGGCGAGCAAAAAACAGCCGCGTGGATCTCTCTCGTTGCGAGCTTGCGCTCCATATCCTCATAATCCATGCGCCACACGCCTTCGGCGTCGCGCTGTAGCCAACTTGCCACCAGGTCATACCCCGCGTTTTTGAGCGTTTTGGCGAACCCGGTGTACGTCGGGGCGTGCACGAGCACCTTGTCCCCACGCGAGCACATCACGGCGAGGGCGTTGGCCACGCCGCCGAGCACGCCGTTCTCATAGCCGATGTGCGCGGGTTCTATCCCCGTGACGCCGTTGCGACGCTCTTGCCACCAGGCAATGCAATCGAAATACTCCCGCGGATGCTCGAAATACCCAAAACACGGGTGCTCAAGTCGTTCCCGCATGGCACGAAGCACCGAGGGGGCGGTGGCAAACCCCATATCCGCCACCCACATGGGGATGGCATCGAAGCCTTCGCGCACAACGGAGTCGACGGGTCCCAAAGAACCACCGGAAATCGCCCCGGTCACATCCGCCGCAATCGAGTCGTGTCCCACGCGATCGATAACATCTGTGAAATTGAACACGGCCATGCGCTCCGCCTATCCCACCACAGCGAGAACGATACGCGGGCGACCGGTGAAATCCTCCACGATGCGGACATCGCGCATGCCGGCGGAACGGCACAGGTCGGCGGCGGCATCCAGATGGCCCTCGTAAAGCTCGCATGCGAGCAAGCCGCCCGGACGCAGCATGTGCGGCGCGGCATTGACGAGCCTGCGGAAGATGTCGAGACCATCCACGCCTCCGTCCAACGCCAGCGCCGGCTCGAAGTCGGCGACCTCGCGCGGCAGCGACTCCATGACGGCGGATGGGATGTAGGGCGGATTGGAGACCAGGACGTCGAACGTTCCCCACTCGGTCTCACGGTTGAGCGGCGACACGAGGTTGCCCAAGCGCACATCGACGTCGGCAGGCGAGATCCCCAGCGCATCGCGGTTGCGGATGCTCAAATCGACTGCACGGGGCTCGATGTCGATCGCGACGCACCGGACACGCCCCGCGCGCTCGGATGCAATGGAAAGCGAGATGCAGCCCGTGCCGCATCCAACTTCGAGAACGCGTGCGCAGCGATCCTGATCGGACTCCCCGTCCCGAAAAGAGTCGCCCGTAGACGGCTCGCCCTCCTCGGCAAGCGCGGTATCCGATGCCCCCGCGCCCTTCGAGGCGGCGTCGCCCGCCTCGAAGGCCTCCCCGCCGTCGACCAGCATGTCAAAGTCATCATCGCGAAGTTCGCGTTCGACGACGGGCGGCTCGTCCTTCGCCTTGGCCGCGGCGATCTCGGCCCGCAAGGCGGCCTCGACCTCGGCGCTCCAAGGCAGCTCCACGCGCTCGCGCTCGACCGTGGGGGCCACTCCGATGACCTCGCGGTCGAGATAGCCCAAAACCTCCTCGACCAGCAGCTCGGTCTCAGGTCTGGGAATGAGGACGCCGGGCTCGCACATCACGTCGATCGTGCGGAAACTCGTCTCGCCGATGATGTACTGCAGCGGCTCGCCCTTCGCGCGGCGCACGACGGCCGTATGCATTGCGGCAAGTTCCTCGTTCGACATCGGCTTGTCGAAATTCACGTATATCTCAGTTCGCGAGAGCCCGGTCACGCCAGACAGCAGCCATTCGGCGGATAGACGCGGGCGCTCGTCGCCTCGGTCCTTCAAGTAATCTCGTGTCCAGTCCAGGCAACGCCTGATGGTCCACGTCTCGTTAGCCATGATGGCCTCCGTCCCTCGTATTGCATAGCCGCGATTCTACGGCACGGCTCACACGCGCCCCGGCGAGAACGCGGAATTACAGCATTTCCCGTCCAAAATCAGCCCATCTGCCCAAAACCTGACCGCTTGGAAAACGGGCCGCCGCCCCGAAGGACGACGGCCCGGACAGACGCACTTGCGGTCGAGGCGACCCACACCGCGCCGAGCGCGGTTTTGCCCGACAACCGAAAATCCGCTTACACGGCCTCGGCGAGCTTGGCGGCGCGGTCGGCGGCGGCCAGGGCGTCGATGACACCGGACAGCTGGTCGCCCAGCAGCACGCCGTTGTAGGTGGAGTTGAAGCCGATACGGTGGTCGGTCACGCGGTCCTGCGGCAGGTTGTACGTGCGGATCTTCTCCGAACGGTTGCCGTGGCCGATCTGCGCGGAGCGCTCGGCGCCGAGCTCCGCCTGCTGCTTTTCGAGCTCCATCTCGTACAGGCGGGCGCGCAGCATCTGCATGCAGACCTCGCGGTTCTGAATCTGGGAACGCTGCTCCTGAGACTGGACCACGGTGTTCGTGGGCAGGTGGGTGATGCGCACGGCGGAGTAGGTGGTGTTGACGCACTGACCGCCGGGGCCGGAGGCGCAATAGGTGTCGACGCGCAGATCGGCCTGGTTGATCTGGATATCGATCTCATCGGCCTCGGGCAGCACGGCCACCGTCGCGGTGGACGTCTGGATGCGCCCCTGGGACTCGGTCTTGGGGACGCGCTGCACGCGATGCACGCCGGACTCGTACTTCATGACGGAGTAGACCTTATCGCCCTCGACCTTGAACTCAATGGACTTGAAGCCGCCGGCTTCGGAGGGGCTGGAGTCCAGCACGGTCATCTTCCACTTCTTCGACTCGATGAAGCGCTGGTACATCTTGAAGAGATCGCCCGCGAAGATGGCGGCCTCGTCACCGCCTGCGGCCGATCGGATCTCGACGATGGTGTCCTTCTCATCCATCGGGTCGCCCGGGATGAGCATGATCTTGATGTCCTCTTCGAGCTGGGGCAGCTTGGCCTCGTTCTCGGAGATCTCCATCTGGAGCATCTCCTTCTCATCGGCATCGGAGGCGTCGTGCAGCATCTCCTTGGCGACGTCGATGTCGTCGAGGGCGCCCAGGTACTCGCGGGCGGCCCTCACCAAGTCGGTCTGGTGGGCGTACTCCTTGTTGAGGCGGGTGAATTCCTTGATGTCGCTGGCAACGGCGGGGTCGGAGAGCTTCTTCTCGAGCTCCTCGAAGGCGATGATGATCTTCTCAAGCTTGTCGCGCATGATTGCTCCTTATGCGTCGGCTGTTGGCGAAATGCGAAAGGGGGCCTGCCGGCAAAGCGGCGGGCACGGCGTCAAACGTAGCTAGAGCTTATCGAGCGCGATGTGCATGGTTCCTCCCGTAGTTTCCAGATAGGCATCATACCCCGCAACGCCCGCCACGCCAACGTACCTGCAAAACTCCCATAGGCCCGGCAGATGGCGCGCACGGCCGACAATAAGGCCGGCCCCGCGGCGCGCCGCCATCGCGTCGCGGGGCATATACGCAAGGGGCCGCACCCCATAAAAGGGATGCGGCCCGAAGCACGTGCGCCTTTCTCGCCGAACGCGAGGGCTTAGGCTTTGTCGCGACGACGCTTGAGCGCGACGCCGATGCCGACCAGGCCGGCCGCGGCGATCGCAGTTCCACCGATGAGCATCAGCGAGTCGTCGCCGGTCTGCACCAGCTTATCGGGACCCGAGCCGGGCTTGCCGGTGGAACCGTTGCCCCCATTGGCGTCGGAATTACCGCCCTGGCCGCCGGCCCCGGCACTGCCGGATCCGGTGTTACCGGAGCCGGAACCACCCTGGCCCGCATCCTCAACGAGCGCATCGAACGCGGCCTTGAGGTCGTGAACGAGACGCTCACCCTCGGCCTGGGATAGGTTGCCGGCGTTCTCGAGGCCCGCCTTGGCGGCATCGAGCGCGTCTTGATAGGCCTTCCAGCTCTCGGGCGTGAACTTGGATCCGTCGACGACGGCACCGTCGACGAGCTGCTGGAGCCCAGGGTCCGCATACTTGAACACCGGGCTGGAAAGCGCCGCCTCGATACCGGCCTTGAGATCGGCGATCTGCCGGTAAGTCAGGTTCTCAGGAGCCTTGAGGGCCTCCTCGGCCGCCGCGACCGCACGCTCGAGCGCCGTCACGGAATCAGTCGTCCATGCAGCCGTGTCGGCGGCCTTCGCACTGGCAACCATGCCGTGCAAGGATTCGATATCCCCCTCAAGCCCGGGCTTGACGCCGCGAATCAGGAAGATCTCGGAAATCTGGGGCGTGACGCCTTGGGGCCATTCGAAAACGATGTCTTTGACTGCAGCTGCGTCCTTGCCAAATGAGAGGTCCTTGAGAACGGCATCGAGCGTTCCGATCTCAATCGTCTGGGTCGCGGCGGCGGAACGAGGGCCGTCGGTGTAGACGACCGCCCTGACCTTGACGCCGGGCTGCACGGCCTTGGAAATCACGCGGACGCCGTCGTAAGCCCCTCCATCGGCGGAGAAGGGATCAGATACGTGGTAGGTCAACGTGCCGGCCGCGTCGGTTGCGGGCTGCCAGCTGGTCAGCATGCTCTTATCGAGTAGATTGTCGGGCGTCTTTCCCTGCTGCTCGATCGCGGTGGTCTCAAAGTCGCCGCCAGCGTAGAGCGGCACGTACTCGCCACCGTTGATGCGCAGCTCGCCGATCTCGATCCAGCGCTTGTCGTAGGGCTTGGTGAAGCGGATGCGAATATAGCGGGCGGTCTCGTCAAGACCATCGGGGGACTTGACGAACATGTTGCCCGGGAAGTCCGTGGAGTGCGTCATCCACGGCGCCTGCTTCGCAGGGGCATCCTTACCGGGATCAGCGTCTTTGCCGTCGCTGTTGATGTCGAGAACCGGCTTCCACGCGGAATCCTGCGCATCGGCGCTATCGGCAACCTCGATCACGGCATTGCGGATGTAGTCAAGACTGGCCTCGGGGACGAAGTACTCGACGCTCTTGATCGAGCGCTCCTGCCCCAAATCGAAAACGACCTTGGCGCCCTCGGAGGGACCGCCGCTAGATTTGGTGGCGGTGGCGACATCGCCGTCGAAGATCTTGGCAACATCCAGGGTCTGTGCACCGGGCAGCTCGCTTTTCACGATACTCGGCGCGAGGGCGTGCAGGTAGCTGCCGGAAAGCGCCTTAAAGGCAACGGTGGCGCCATCGCCGGTGGCACGGTAGCCGACATAGCGAGCGCGAACGGAGTCGGAGCCCTTGAAAGAGGTCCATTCGATGCCGTTCTGAGACCAGACGAGCTCGGCGTTCGAACCCGTCTGGGCATCCGCGTTACCGAGAGTGACATCGCGACGGACGGAACCGAGGTCGACCGCGATGACGTCGCCCTTCTTGGGCAGGACGACAGGCCCGTCAGTCGTCTTGAAGGAGCCGTCGCCCACACGGGCAGTGAGGCTGGTGTTCGACAGATCGAAGGAGGCGTAGAGGTTGTCCTTGCTGTAGGAGAACTTCTCGAATGCATTGAACTCGAAGAGCTGGAACCACCTGTCGGTCGGCTCGGAGGAAACGAGCTTCACGCCCGTCGCCTCAACACGGTCGAAGGTTATGGTCTGCTCGGGCGCCGCGGAGGGCGTGGCGAGCTCCGTCCACGTTCCATCCGCGGACGGCTTCTCATCGACGGTGTAATAAAGCTTGGAAGCGTTGAACTTATCGGCATCCCCCTGCTTGATGTACGCGCTGTCGATGAACTTTTTCGTTCCGAAGTTCAACATCACATAGTCGCCGGTTTCGGTGTTCCGAGAGCTGAAGAACTTGGTCTCCGGGTTGCCGTCGACCGCATTGGTTATGGGGTTCTCTTTATACTGGGGCATATTGGTGGTCGCGGTCGCAGCCGCTTCGATCTTGCCGAAGGCGGCGTTGAGATCCACGACGCGCCACCACTGGCCGGTATCCGCACCGTTGACGACCTTGATGGCCTTGGCCGTCACGGGCCCTGCGAGCTGGATGGTCTGGGACTTGTCGGAAGTGATGTCGCCCACCTCGTGCCAGACGTCGTCGGCGCCCAGGTAGTAGGCCTTACCCGAGTCGATGACGTCGGGGGAGCTCTCTCCCTGTTTGAAGGTGATGGAGGTGATGGTCTTGGGCGAATCGAAGGTCACCTGGACGGCGGCGTCCTTCACGGTGACGTCGTGCTTGTTGGGCTCTTCCCTCTTATGCGTGAACCAGGCCTCGGTGTCCTTGCCGTCCGATGCGTTCTGCAGTGGGTGGCCCGCATCCGCCGACTCTTGGTTCGCCACGCTCACCGTACCGGTGAACACGGCCCCTTCCTCAAGCTGCTCGTTCACCGCGATCTCGTTGATGGTGGGCCAAGCGTCCTGGCGATTGTCGCGAACGGCGACGATGCGAACGCCCTCGACGCCCTTGATATCCAAGCCGGTTACGCTCACCTTGCTGGTGGTGAACTCGTGCGAACCCTCGACGTCGACCCACTGCCCATCCTTGAGGTACTGGACCTTGCTGGCATCGAAGAAATTCTTGCCGCCACCCTGGATGAAGGTGGCGGAGGTCAGGTCGAACGGCTTGCTGGAGGTCATACCGAAGAAGTCGCCCGCTTTGACCTGGTTGGGGGTGCGGTACTCCGCGCCGGTGGCGGGGTCGCCGTCAAACACGGCCGCCACGCTGCC
>JARIBW010000027.1 GCA_029264355.1 Collinsella sp. | reverse complement strand
CCCGATTACTCCGCCTGCGTCCTGTGCGGGGACGAGGCCCCCAGCCGCTTTTCCGCCCAGGCGGGCGGGCTGTTGTGCGAGAGCTGCTCCAAGGACGTCCCGGGGTGCGAGCCGGTGGACGCTGCGCTCATCGGGTGGCTGAGGTGCTTGATCTCGCTCACGTTCGGCGAGCTCGCCGAGGCCCCCGCGGATATGCGGACTTCCGCGCGCCTGCTGGGCCTCGCGCACATTTGGGCGGCCACGCACCTTGAGAGCAGGGTTCGCTCGCTGGAGTTCCTGCTGGGCCGGTAGCATCCCTCTGCGCCGCGCGGATTGGCGGCACGGGCGGAACGGCGCGGGCGCGCAGCCCATACAGTCCCGTAGTTCTATTCAATGTGATAGTCGTGGAGCCAATTTGGTTTGCTACAATACACAACCGAGTTTATTTTAATACACTACAACGGGAATGGAGAGGTTGCTCAATGACGCTTCTCGAGTTGCTCGACTTGCTCAAAAAGCGCGTCAAGCTGGTGATTGGCCTGCCAATCGTGTGCGCACTGCTCGTCGGGGCCTATTCGTTCATGCTCATGCCCGACACCTATACGGCGACGACGAGCATGTACGTACTCACCAACCAGGAGGAGGGAGCGTCCAACCTTTCGTCGGACCTCTCCGCTTCTCAGATGGTGGCCAACGACGTCACGACGCTCTTGGAGTCCAACCGCGTGCAGAAGGCCGCGGCGGAGGATTTGGGCCTCAAGAACCTCAAGGACTTTGAGGTTTCCGTCTCGAGCGCGACCACCTCTCGCGTGATCGAGCTCTCCGTCACCGGCACCGACCCCGATCTGGTGGCCCGCGTTGCCAACGCGGTGGCCCAGAATGTGGCCGATATCTCCCAAGATGTCATGAAGGTCGAGGCCGTGAACATCATCGACCCGGCTATCGCCCCCGTGGCCCCGAGCGGCCCTTCGCGCCCGCTGTACGTGGCGGTTGCCCTCATGGGCGGCCTGTTCCTGGCAGTTGCCATCACGGTTGTGGCGGACATGCTCAACACGAAGGTCCGCACCGCCGATGAGGCGGAGGAGATCCTCGGCGTCCCGGTGATCGGGCGCATCCCGGTCGTGAAGGGGGTTCGCTAACGATGGCGAAGAAGCAGAAGAAGGTTGGGATCGACCAGATCCACATGCACAACGCGGTCAAGACGCTCGTGGCCAACATCAAGTTCGCCTCGGTGGACGACCCGGTCCGCTCGGTCCTGGTGACCTCCTCGGTCCCCAATGAGGGCAAGACCACCGTAGCCATCGCCCTGGCAGAGGCATTCGCCTCCTCCGGCAGCAGCGTGCTTTTGGTGGAGTGCGATATGCGCCGCCGTTCCGTGGCCAATAATTTGGGAATTCATGCGCGCAACGGTCTGTACTCGGTGCTGTGCGGGCAGACGGCCCTTTCCGACGCCGTTGTGGCGACCTCCACGCGAGGCATGTACTTCCTCGATGCCGAGCCCCAGATCCCCAACCCCGATGCTCTCCTGAGTTCGAAGCGTTTCCGCAAGATGACCGATTCCGTCCTCGAGAGCTTTGATTACGTGATCTTTGATACGCCGCCGTTGTCCGCCTTTGTGGATGCCGCCGTGCTCTCCACCCTGGTGGACGGCACCCTTTTGGTGGTGGGTCAGAACGTCGTGCGCCGTGACGAGCTTGCGGCCTCCCGTGCCCAGCTTGAAAAGGCCGGGGCCAACCTTCTGGGCGCCGTCATGAATCTGTGCCAGAGCGAGAAGAGCGAGTATTACACCGAGTACTACTCCCGTGGTGGGGACGATTCCGGTGCGCCCGCGCCCGTTGCGGCACCCGCTCCTTCGATCCCACGCCCCGCGCCGCGCCCGGCACCCCGTGCAGCCTCCACGCCCGCGCCGCGCCAGTCCACACCCGCACAGGGGTTTAAGCCCATTCCGCAGCCGTCCGGGAAGATCTCCCCGGACACCACTGCCCAGTTCATTGCCAGTGTCAAGGCCGGTCAATCCAAGTAATCCCGTATCTGCGCGGGCGCATGCCTCAAATCTAGGTTGAGCGCCCGCGCGTTCGCCCGGAGAGGAGCGCCCGTGAGGGACATCCATTGCCACATCCTTCCCGGCGTCGATGACGGCGCACGGGACCTTTCGGCGAGCCTTGCGATGCTCGATGCCGCAAAGGCCGCCGGAGTCACCAGCATCGTGTGCACCCCGCACTGTCGGGACCCGTACTTTAATTACGACGCGATGTGGAATGCCTTTCACGAGCTTAAGGCACACGCCAGGGACTTTCCCCTGCAGATGGGATTTGAGGTGGCGCATCCCAAGCTCATGGAGCTCGGGGTGGAGACCTGGGCGCCCTACCTGTGCTTTGACGGTAGCAACGAGTTTTTGCTCGAACTCGACGTGAATGCGAGTGAGCGCGATTTTGCTGATTACGAGCGCACCATCTACGAGCTGCAGGGGCTGGGGTACACGGTGATCATCGCGCATCCGGAGCGCTACCGGGCCATACAGAAGGATATCTCCCTTGCCGAGCGGTTCGTGCGCATGGGGTGCCGACTTCAGGCCTCGGCGGACTTTTTGGCCGGCGGCCGTTTTGGTCAGGAAAAAAAGCCCGCAAAACGCCTGTTCGAACGGCATCTGTACCGATATATCGCCAGTGATGCGCATAAGGTCGATCATTACAAGCTGCTCAAGCGGGCGGTGGGGGAGTTCCCTCTGGGCGGCGCTCATTTTGCATAAAACTATCCATTGTCTGTATACAAAAATATAGATAACCAAGTGGCAGTTTAAAGCGCTACCATGGTAGCATCTTAATTAAATGGGCGATTCTCAGTTTAAGGAAGGAGATGCGGCAGGGACATATCAAATGCATGCGGTTTGTTGCGAAAAGCCCGACATGGCAACAGTGTTCGGGCTTCTCGCAGGAAACCGGTTTTTCGCCCGCGAGGCGGAACGATCGCTTTTTTGCTGCTGAACATATCTTGTTTGCGTTGAGTGGGCGGCGCCTGGTGCGGGCTCGTGAGATGCCAAGAGAACGCATATGCCGAGGGGCCGCCAAGCGGTATGGCGAAGCTATGTCACAGGTGCTTAGAGGCGGGAAGGATGATGGCCAATTT
>JARIBW010000044.1 GCA_029264355.1 Collinsella sp. | reverse complement strand
GGCCTTCACCGAGCGAACGGGTGGCGTTTCCGAGCCGCCATATGCATCCTTGAATCTCGGTTCCCATGTGGGGGATGACCTCGCGGCCGTGACGAAGAATCGTCGCCGCGTGCTCGCGGCACTCGGGTGCGCGGGCGATTTCGAGCGCCTTCTCGTGCCCAACCAGGTTCATGGCGATCGCGTCGCCGTTGTCCGCGACGGGTCTTGCGAGGAGCTCGCCTCTGTGCGCGAGCAGATCGCCGCCGGCGCTGACGCCATCGTGTGCACGGCGCCGGACGTTCCCGTCATGCTCTGCTATGCCGATTGCGTGCCGGTGCTACTTAGCTGCTCAGGCGGATTCGCCGTCATCCATTCGGGCTGGAAGGGGACGATCTCCCGCATCTCGGCAAAGGCCGCACATGCTCTGTGCGAGGCCTCGGGATGCCCTTCGAGTGCCGTTCGCGCCTACATCGGACCACATATCCGCGGAGACGAATACGAGGTCTCCCAAGAGCTCATGGAGCGCTTTTGCGCGGAGTTCGGGTGGGCCGACATCGGAGATTCGCGCCTGCTCGACCTCGGCCGCGCGATCGGGCAAACCCTTGCCGAGGCGGGGGTGCCCGAGGATGCCGTCTGCGACCTCGGCCTGTCGACCGTGCGCGGCAACGACAGGTTCTTCTCCTATCGTGCCGAGGGTGGGAATTGCGGGCGCCATGCCGCCGTCGCCGTGATGGCGTAGCGCTCCGAGGGTCCGTGTCCGTTCGAACCTTTCATTCTCCTGACATTGCGTTTACGCGGCCGAGGGTCGCACGTGGCTAGACTTGGTTGCATGTGTGATACGCCCGTCGAAAAGGATCGCCATGCGCAAACTCTTCTCACGTCAGCTCATCGAGGCCCGCCACGAGATGCTCTCCATCTTCGAGGCCATCGATCTCACCCTGCACGATGCCGTCGACGCCTTCGTGGCCGACGACAAGGAGCTGGCCAAACGGGCCCAGCAGGCAACGTTGGCAATCGATGCCCGTTGCGCCAACCTCGAGGCCGTCTGCTACAACCTGATCGCCACGCAGAGCCCGGTCGCCTCCGACTTTCGCCTGCTCCAAACGATCATCTACATCGACTTCAACCTACAGCGCATGAGCGACAAGGTGCGTCGCATCGCCCGTGCGGCCAAACGCAAGGTCAATAGCGACATCGAGTTCCCGCCGCAGATGGTCGCCCTTATCGAGGAGGAGGCGGCCAGCGTTTATCGCGTGCTCGGCGCCACCGCCTCCGCGCTTGTGAGCAACGACCTCGCCACGGTACTGACCCTGTCGGAAGAGGACGAGGCCGTCCACGGTGCATACCAGGAGTTCTTCCGCGTTTTCAATCGAACGGAGACCATGGAGGTCGCCGATGACGCGCAGATGGACGATTTCCGCCGCACGGTCATGGTCTCGCGCTATCTGGATCGCGTCGCGAGCATTTCGATGGAATGCGCGTACCGCCTCGTGTTCCTGTTGACCGGACAGCGCTGGAGCCCCGACGACATCGCCGAGGCCGGCGAGGAGGAGCTCGAGAGCCTGCGCATCCCCTCCGGCGAGGGCGTGACGCTCGACCCCGAGACCGATGCCCGATTCGTGTCCCGCCTCGCACTCGATGAGGTCGGCCATGATCTGGCGGTGCTCATCGCGGAGTTGGGGGAGTAGGGTCGCCCGGGCGCTCTGCGCGGCTTGATTGATGATTCGAGGTAGAGATGCGGCGTCCGTCATGGCCGCCGCATCCTTGCGTTAGTATGGCGTGGGGTCGCGCACCCGCAACGCCGCGACCGTGGCAGGTGGATGCGAAAGGATATGCGATGGAAGAGGATTACGGCGCCTTCATCGAGGACCGACGCGCGGAGATCATGCAACGCGTCGACGCCTCCCTCGCAGTGAGTGGCCGTACCCGTGACGATGTGGAGCTCGTCGCCGTTTCCAAGACCGTGGGCCTCATGCAGGTCCTCGCGGCCCTCGACGCCGGCTATCGCGTTTTCGGCGAGAATCGTCCCCAGGAGCTGCATCGCAAGCTCGAGGGCCTCGACCTCGTCCAGGAGGGGCGTCGCGTGCGCTTCGATATGATCGGCAACCTGCAGACGAACAAGATCAACGCCGTGCTCGGCCGCGTCGAGCTCATCCACTCGATCGGCTCCATGCATCTGGCCGAGGCCGTGAGCAGCCGTGCGTCGCGTCGCTTGGATGTCGGAGAACTTGCGCTCCCGCAGAGGGTGCTCATCGAGGTCAACGTCAGCGGCGAGGAGACCAAGGGCGGTTTTTCCCCTGAAGAGTTGCGTCGCTCAATGGACGGGCTGCAGAGTCTTTGTGGAATTCGCATCGAGGGGCTTATGACGATGGCCCCGCGTGGGGATAAATCCAGGGCACGTGCGTGCTTTGCCGGCTTGCGCGAGCTGCGCGACGAGCTTCGCGCCTCGAGCGGGCTGGATCTTCGCGAGCTGTCCTGCGGCATGAGCGAGGATTACCAGATCGCGCTTGAGGAGGGGTCCACCATCGTTCGCCTGGGGCGTGTGGTATTTGACCCATCCTTTGAAGTACTATAAGCAGGTACGCCCGCACACGGCGCTAAGAGAGGTATAACCGTGGGATTTCTAGATGACATCAAGAGCCGTCTCGGCATGGCTCAGCCTGCTGCCCAGCCGTATGGCGACGAGCCCTATGACGATTACTACGACGAGGGTGTGGACGGCGGCTACGAGGATTACCCCGAGGGCTATGGTCAGCCCGCCCAGGATTCCTATCGCGGCTATGAGCCCCAGGAGCCCGGCAACGGCATGCTCGGTCAGACACGTCGCGGCGAGGCCGAGTCCGTCGCCGTGTACACGCGCTCCGGTCAGCTGGTGGGGGAGGCCGATCGCCATGCGACGACCTATCCCTCTTCCACCGAGCCCTCCTATCGTCCCGGCGCCTATGACACGCCCTCGAGTTACGCCCACGCGCAGTCCCAGCGCGTCGCGCTGTCTTCCGTCCCCACCACGGCGCCGGTGAGCAGCGCCGAGGCTCGTGCGAACGCCGTTTTGGAGGGTACCCCCCAGCTCCCGGCGTATGTTCTGCGCCCCGAGAGCTATGACGACGTCGAGACCGTCGTGCGCCGCGTGCGCACCCGCCAGCCGGTCGCCCTCGTGTTCGCCGGCGTCCGCACCGAGGTCGCCAAGCGCGTGCTCGATTTCAGTTATGGGTTCGCCTGTGGCTCCGGCGCCTCTGTGCGCGAGCTGGGCGACCGAGTGTTCATCGTCTTGCCGGTGGGCTGCGAGGTCAAGGAGACCGACCTTGCCAAGCTGCGCAAAGACGGCTATCTCAAGCAGTAGGAGCTGCCATCTCGTGAACGCCATCACCATCGCCCGTCTCGTCCGAACCCTGTTCGAGTTCTACAACTATCTGATTCTCGGCTATGTCTTGCTGTCATGGTTCCCGATCCGTCCGGGTGGCCTCATGGACGATATCGGGGCCGTCCTGCAAAGTCTCGTCGGCCCGTATCTCAACTTCTTCCGTCGTTTCATCCCTCCGCTGGGAATGATCGACTGGTCGCCGGTTGTTGCGATACTTGTGTTGAGTCTGCTCGAGAACTTCATTATCAGGTTAATATTGTAGGAACTGACGCAGAGCGGTCCTCGCTTAAAACCGGAGCGTCCCTCGCGTATGAAAGGATACGTATCATGGCCATCACCCCCGCTGACATCCAGGCGCAGACCTTCTCCGAGGCCAAGCGCGGCTACGACCCCGCTGAGGTCGACGTCTTCCTCGAGCAGCTTGCCTCCGAGGTCGACGCCATGCTCAACAAGATCGTGGACCTCAAGACCCGGCTGACCGCCACCGAGCAGGAGCTCGCCGCCGCCCAGGCTCAGGCGCAGGTCGCCGTTGCCGCCCCCGCCCCGGCTCCCGCACCCGTCGCCAGCCCCGAGTACACCGCCACCGCCAGCCAGATCTCCGCCGCCCTCATCGCGGCGCAGCAGTCTGCCGATAACATCGTGGCCGAGGCCCGCGAGAACGCCGATCGCATTCGCAACGAGGCCGACGCCAAGGCGCGCGAGGTCATCCGCCAGGCGCTCAACGAGAAGCAGAACGAGCTCGCCGAGATCGACCGTCTGAAGGCCTCTCGCGAGGAGTTCAAGGCCGAGTACCTGAAGCTCATCCAGCACTTCATGGACGAGGCCCAGAACGAGTTCCCGGCCGATCTTCTGGTCAGCACCCCCACCGGCTCCGAGCCCGTGGCCACCCCCGCCCCCATGCCCGCTCCCGAGCCGATGTCTGTGGCCGATCCGTTCGCCCCGCTCCCGAACTTCGGTGCCGATGACCTCGATTAACGAGCACCCACAAGATATTTGACGGTAAAGCGCCTCGTGCCCGCAACGGCACGAGGCGCTTTTCCATACTCTCGAAAGCGAACATGGGTATCGTTTTGAGAGGCGATTGCAGTGCGGGATGAGGCGGAGGTCCCCGGATATCCCATCCCCGGCATCTGGTATGGGCGCGAAATGAAAACCCCGGACGGCGCATACCGTCCGGGGTCGGTGAGCGGGAATCTCCCGATCGCGCTTAGCTGTTCTTCATCACGATGGACTCGACCGTGTCGGCGACGAACTCGCAGGAGTCGGCGCAGTACTCGAGGAACGTGTACACGTCGCGCCAGGAGATGACGGTCAGCGGGTCGAAATCACCGGTGTGCAGCTCGCGCATGGCGGCGATGTAGATGTCGTCGCATTCGCTCTCGATCGTGTTCACGGTGATGACGTGCTCGCGCAGGCTCTTGGAGCGCTTGAACTGGGGAAGTTCCAAAACGAGGTCGCGCATCTGCTCGGTGGCGCGCATGACCTTGGCCGACATCTCCAGCGCGTCGGGGCGCATCTCCTGCACGTTGGTGAAATAGATGCGGTGCAGGACGCCCTCGATGCGGTCGATGACGACATCGATGCTGTTGCTCAGCGTCGCGATGTCCTCACGCTCGATGGGGGTGATGAACGCGCTGATGAGCGCATCGTTAACCCGGTGCACGATCTCATCGGCCTCCTGCTCGATGAGGTGCATCTCGGCGACGGCCTCCTCGATCTGCGAAGGGTCGAAATCGCGCATGATCTCGTCGAGCTTGCCGGCGGCCTTGCATGCGAGCTCGGCCGCATCGGTGAAGCTGTCGAAGTAGAAGGCGTCGTTTTTCTTGGCCATGATGGGTCCTTTCGGGTCGAGATTCGGGACTCGGATGACGGTTTGCCTAGATGAAGAGCAAGAACAGCTTTGCCATGCAGAAGCTGATGAGGCCGCAGCCCGGGAACGTGAAGATCCAGGTGAGCAGCATGTCCTTGACTACGCCGAAGTTGATGGCGGAGATGCGCTTGACGGCTCCCACGCCCATGATGGCAGTGGTCTTGACGTGCGTGGTGGAGACGGGGATGCCCGTGAGCGTGGCGAGCAGCAGGCACAGCGAGCTGGAGAGGTCGGCGGAGAAACCCTGGTACTTCTCGAGCTTCACCATGTCCATGCCGACGGATTTGATGATCTTCTCGCCGCCGACGGAGGTTCCGACGCCCATGACGACGGAGCACAGCAGCATGAGCCATACGGGGATGATCATGTTCTCGACGGAGGGCTGCCCGTTGCAGAACGCGACGCCGAGGAAGAGGACGCCGATGAACTTCTGGCCGTCCTGAGCTCCGTGCATGAAGCTCATGCCCGCCGCGCCGGCGATCTGGGCCCAGCGGAAGAAGGTGTTCGATTTGCGTCTATCGCTGTTGGCGAACAGCATCGTGACGATCTTGCACACGCCCCAGCCGGCGACGAATCCCAAAACGAGGGAGAGGACGAGGCCGTAGAGGACCTTCACCCACTCGTTCATGTTGACGCCGTCCGCGCCGCCCAGTGCGATGGCCGCGCCGGTGAGGCCGGCGATGAGGCTGTGGCTCTCGCTCGTGGGGATGCCGAAGACGCTCGCTCCCACGGAGTACACGACGATCGAGAAGAGCGCCGCGCACAGGGCGATGAGGGCGATTTGCGTGTTCGAGCCGAAATCGACCATGTTGGAGATGGTCGAGGCGACGCTCGCATTGATGTGCGTCATGATGAAGACGCCCAGGAAATTGAAGATCGCGCTCATGATGATGGCGGTCTTGGGCGGCAGGCAACGCGTGGTCACGCACGTGGCGATCGCGTTTGGCGCGTCGGTCCAGCCGTTGACGAAGATGACGCCCAGCGTGAGCAAGACGGTCATGGCAAGTATTGGATTGGAAGAGACTTGCGCAATGAAATAGGAGAAGGATACGTCCACTGATACCACATTCCCATATCGGCGCATGGCGGCGCCTGTTTACACAGCTGCACTATTGTATACCTTACGCGATGCTTACCAGTGCTTAACGTTGGAAAGCATTGTAAGGGTCGTGTAAAGCGGGAAGGGGGGCATGTGCTTGCCCGGTTATGCGCGCCCATCGCGTCATCTGCGGGGATTGAAAAGGCGAAGCGGGCCGATAAGCCGGGTTCTGTCGTGGACGATCATTTATCTCGCCTGCACGTCGCCGTGCAGTTCTTCGCACGCTACCCGAGCGCGGGCCGGGCCGACCCATGGCGCTCCTATTCGCGCTTGCTCCGGAAGGGGCTTGCCAAGCCGCCGTGTTGCCACGACGCTGGTGGTCTCTTACACCACCGTTTCAGCTTTTCTCTCACCCGCCCAAAGGCGGGCAGCGGGAGTCTTCTTTTCTGCGGCGCTGATCCGTCGGGTTGCCCCGCCTGGCCGTTAGCCAGCTTCTTGCCCTGTGGAGCCCGGACTTTCCTCACGCCTGCCACGAGGGCTGGTCGCGCGATCGTCTGGCCCGCTTCGCGAAGAGGTATTGTACCATGTGGCCGAAGGTCTTGCGAGTGCACGGTCCCTTGTCGGACGGGGCCCGGTTATGAGGGGTTATGGCAGATTCGTATTTCACGGTTCGTCCCGGTGCCGAGGTCTCGGGCGAGTTCGAGGACCGCAAGAGCCGGTTCATCGCCCAATTGACGCATGTCGAGTCGGTGGATGAGGCGCAGGCGCATCAGGCGGCCATGCGGGCAAGGCACTACGACGCCCGCCACAACGTCCCCGCCTTCATCTTGACGGACGGGTCCGAGCGCGCCAGCGATGACGGGGAGCCGCAGCGCACGAGCGGGATGCCGACGCTCGAGGTCCTGCGAGGCGCCGGGCTCAAGGATGTGTGCTGCGTGACCACGCGCTATTTCGGCGGGACGCTGCTCGGGCCGGGCGGCCTGGTGCGCGCATATACGGCGGCGGCGCAGGCGGCCGTCGAGGCGGCGCGCGCGGCGGGGGATATCGTCGAGATGACGAGCGTGGTGAATGTGGACATCGCGATGGCCTACCCCCAGTACGAGCAGGTGGTTCGCATGATCGCCGACACCGGGGGCAAGATCGCCGGCACCGATTACACCGACGAGGTCCTCATCCACGCGATATATCGGGAGGGGGAGCACGAGGCGCTTCGACCCAAGCTCGTCGAGCTGATGGCCGGTCGCGAGCGAATCGAGGTGGCCCCCGCCCACTTTGCCGAGTTCTGAGCTTTCGAGTCCGTCACGCGCCGAGGGCGTCGGCGAGCAAGTCGATGGCGTCGTCGATGCAGCCGGCGCAGGTGCGGAGCGCCCCGCTGTCCGAGTTCACGCCCTTGAGTTCGCGGCAGACGGTGGAGCCGTTTTTCTCGCGGAACGCATCGCAGTACGCGCGCGCCATGCGGTAGGTGGCGCCCTTGCTGCCGGGCGCGTCGAAGCCCGAGCTCCTCACCTGGCCGAGCGCCATGATGCCACCCGCGATGGCGCCGCAGGTCTCGGTCATGCCGCCCATGCCCGCCCCGAAGCCCTCGGCGAGCGCGAAGGCCGCGCGGTCGTCGAGCCCGAGTTCGGGCGCAATCGCGCAGATCACGGATTGCGCGCAGTTGAACCCCTGCGCGTGATAGCCTGCGGCCGCGGCTTTGAGCGCCTCGCGGTCGAGTGAGATTTCATCTTTGTTGATTGCCATAGTTCTTCCTTTTCGGTTGCCCTGAACGGTATACCATTTTACCTATCTGAACATGCGGGAGGGCCCGAGGGCCCGTGCCCGTCCGAACGAAGGAGAGCCCATGGCCGAGCATATCGGAACCACGTGCGTGCAGGGCGGGTACCGCCCCGGTGACGCGGAGCCCCGTCAGGTGCCCATCTACCAGTCCACCACCTGGAAGTACGACACCTCCGAGCACATGGGCAAGTTGTTCGACCTTGAGGAATCGGGTTATTTCTACACCCGCCTCCAGAACCCCACCAACGATGCGGTCGCGGCCAAGATCTGCGAGCTCGAGGGAGGTTCCTGCGCCATGTTGACGAGCTCCGGACAGGCCGCGAACTTCTTCGCCGTCTTCAACATCGCCGGAGCGGGCGACCATGTGGTGGCGAGCTCGGCCATCTACGGGGGCAGCTACAACTTGCTTGCCCACACCATGCGCCGCATGGGCCTGGAGTGCACCTTCGTCGCGCCCAACGCGACCGACGAGGAACTCGAGGCGGCTTTTCGCCCCAACACCAAGTGCGTCTTCGGCGAGACCATCGCCAACCCGGCGCTCGCCGTGCTCGACATCGAGCGCTTCGCCGCCGCGGCGCACGCCCACGGCGTGCCGCTGATCGTGGACAACACGTTCCCCACGCCCGTCAACTGCCGTCCCATCGAGTGGGGCGCCGATATCGTGACGCACTCCACCACCAAGTACATGGACGGCCATGGCGCGGCCGTGGGCGGCGCCATCGTGGACTCCGGCCGCTTTGACTGGACTGCGCACGCCGAGAAGTTCCCCGGCCTCACCACTCCCGACGAGTCCTACCACGGCGTCGTGTACACCGAGCGCTTCGGTCTCGAGGGTGCCTTCATCACCAAGGCGACCGCCCAGCTCATGCGCGATTTCGGCTCAATCCAGAGCCCCCAAAACGCCTACCTGCTGAACCTCGGCCTCGAGAGCCTGCACGTGCGCATGCCGCAGCACTGCAAGAACGGTCAGGCCATGGCCGAGTTCCTCGCCGGCCATCCGGCCGTGCGCTTCGTGCGCTACCCCGGCCTTCCCGGCGATGAGTATCACGATCTCGCGCGGAAATACCTGCCGAGCGGTTCCTGCGGCGTGGTGAGCTTCGGCTTCAACGGCGGTCGCGAGGCCGCCGAGCAGTTCATGAAGAGCCTCCGGATCGCGCAGATCGCCACGCATGTGGCCGATGCCCGCACGTGCTGCCTGCACCCGGCCAACGCCACGCACCGCCAGATGAACGATGCCGAGCTCGAGGCCTGCGGTATCGCGCCCGACATGGTTCGCCTCTCATGCGGTATCGAGAGCACCGAGGATCTGATCGCCGACGTCGAGCAGGCGCTCGCCGGTCTGTAAGGAGATTCGAATGGCAGATCGCAAGCCCAATCCCAAAAAGCAGGCGCGCGCGGAGAAAGCCCGGCGCCACACCGAGCAGATGGCCGCCCGATTCGGCAAGGAGATCGAGCGCAGCCTCGCCGGCGTCCGGCGCGTCGAGGCCCCCGTCGAGGTCGAGGTCGAGGGCCGCGTGCCCGAGGTCCGCGTCATGGCCGCCGATGCCGTGACGGCGATTCTCGAGAACGGTCGAGGCCGAGTCGAGTTTTGCGACCTGGCGGTTCTCGACTTCGCCTCGTTCACCAGCCCGGGCGGTGGCTACAGCCGCGGTTCCTGGGCGCAGGAGGAGGCCCTGTGCGCGGAGTCGTTCCTGTACAACGTGCTCGAGAGGCAGGGCGATTGGTACGGCGAGAACCGCCGCCGCAACATCAACTGCGATCTGTATCGCAGCCGCGCGCTCGTGGTGCCCGGGGTACGCTTCTCCCGTGACAAGATCCACGCCTACGCCGACGTGCTCGTGGTGGCCGCGCCCAACGCGCGTCGCGCCCGCGAGGAGTACAAGGTCGCTGAAGACACCCTCGTGCGCGCCATGCGCGAGCGCATTCGCTTCGCCCTCGACATCGTCGATGCGCTGGGCCATAAGCAGGTCGTGCTGGGAGCTTGGGGCTGCGGCGTCTTCGGCTGGGATGCCGAGCTCGTGTCCGAGCTGTTCCGCGAGGAGCTGGCTGCGGGCGCCCACGGCATCGAGCTCGCGATCTTCGCCGTTCCGCGCGATCGCTTCAACGAGAACCTCGCTTGTTTCGAGCACGTGCTCGCGACCTTCCCGGAGGGCAATCCGGTGCGCTTCGCCGACGCCCTCGCCGAGCGCCGCGCCGCCGAGCAGATCGCCGCTGCGGCCGAACAGGATGATGAGGAAGAGGACGACTGGCGCAAGTACCTCTAGTCCCGACCACCGAAGGAGAGACGCATGTCTTTTGCAGAACTGACCCGTTCCCGGTATTCCTGCCGCAGCTATGAGGGGCGCCCGGTCGAGCCCGAAAAGCTCTCCGCCATCTTGGAGGCCGGTCGCATCGCCCCGTCCGCCTGCAACAGGCATCCGAGCCGCGTGCTCGTGTGCGATACGGACGCCCTGCGTGAGAAGGCGGCCAAAGCCGCCAGGCGATTCGCCAAGGACGGCAGCGTGTTCGGCGCCCCGGTCGTCTTGATGGTGTGCGAGAAAGTCGACACGGCCTGGGTGCGCGCATGCGATCAGATGGGCTCGGGTGACATCGACACGAGCATCGTGGTCGACCAGATGATGATGCAGGCGGAGGATCTCGGTCTTTCCACCTGCTGGGTGTGCCACTTCGACCCGCGCGTGGCCATCGACGAGTTCGGCCTTCCCGTCGACCTGTACCCGGTGCATATGCTCGCCGTGGGCTACGCCGCCGATGAGATCGCGAGCGAATGCGTCCGCGAGGCCCGTACCATCCCCATGTCCGATTTCCGCATCGTCGTCTAATCGACTCGTGCGACCGCTCGCCGGTCCCCGCGCCCGTTCGCCCCATCCGCCGTCCCGCCCTTTCATTTTGGGTACAAGGGACGAGGTGCGCGAACGCGCCATGAGACCATACCCCGAGCCGGAGGGCACGCGATGAAGACCACGACCATCACCTACGCCAGCCGCGACGATAGCTCCACGGTGCGCGCCCTCATGTGGGAACCCGATGAGGTCGCCTCCGGGGGCGAGGCCCCCCGCGGGCTCATCCAGGTCGTGCACGGCATGTCCGAGCACGTGGAGCGCTACGAGGGCTTCGCGCACTTCCTTTGCGAGCAGGGTTTCGCCGTTTGCGCGAATGACCATATCGGTCATGGCAGGAGCGTTTCGAGCGCCGAGGATCTGGGCCATATGCCGCTCGAGGTCGGCGAGGACGTGCTCGTCGCCGATGTGCAGACGCTGCGCGAACTTGCCCTCGAGCGCCTGTCTTTGCACTGCGACATGCGGGTGAGCGGCATCCCGTACGCGATTTTCGGTCACTCCATGGGCAGCTTCATAACCCGTGTGTTCCTGACCCGCCACGCCTTCGGCGTGCGCGCCGCCGTCTTGTGCGGCACCGGCCATCAGCCCCGCCCGCTCTCGGCGGCGGGAAAGGCCCTTACGAGCTCGTTGGCTAAAAAGCACGGCGAGCGCTATGTGAGCGATCTCGTGGATGGCATGGGGGCGGGCGGCTACGGCAAGGCCGTCAGGGATGCCGAGACGGATCTGGATTGGCTCGCCACCGATCCGGAGGTCGTGGCCGAATACCAGCGAGACCCCCTGTGCGGCCAGAAGTTCACGGTCGGAGCTTATCATGTGCTGACGAGCCTGGTGTCCGATGCCACGGACCCGCGCTTGGCGCGCAGGCTCCCGCATACGTTGCCGTTGCTGTTCGTGTCCGGTGACAAGGACCCGGTGGGCGATTGCGGCGCCGGCGTCCATCGGGCGGCGGAGATGTATCGCAAGGCGGGCGTCGAGAGCGTGACCGAGAGGCTCTATCCCGGCATGCGCCACGAGATCTTGAACGAGCCCGTAAAGGACGAGGTCCATCGCGACGTGCTCGCCTGGTTGGAACGCCAGGGGCTCTAGGTCGCCCATCTGGGCCGGCTCCGCATGGGGCGGTGGTATCCTTCTGTGAATCGAGAACGCGGAAGGAGTCCCATGAGGGAGTTGGAAGAGCGCATCAAGCGCGATGGCATCGTCAAGGCCGGCAACGTGCTCAAGGTCGATGCCTTTTTGAACCATCAATGCGATGTCGCACTTTTCGATCGGATGGGTGCCGAGTGGGCGCGCGAGTTCGACGGCCTGGGCGTCAACAAGATCATGACGATCGAGGCGAGCGGCATCGGCATCGCCTGCGTCGCCGCGCGCCATTTCGGCGACGTGCCGGTGGTATTCGCGAAGAAGGCCCAGTCCGTCAACCTCGATGGCGAGCAGTACTGCTCGACGATCTATTCCTTCACGAAGCAGAGGGAGTATCCGGTCATCGTGGGGAAGCGGTTCCTCGGAAGCGGCGATCGCATCCTCATCATCGACGACTTCCTCGCCAACGGCTGCGCGCTGGAGGGACTCATAGATTTATGCGGACAGGCGGGTGCGGAGGTCGTGGGTATCGGCATCGCCATCGAGAAGGCGCATCAAGGCGGGGGAGATCGCTTGCGCGCAAAGGGGTACCGCGTCGAGAGCCTGGCGCGCATCGCCGGGATGGACGACGGGAGCGGCGAGATCGAGTTCCTGTAACGACCCCCTGGACGTCCCCTTTGCCCATCTCGCCCGTCCGACGCACCGCCGGACGGGCGACGGCTACCTCGGCCACAGCACGTTGAGCGCGGACGGGACCACCTCGATGGACAGCTCATCTGCGCCCATCTGCTCGCCGTCGAGCTGGATGGGGTAGGTTGGGCTCGGGAACACGAGGTCGACACGTCTCGCGCGCTGTAGCCGCACGTGCGGGCTGTGCGTGTGCCTTCCCTTTTTAGCCGAGAGGAATACGGGCAATGCCACGGCGCGAGGCACCGGGCCGGTGGCGTAGCACACGTCGAGCAGTCCATCGCAGGGATCCGCCTGCGGACAGATGCGAAAGCCCGACCCATAGGTCGGGCCGTTTTGAATCGCGAATATGATGGCGCGAACGCGCGTCTCGGCGCCGCCGTCGAAGCGGACGTATGCGGGGAAGTCCCGGTAGTCGCGTCCGAACGCCTTGAGGCCGCTTGCCAGGTAGAGCGGGGCGCCGGCCAGGCCCGTGATCTTGCGCATGGCGTGCGTGTCTATGGCGATCGCGGCGTCCAGGCCGAACGAGACCGTCTGCACCGCGTATTCGGTCCATGTGCGGGTGACTCCGCCGGTGTGGGAGCGACATGTGATCTCGAGCACGTCGATGGGCGCCGCCGAGCTCGTCAAAAGCGGGGAGAAGTCCGTGCCCGAGACGTCCGTGACGTCGGTGAGGCCCAGTGTCCGGGCAAAATCGTTGCCCGAACCCACGGGGATCACGCCGAGCGTGGGGCGCCTGCCCGCCTCGATGCGCATGAGACCGCAGGCGACCTCATGCACCACCCCGTCGCCGCCGAGCGCTATGACGGTGTCGCATCCCCGCGCGCCGGCTGCGATTTCGGTCGCATGGCGAGGGCGTTCGGTCTGCGCGATCTCGAAGGCCTCGCGATGGCAGTACATGGTGAGGAATCGCTTGAGGCGCTCGGCCGCACCCGCCGCGGCACCGCTTTGCGCCGCGGGGTTCACTATGATCAACACGCGCCCGAGGGCGTCCATGCGGTCCATGCTCATTCGTCCATCAGCTCCTCGAGTTCGCGCCGATGACGCTCGAGGGCGCCTTCGACGGTAAGGGCGGTGTCTTCCTTGAGCCCCCTTCGCTTGGGGGTCACGATGCGCTGTGCCGGGTACACGGCCGCATGCCCCGCCACGAGATAGCTCACAAAGGCGACGATGACAAAATACCCTGCGGCCTGGGCGCCGAACATGTCGATCCCGAGCATGATGGTGGTGATGGGCACGTTGAGCGCCGCCCCGAACACGCCGATCATCCCGAGCGCGGCCACGAGGCTCGGGTCTCCCATGGTGACCTGACCGATCCATCCGCCCAGGGATGCGCCGATGCCGAACAGCGGCGCGACCTCGCCTCCCTGCAGGCCCGCGCCGACGGTGAGCGCGGTCATGCCGAGCTTGGCGATCGGGTCGGCGAGGGTGGTCTCGCCCCGGAACGCCGCTCCGACCATCCACTCCGACAAGCCGCCATAGGGGCTCATGCCGAGGCACAAGAACAGCACGGCGAGCACGGCGCCCCCGGCCGCGGCGCCGGCCAGGTAGTTGGTGAAGATGCGGGCGTACAGGCGCTTGACGGAGCGGATGCAAAGGGTGAACAGCCGGGCCACCAGGCCGAACACCACGGCGGCGGCGATGGCGATGGCGAGGGTGCGCGCATCCATCGCGGGAACGCTCGCGATGGATTGGAAGGCGAAGCGGCTCCCCAGCGCGCGGCTCACGGCGCTGCCGATGAAGGACCCGGTCAGGCAGTAAAGCGCCGCGCTGTAGTCGATCTTGCCCACGAAGCACATCTCCATGCCAAAGAACGCCCCGGCCAGCGGCGCCCCGAACGCGGCGCCGAAGGCCGTGGAGATGCCGGCCATCATGAGGTCGCGCCGATCGTGGCCCTTCACATGGAACAGGCCCGCCACATTGCTCGCGATGACGCCGCCCATCTGCACCGCGGCCCCCTCGCGTCCAGCCGAGCCGCCGGCCAGGTGCGTGGCGGTGGAGCACAGGAAGGTGAGCGGGGCCATGCGCATATGGATGGGCGTGCCGGTGACGGTGCTGTCGATGACGAGGTTGTTGCCGCGTTGCGCGCGCAGGCCGTGGTTGCGGTAGACCCACACGGTCGCGACGTTCACGAACGGGAGCAGGGCGAACAGCCACGGGTGCGCCTCGCGCGTCGCGGTGGCCATGTCGAGCGCGGCGAGGAGCGCCCAGCCCGCGATGCCCATGAGGACCGAGATGAGGATGCAAAGCATCAGCACGCGCGCGCTTGCGTAGGCGTTTCCCGCGCCTCGGCGCGCCTGCGCGCCCGCGCCTCGGACGCCGCGTTTGAGTTCGTTCTCAGCCGTCTCGAGCATGTTCTTGGGCATGGCACCTCCCGGTGGGTATCGATTTCGCTTGAACTCGTTCAGTATACGCCCCTCGGCCATCGGGGCTTTGCGTGGGCGGATGTCTTGCCCATACACAAAGGGCGTCCCATACACTATTCTCTATTGAGAATATAACGGGCGCTCGGGCGCCGTCGGATGGACGGCGGTCGGTGACGCGCCAAGATGAGGGAGGGGCGAGGTATGGCTCGCGGAAAGAACCCCGATGCGAACATGATCCCCGTCGAGGAGGCGCGCCGCATCGTGCTCGGGCGCGTGCGCCCCACCGAGGTGCGCGAGGTTCCGGCGTGGCGCGCCGCCGGCCTGCCTCTGGCCGCCGACGTCGAGACCGACATCGACCTGGCCCCCTTCGCCAACAGCGCCATGGATGGTTACGCCCTGCATGCCGAGGACCTCATCTCCGCAACGGCCGCGGGGCCCGTCGAGCTCGAGGTCGTGGGTCACGAAGCCGCCGGCCACGTCTTCGAGGGCGAGGTCGGCCATGGGCAGACCGTGCGCATCATGACGGGCGCACCGGTGCCCGAGGGCCTGGATGCCGTGGTGAAATATGAGATCGTCGAGGTGCTCGACGGCGATGGCAACGAGGGCTCGCGCGTGGCGTTGTCCGCGCCGGCAAGGCCCGGTGAGAACATTCGCGCCGCGGGTCTCGAGGCCCGCGCGGGCGATGTCGTCATGGCGGCCGGCGAGGTCGTGACGCCGGCGGGGGCGGGGCTGCTCGCCAATGCCGGCCATGCGCTCGTGCCGGTGCATCGCGCTCCGCGGGTGGGCATCATCTCGCTCGGAACCGAGCTCGTCGATGCGGGGGCGGTCCCGGCGCGCGGTCAGATCCGAGATGTCAACGGCCCCGCGCTGATGGCGTCGGCCCGAGAGGCGGGCGCCGAGCCCGTGTTCTACGGCATCGCGCCCGACGACGAGGAGCGTATTTGCGCGCTCGTCCGTCGCGCGGCCTCCGAGTGCGATGTCGTGGTGACGTCCGGTGGTGCGTCGGCCGGCGACTACGACTATGTGACGGCCCTCATGGAGCGCGAGGGGGAGGTCCTGTTCGACCGCGTCTCCATCAAGCCGGGCAAGGCCGTGACCTTCGGCCTGTTGGGCGAGACGCCGTTTTTCGGCCTCTCGGGCAACCCCGCCGGCGCGTTCGTGGGTTTCGAGCTGTTCGTCCGTCCGGCGCTGCGCAAGATGATGGGCCATGCGGAGCTCGCCCGTCCCGTTCAGGAGGCCCGTGTCTCCCATGGCATCAAGAAGCGCCCGGGCCGCGCGGCGTACAACCGTGCATGCGTGAGGCGCTCCGAAGCCGACGGTGGGCTCGAGGTGACGCAGGCGCCCACGCAAAATTCCGCCCTGCTCGTGGACCTGCATCGGGGTAACTGCCTGGTCATGCTCGACGAGGACGCCGGCTGCGTCGAGGCGGGGGAGACCGTCGCGGTCTTGCGCTACGACGTGTCCGAGGGCACGGTCCTGTAGTTCGATCCATCCGACGCGGATGGGGGCGGCGGCGCCCGCTCCTCGAAAAGGCATACCGCCCCATCGTGCGTTCCAAGCGCCGTGTTCGATGGGGGCGACGGTGTCGAAGGGAGTTCCCATGGATATCAAGTTCGCGATTGTGACCTGTTCCGATACGCGCACCATCGAGCGGGATGAGGCCGGGGCCGCGCTCGGCGAGCTCATCGCGAGCGCGGGCTGGCACGTCGTCTCCCACGTCGCGGTGCGCGATGACGCCCGCGGCATTTCGGATGCCATCCGCACGGCGACCGATGAACTCGGCGCGGATATCGTTTTGACCTGCGGCGGCACGGGCCTGTCCGCACGAGACGTGACGCCTGAGGCCACGGCCGTGGTGTGCGAGCGCGATGTTCCCGGCATAGCCGAGGCGATTCGCGCGCATTCGATTGAGAAGACCCGACGCGCCATGCTCTCGCGCGCCCGCTGCATGCAGCGTCTGGTGCGCGACTCGGATGGTTCGTTCTCGGGTCGCTTGGCGCTCGTCATCAATCTACCGGGCTCCACCAAGGCCGTCCGGGAATGCTGGGAGGCCGTATCCGACCAGCTCGAGCACGCCATGAAGATGGCAGCCGGGGGCGGGCATTAAATCATTGTTCCCAGTAGAGAATTATTCTCAAATGAATATAATATGATCGACTCGAAGGGGCCGGCTCGCCCGCGCCCCCTCTTCCATGCCCGCGCCCGATCGGCGCCGCGCCTCGCGCGTGCGCCCCATGTGGGAGGCGGGTGCACCTTGAGGCAATCACAGGAGGACTGCAAAGATGAAGAAGACTCTCAGTTCCGCGGGCCGCGCCGTGTCGCGCCGCTCGCTCGTCGCCCTCGGCGTCGCCGCCCTGCTCGCCGGCTCGCTCGCCGGCTGCGGTGCCAAGCCCGCCGATAGCGCCGGGTCCGCCGAGGGGTCCGCTCCCGCCAAGACCGTCGAACTCCAGATCTTCGCGGCCAACTCGCTCGAGAAGGCCATGCCCGAGGTCCAGGCCCTCTACACCGAGAAGACCGGCGTGACCTTTGCCGACACCCAGTTCAAGGCCTCCGGCGACCTCATCGAGCAGATGCGCGCCGGCGCCCAGGTCGACGCCTTGATCACCGCCTCAAAGGGCACCATGGACGATGCCGTCGCGGGCGAGCTCGTCGATGAGGCCACGCGTCTCGATATGTTCGTGAACGACCTCGTGGTCGTGAAGGCCGAGGGGTCCGACGTTCAGATCGCCTCGCTCGATGATGTCAAGAACGTCGACGGCAGGGTTGCCGTCGGCGATGCCGCGACCGTTCCGGCCGGCAAGTATGCCAACCAGGCCCTGAACACCATCGGCCTGTATACCGGCACCGCCGGTGACGACGGCGAGTACGCGCCCGAGTTCGCCGACCGGGTCGCCCTGGCCGACAAGGTGGGCACCGCGGCCAAGTACGTCTCCACCGGCGATGCCGCCATCGGCTTTGTCTACAGTTCCGACATCTTCCGCTATGACGGCATCGAGCAGGCTTTCGTCTGCCCCGAGGACAGTCACAAGCCCATCGTCTACCCCGGCGCCGTCTCTGCCGCGAGCGAGCATGCCGATGCCGCCGCCGACTTCCTGGATTTCTGCATGAACGACGCCGAGGCCCAGAAGGTTTGGGCCAAGTACGGCTTCGAGCTGTCCGCATAGGCGCCTCCCCGCGCGCCTTTGACACATCGATGCCGGGGGGCGCATCATGCGTGGGTTCGAGGGCGGTTCCGACGACCGCCCTTTTTCGTGTCGAAGGGGGAGCGTGCCACATGGGAATGGGCCGAGATGACAAAGGGCCCCACAGGCGCCGCGGGGACGGCGACGCGCGTCGGGCCGGGGCGGTCCGACGGGTCGTCGGCGGCTGTACGGGACGCTCTCGCGCCTTGAGCCGTATCGCGATCGCCGTATGCGTGTTCGCGGCTGCGGCCGCCGCGATGCCCTCGCTCGCCATGGCCGCCCCGATGACGCTTGAGGCCCCTGAGCCGCGCCCCGTCGAGATCCCCGCCGACGGCTCCGCCCGGATGGACGGCGTCGCATTCGGCATCAACGGGTTCGAGCGTCTCGCCAAAGGCACGGCCCGTGCGGCCCAGGGCGCTCCGGAAGGGTACCGATTCCCGATTTCGGACGCCGCCGGCCTGGTGGTTGTCCGCACGCCTGACGAGGTGCTTTTGCACGTCGACCGCGCGGTCGCGGCGCAGTTCGCGCTCGAGGGACCGGATGCGGCGGAACTCTCCGCCCTATGGTCGATGACCTGTGCGCTCGATGAGGCCCACAGCATGGGCGGCGCGCCGCTCTCCGAGGGGGAGGTGCCGATCAGGCTCGTGGTGGATTCCGAGTGCGCGGCCGGCTCGCTCCGGTACCGCTTCGATGCGCGCGGCGATGACGGCTCGCGCTACGTGACCGTGACGTTGGAAAACGCCGAGGCGGGGGCGGACGGTTTGGAGGCTGCCCGCGCCGCCGGCGTCGACCTGGGCGACGGCGTGCTTTGGTGTGATTTCGCCGAGATCGTCGATGCGGGCAGCGTGGTCGCCGAAGACGATCCGGGAGTGGGCGGCGAGGCGCTCGCCTTCCTCTCGTCCGTCGATTACCGCCCATTTTGGGTCTCGCTCAAGACCAGCGGCCTGGCGTTGGCCATCTCCTTTGCGCTGGGCCTATTCGCCGCATGGCGCGTCATGGGCGCGTCGAGCCGCCTCAAGGGCGTCCTCGACTCGGTGTTCACCATTCCCATGGTGCTGCCCCCCACGGTCTGCGGGTTCTTGCTGCTCATGTTGTTCGGGCAGTCCACGGGCGTGGGCCGCTGGCTCATCGCCCACGGTGTCTCGATCGTCTTCACGTGGGAGGCGGCGGTCGTCTCGGCCGTGGTGGTGAGCTTTCCGCTCGTGTACCGTACGGCCCTCGGCGCATTCGAGTCGCTCGACGGGCGCATGATCGACGCGGCCCGCACGCTCGGCTGGTCTGAGACGCGCATCTTCCGTCGGCTCATGATGCCGCTCGCCTGGCCCTCCATCGCGGCCGGTACGGTGCTCGCCTTCGCCCGGGCCATGGGCGAGTTCGGCTGCACGCTGTTTTTCGCCGGAAATTACGCGGGCGTCACGCAGACGATCCCCATCGCCATCTACTTCGAGTGGATGGGCGGCGACACCGCGGTCGCCCTGTTCTGGGTGATGACCGTGATCGCGTTCAGCTTCCTGGTGGTGTGGGGGATCAACGCGTACACGGCGCGGCATCAGGGCTACCGCGATGGCGCGCCGGTCCGCACGGGCGCGCGCGGTCGAGCGCGAAGGGGCCTGCGCGCCCGCGCGGCCGATGCCATCGAGACTCGCGCGGCGACCGGCATGGGCTCCGGTGCGACCGCCGTTTTCGATGATTTGGAACCGACGGGCGGGGACGCGGTGGGTATCGACCTGCCCGCCTTGCGAGAATTATTCGAGGACGGTGCGGCATGAGCCTGAGCGTGGCGATCAAGAAGCACTACCCGGGCTTTGCGCTCGATGTCGCACTCGAGGCGGGCGAGGAGCGCGTGGCTTTGCTCGGGGCATCCGGGTGCGGCAAGAGCCTCACGCTGCGCTGCATCGCCGGCGTGGAGACGCCGGACGAGGGGCGCATCGTGGTGAACGGTGAGACCTTCTTCGATTCCGAGGCGGGGGTGAACCTCTCGCCCCAGGAGCGCAAGACGGCTTTGCTGTTCCAGAATTACCAGCTGTTCCCACATATGACGGTGCTGGAGAACGTGTGCGCCGGCATGCCCGCGTCGCGCCGCGGCCTGAGTCCATGCAGGGACGGCAAGGCGTCCGAACTCGAGTCCCGGGCACTGCGGTTTCTCGACATCTTCGGCGTCTCCGCCTTCGCGGACCGCTTTCCCACGCAGCTCTCCGGCGGCCAGCAGCAGCGCGTGGCCCTGGCCCGCATGCTCGCCGCGCGCCCGGGGATCCTCATGTTCGACGAGCCGTTCTCGGCCCTGGACTCATATCTCAAGAGCGCGCTCGAGCAGAACCTGCTCGACGTGTTCTCCGTGGTGGACCGCACGGTGCTCTACGTGAGCCACGACATCGACGAGGCCTGCCGTCTGTGCGAGCGCATCTGCGTGATGCACAACGGACGAGTGGAGGAGAGCGGGACCGCCGGGGAGCTGATGGCACATCCGCAAACGCTGGCCGGCATGCGGCTCACGGGATGCAAGAACACCTCGCGGGCGCGCAAGGTGTCGGCGACCGAGGTCGAGGCGATCGACTGGGGCATGACGTTCGACATGGGCCGCGAGGTGCCCGACGGGGTGGCCCACCTCGGCGTCCGTGCGCGGCATATCCACCGAGACCGCGTCCGCGCGGAGGGCGAGCTCGGGCGCAACAGCTTCGAATTGCACGTGGCGCGCGTGAGCGACGCCCGGTTCGAGCGGTTGGTGCTTCTCGACCCGCCGCTTGGGGGGTCTCGGTCCCGCATCCAATGGAAGGTCGACATCCTGGACGCGCCCACGGGGTCTTTACCCGAGGCGGGGGAGACGCTGCGCCTGCACTTCGATGCGAGTAGGTTGCTCTTGGTGGACAGATGATGCGTCCGGTGCGAGGGGCGTTTCTATGGCAAAGAGCCCGACACGGTGACGGTGCCGGGCTCCATGAGGTTCTCTGGAGCGGGCGACGGGAGTCGAACCCGCCTCATCAGCTTGGAAGGCTGAGGTTCTACCGATGAACTACGCCCGCATATATGGTCGGGACGACAGGATTTGAACCTGCGACATCCTGCTCCCAAAGCAGGCGCGCTACCAAACTGCGCCACGTCCCGAAGGTGCTGAGCAGCTGGGGTACCAAGACCCTGCTTATCCCAAGGCGTTAGCGATTATAGAGCACCCGCGCGACTTCGGCAACGGTTGCCGGCAATTGAGCGCGCGGCGTCTCGAAATCGCCGTGAAACTCGGGCCCTTCTCCACAATCGCTTTATCTGGCTGTAGTACCATATGCAACGCAAGAGAATTCCCACTTTCGAGGAGCACTACTATGGCCTATACCGATAGGGTCATCGCCGAGCTGCACGAGCGCTACGCCGATCAGCCCGAGTTCATCCAGGCCGCCGATGAGGTCTTGACCTCGATCGCCCCGGCCGTCAACGACAACCCCGCCTATGAGGCCGCCGGTCTGCTCGAGCGCCTCGTGGAGCCCGAGCGCGTGATCATGTTCCGCGTCCCTTGGATCGACGACGAGGGAAAGTGCCAGGTCAACCGCGGTTTCCGTGTCGAGTACAACTCCGCCATCGGCCCGTACAAGGGCGGCCTGCGCTTCAATCCCACCGTCACCCTCGGCATGCTCAAGTTCCTCGGTTTCGAGCAGATCTTCAAGAACGCGCTCACCACGCTGCCCATGGGCGGCGGCAAGGGCGGTTCGGATTTCGACCCCAAGGGCAAGTCCAACAACGAGATCATGCGCTTCTGCCAGTCGTTCATGACCGAGCTCTACCGCCACATCGGCCCCAACACCGATGTTCCCGCCGGCGACCTGGGCGTCGGCGGCCGCGAGGTCGCGTATATGTTCGGTCAGTACAAGCGCCTCAAGAACGAGTGGACCGGTGTGCTCACCGGCAAGGGCCTCTCCTTCGGCGGCTCGCTCGCCCGTACCGAGGCGACCGGCTACGGCCTCATCTACTTCGTGGACGAGTATCTCAGGTGTCACGATGATTCCTTCGAGGGCAAGACGGTCGTGGTGCATGGATCTGGCAACGTGGCGATCTACGCCATCCAGAAGGCGACCCAGCTCGGCGGCAAGGTCATCGCCGCCTCCGACACCAAGGGTTGGATCGAGGATTCCGAGGGCATCGATTACGAGGTCCTCGAGGATATTTACAACAAGAAACGCTCCGGCGACGATCGCGGCGTGAGCCTCGCCCTGTACGCCGAGGCCCGTCCCAATGCCGTGTGGCACGCGGGGGAGGGCCGTGGCGTCTGGCAGCTTCCCTGCGACATCGCGCTGCCCTGCGCGCGCGAGAACACGCTGCTGCTCGAGGACGCGCGGGCGCTCGTGGCAAACGGTTGCAAGGTGGTGGGCGAGGGCGCCAATATGCCCACGGCCACCGATGCCACCGACTACCTCATCGAAAACGGGGTCGCGTTCATGCCGGGCAAGGCCGCCAATGCGGGCGGTGTGGCGACCTCCGGTCTTGAGATGAGCCAGAACGCCGAGCATCTGTCCTGGGGCTTCGAGGAGGTCGACGCCAAGCTCGAGGGGATCATGCGCGGCATCTACCACGCGTGCGACGACGCCGCGACCGAGTACGGCTATGAGGGCAACTACATGGTCGGCGCCAACATCGCCGGCTTCAAAAAGGTCGCCGACGCCATGATGGCGCAGGGTATCGTGTAGCGACGAGCTGTGGAAACTGGATAGTTCGAGGGACGTGTGCAGCGGCGCGCGTCCCTTTTTGCTATCATGTTCGCCTGTGTGACCAGCTGCGGGCGTGGCGGAATTGGTAGACGCGCTGGATTTAGGTTCCAGTGGGCTTTCCCGTGAAGGTTCGAGTCCTTTCGCCCGCACCAGTCGCGCGCACACAAGGTATCAAGGGATCGGCACCCAAATCCTTGCCGAGTGTATTAGAGGAGGAACGTTGAACATCACTTCTGACGTGAAGGACGCCAAGCTCACCGCTACGGTCACCATCCCGGCCGCCGACGTCGACGCCACCATCAAGAAGGCCTACAAGGCCGCCGCCAAGCAGTACCGCTTCCCCGGCTTCCGCGCCGGCAAGGCCCCTCGTCCCGTGATCGACTCCGCCCTGGGCAAGGATGCCGTGCTCGCCCAGGCCACCAACGAGCTGATCGGCTCCAACGAGGGCAACGTCCTCGACGAGCTCGACATCGTCCCCGTCAAGGAGGGTGATTACCAGCAGATCGACCTGTGCGCCGACGGCGCCGACTACACCTACACCGTCGAGTTCACCCTGCGCCCGACCGCCGAGCTCTCCTCCTACGACGCCGTCTAGATCGAGATGCCCCCCGCGGAGGTCACCGAGGCCGAGATCGACCAGCAGGTCGACATGCTCATGGGCTACCACGCCACGTTCGAGGACGTCGAGCGCGCCGTCGAGGGTTCCGACTACGTGACCGTCGACATCAAGAACGTCGCGAACGCCGACGCGCTCGCCGGCGAGGGCCGTGTCATCGCCATGGGCGCCGGCCACCTGCCCAAGGAGTTCGACGAGGGCCTGCTGGGCATGAATGTCGATGAGACCAAGACCATCTCCTGGACCCCCGAGGTCGAGGGCGCCGAGGAGGCTTCCGTCGAGGTCACCGTCAAGGGCGTCAAGGAGCGCAAGCTCCCCGAGCTCACCGATGAGTTCGCGAAGACCAACTTCGGCTTCGACGGCGTGGACGCCATGCGCGACGCCGTGAAGCTCGAGATCGAGTCCGACAAGTCCTCCCAGCTGCCCCAGCTCAAGGAGAACCGCTGCGTCGCCAAGCTCGCCGAGCGTCTCCAGCTCGACGAGATGGACGAGGATTACGAGCAGTCCGTCTTCCAGGAGCTCGGCCAGAACTTCCTGCAGAGCCTTTCCGCCCGCGGCATGAGCCTCGACGGCTGGCTGCAGGCCAACCGCCTCAGCTCCGAGGACTTCATCGCCGACCTGCACCGTCAGGCCAACGACGTCGCCCGCGAGTCCCTCGCGCTGGACGCCCTCGCCCGCGAGCTCAAGATCGAGGTCTCCGCTGAGGACGTCGACGGCGAGTTCGAGCGCGCCGGCATCGAGGACGTCGAGGCCTCCAAGGCCCAGTTCGTCGCCGACGGCCGCATGCCCGCCGTCCGCGACTCCATCCGCCGCTCCAAGGCCGTCGACTGGCTGGTCGAGAACGCCAAGGTGACCGAGGTCGACGAGGCCGCCCGCGCCGCCGTGGCCAAGGCCGAGTAGCCCCAGGGGGCTCTCCCTCACGTGATGCGGCGCATGCAAGTTTGTGTCCGCGAAAACGTGTATCATACACAGCTGAACGGCTGAAGTTCCTACGGTGCCCACCGCGCGAAGTCGAGGTAGGGCACCGTATGTTTCTATCTCGTGGGCGCATGCCGTCTACACGTGCCGAACTTGCCCTGCGCCGCATATGCGGCGCGCAACCCGAAAGGAGCCATATGATCAATCGCATCGACTCCGCGCTCGTGCCCTACGTCATCGAGCAGACCCCCCGCGGTGAGCGCAGCTATGATATCTACTCCCGCCTCCTGAACGACCGCATCGTCTTTCTGGGCGAGGAGGTCAACTCGGTGACCGCCAACTTGGTCATTGCGCAGCTTCTGCATCTCGAGAGCCAGGATGCCGAGAAGGACATCTCCCTCTACATCAACTCGCCCGGCGGCGAGGTCTATTCCGGCTTGGCAATCCTGGACACGATGAACTACATCAAGCCCGACGTCTCCACCATTTGCGTGGGCATGGCGGCCTCCATGGCCGCCGTCCTGCTCGCCGCCGGCGCCCCCGGCAAGCGATTCAGCCTGCCGCACTCCAAGATCATGATCCACCAGCCCAGCGGCGGTGCCCAGGGCCAGCAGACCGAGATCGAGATCGCCGCTCGCGAGATCCGCGAGACGCGCAACACCTTGAACCAGATTTTGGCCGACTGCACGGGCAAGCCGTTCGAGCAGGTCGAGCGCGACACTGAGCGCGACAACTATCTGCGTGCCGAGCAGGCCCTCGAGTACGGTCTCATCGACCGCATCGTCACCTCCCGCAACGACTCCGGGGGCGAGCGCTAATGGCGGGCGACGAGTTCGGCCGCACCGCCGGCATGGAGGGCGACGGCCAGGTTCGCTGCTCCTTCTGCGGGAAGACCCAAGAACAGGTTCGCAAGCTCGTCAAGGGCCAGGACGGCATGTTCATCTGCGATGAATGCGTCGAGGCCTGCAACGAGATCCTCGAGCAGTCCTTCGCGCAGGATGAGATGATGCGCGCCTTCGGTTCTTATGCGAACCGCGCCGAGCCCATGGACGATTTCGACATGGACCGGGACGAGGCGCCCGCCCCCACCATGCGCGAGACCGCCGAGCGCATCATCACCCGCGTCCCCACCCCGCATGAGATCTACGACGCGCTTTCCCAGTACGTCATGGGTCAGGAGGACGCCAAGCGCGCCATGTCCGTGGCCGTGTACAACCACTACCGTCGAGTCTTGATGGGCGATGCCGAAGAGGGCTCCGTGGATGCTTGCGCCGTTGATGAGGATGTCGAGCTCGCCAAGAGCAACATCTTGCTGCTCGGCCCCACCGGCACCGGTAAGACGTTGCTCGCACAGACGTTGGCCCGCGTGCTCGAGGTCCCCTTCGCCATAGCCGACGCCACGGCCCTCACCGAGGCCGGTTATGTGGGTGAGGACGTCGAGAACATCCTGCTCAAACTCATCACCGCCGCCGACGGCGATATCGACCGCGCGCAGATCGGCATCATCTACGTGGATGAGATCGACAAGATCGCCCGCAAGGCCGAGAACCTCTCCATCACGCGCGATGTCTCCGGCGAGGGAGTGCAGCAGGCGCTCCTCAAGATCCTCGAGGGCACCGTGGCGAGCGTTCCCCCCACCGGGGGTCGCAAGCACCCGCAGCAGGAGCTCCTCCAGATCGACACGACCAACATCCTGTTCATCTGCGGCGGTGCCTTCGTGGGCCTCGACAAGATCATTTCCGATCGCGTCGGCAACCAGGGCATCGGCTTCAATTCCGAGATCGCCGGCCCCACATCCAAGGACGAGAACGTCCTGCTCAAGCAGGTGCTGCCCGAGGACCTCAACAATTTCGGCATGATCCCGGAGTTCATCGGCCGAACCCCGGTCATCACGCAGACCCAGGCTCTTTCCGAGGACGATCTCGTGGGCATCCTCACCGAGCCCAAGAACGCCGTGGTCAAGCAGTATCGCCGGATGTTCTCCCTCGAGGGCGTGGAGCTGCAATTCGACCCCGACGCCCTGCACGAGATCGCCAAGAAGGCGCTTGCGCGCAAGACCGGCGCCCGCGGCCTGCGTTCGATTTGCGAGGAGTTGCTCCAGCAGACCATGTTCGACCTCCCGAGCGAGGCGGGCGTGCTCCGCGTCGTCGTCACCGCCGCGGCGGTCCGCGGTGAGGAGCAGCCGCGCCGCGTCTATGCCGGGTCCGATATCGACCTCGACTAGCATCTTCGACGCACATGCGCGTCATGTATCTTCGAAACGGCTGGCCATGTGCCAGCCGTTTTTCATTTGGGGCCCAGACGGGATTTGGCCGTGCGCAATGACCCGCCAGCCCCCAAAGCCCATCTCCCACGTGCTATCCTGTTGACAATTACGCAAACATCGACTCTTCGGGAGCATTGCCATGGCAGAAGAGATGCCCAAGAACTACGATCCGGCGGTCAACGAGCCGGCTATCCTGCAGAAGTGGCTCGACGGCGGCTACTACAAGCGCCGTGAGGGCGTGGGCGACTGCACCGTCACCATCCCGCCGCCAAACGTCACCGGCATCCTGCACATGGGTCATGCCACCGACGACTCCATCCAAGACGCCATCGTTCGCATGGCCCGCATGCGCGGTCGCTCCACCCGATGGATCCTCGGCACCGACCACGCCGGCATCGCCACGCAGACCAAGGTCGACAAGAAGCTCAAGAGCGAGGGGGTCTCCCGCCTGGAGATCGGGCGCGAGAAGTTCCTCGACGCCTGCTGGGATTGGACGCGCGAATACGGTGGGACCATCGTCGAGCAGATCAAGCGCATGGGTTGCTCCGTCGACTTCGACGGCGAGCGCTTCACCATGGACGAGGAATACGCCGAGGCGGTCCGCAAGGTCTTTTGCGACTGGTATCACGACGGATTGATCTATCGCGGCAAGCGCATCGTCAACTGGTGTCCCGACTGCACCACCGCCATCTCCGACGACGAGGCCGAGTACAAGGACGAGAAGGGCCACCTGTGGCACTTGCGCTACCCGTTGACCGAGCCGGTCAACGGCCAGGAGTACATCGTCGTCGCAACCACGCGCCCCGAGACCATGCTCGGCGACACCGGCATCGCGGTTTCGAGCAAGGATCCCGAGAAGGCGGCGTTCGTGGGCAAGACGGTCACGCTGCCCATCGTCGACCGCGAGATCCCGATCTTCGACGATTGGCACGTCGACCCCGACTTCGGCTCCGGCTTCGTCAAGGTCACCCCGGCGCACGATCCCAACGACTACGCGATGGGGGAGGCTCACGGCCTCGAGAAGATCAACATCTTCGACGAGCATGCCGTCGTCGTGGAGGGTTACGGCGAGTTCACCGGCATGACGCGCGACGAGTGCCGTGAGGCCGTCCTCGCTTGGTTCGAGGAGCACGGCCTGCTCGACCACGTGGACGATCACGACCATTCCGTCATGCATTGCTACCGTTGCGACCAGACGCTCGAGCCCTGGCTTTCCGAGCAGTGGTTCGTCGCCGTCGACAAGCTTAAGGGGCCTGCGCTCAAGGCTGTTCAGGACGGTCGCGTGACCTTCCATCCGGCCCGTTGGACCGAGACCTACACCACCTGGATGGAGAACCTCAAGGACTGGTGCATTTCCCGCCAGCTGTGGTGGGGCCACCGCATCCCCGTGTTCTACTGCGAGGAATGCGGTTGGGAGGACGCCTGCATGGAGGACGTGACGGTCTGCCCCAAGTGCGGCTGCACCCATGTCCACCAGGATGAGAACGTGCTGGATACCTGGTTCAGCTCCCAGTTGTGGACGTTCGCCACTCAGGGGTGGCCGCAGCGCCCCGAGCAGCTCGAGGGCCATCACCCCACCACCGCGCTCGTCACCGCGCGCGACATCATCGCGCTGTGGGTCGCCCGCATGATCATGAGCTCGCTGTACTTCCTCGACGAGGTCCCGTTCCATGACGTCGTGATCTACCCCACGATCCTCGCCAAGGACGGCAGCCGCATGTCCAAGTCCAAGGGCAACGGCGTGAACCCCATGGACCTCATCGACATGTACGGCGCCGATGCCATGCGCTACAACCTGCTCACGCTGTGCACCACCAACCAGGACGTCAAGTTCGACGCCGATATCGACAAGAAGACGAAGGCCCTCAAGGGCTCGGCCCGCACCGAGCAGGCCCGCTCCTTCGTCACCAAGATCTGGAACGCCAGCCGTTTCCTGCTCATGAACATGGATGGCTATACCCCGGGCGAGCCCGTCGCCGAGACCGCGGCCGACGCCTGGATGTTCAGTCGTCTGGCCAAGGCCACGCGCATGGTGACCGAGGGCATCGAGAAGTACACCTTCGGCGAGATGGCGCGCGGCGTGCAGAACTTCTTCTGGAACGAGGTCTGCGACTGGTACGTCGAGGTCACCAAGACCCGTCTCAAGGACGATGGCGCCCGTTTGCAGGCCCAGCGCAACTTGATCTTCGTGCTTGACGCGAGCATGCGACTCATGCACCCGCTCATGCCGTTCGTCACCGAGGCGATTTGGGATCAGATGCCCGCCAGCTGGCTGGATATGAAGGAGAGCGGCGCCATCGAGCGCGCCGAGGCCCTCATGGTCGCCGCCTGGCCGGAGCCCGAGGCCTTCGAGCGCTTCGTCGACGAGGAGGCCGAGCGCTCGTTCGAGCTCGCCCGCGCCGTCGTGTCCGACGCCCGCTCCACGCGCGCCCGTTACCGCCTGAGTCCCAAGGAGGCCCTGCCCGTGGTCATCAAGGCCGCGGATGCCGAGGTCGCCGGGGCCATCGAGGGCATGGCCGACTTCATCTGCGGTTTGGCCAACATCAGCGAGCTCACCGTGTGCGGTTCCGAGGGTTTTGACAAGCCCGAGGCCGCCATCGCGCTCGCCGGCGCCGATTTCGATGCTTACATCGTCGTCGGCGACCTGGTCGATTTCGATGCCGAGAAGGCCCGTCTGAACAAGGAGCTCGCCACGGCGGAAAAGGAGCTCGCCGCCGCCGAGCGCACCTTGGGCAACGAGGGCTTCATCGCCAAGGCCGCGCCCGAGGTCGTCGCCAAGAAGCGCGAGCGCGCCGCCGAGCTCGCCGAGACCATCGCGGCCCTCAAGGCCCAGCTCGCCGACTTCGAATAACCGTCCGGCCGACCGGGCCCCGTCGCGATCGGGCGGCGGGGCCCGTGCCGTTCGGGACGTTTCAGCTGTCCGATCGCCATCGCGGGCCGACTCGGAGGCGGATCTGGCCGCCTCTCGTCGCCCGATCGTTCACCTGCGGCCGTGATGGTCGCGGAGAGGGGTTGTCGTGAAAAGAAAGGGAACTTATTCCGTCCCGTTCGAGTTTCCCGAGCTATCCTACGGTCGGGCCGTCTCCATCGCGGCAGATACCGGAAAGATCGTCGGAGGGGCGGGCCCGCTTCTCGAGACCGTCGTCGACATGCTCGACGAGCTCGGCCGGCCCGATGGGTATTTCGATTGCATCCAGGTTGCCGGGACCAATGGCAAGACGTCGACCACCCGGTTCACCGCGGCGATTCTACGCGGCGAGGGGCTGCGAACGGCGCTATACACCTCTCCCCAGCTCGTGCGCTACGAGGAGCGTATGGAAGTCGATGGGTGCGTGGTGAGTCCCCGGGCGTTTGCGCACGGTGTCTCCGCCGCAGCCGAAGCGGGTCGCCGCGTGAACGGGCGGCGTGCCGCCTCGGGTGAGCCGACCTACACCATCACGCCGTTCGATCTTTTGACCGCGGCCGCCATGGTCGTGTTCGCCGAGGAGCGAGTCGATGTGGCCGTGCTCGAGGTGGGACTGGGCGGTCGTTGGGATGCCACGAGCGCCACCGACCCCGTGGCCGTGGCCATCACGGGCATCGGCCTCGACCACACGCGCATTTTGGGCGATACGCTCGAGGAGATCGCGGGGGAGAAGGCCGCCGTCATCAAGCCCGGGCGCATGGTCGTGCTCGGCGAGGGCACGCATGAGCCGAGCGTCGAGCGGGTGATGCGCGCGCGTTGCGAGGCCTGCGATGTCACGCCTTTGATCGTGGACCATACGCTCATCGAGCTGCCCGAGGGGATCGACGGGGCGGTTTCGTTCTCGACCGAGACCGCTCGCGCCGTGTACGTGGTCTCAATGCATAAACCGGCATACCAGCCGCAGAACGCCGCCTGCGCCATCGCGCTCGCCGAGGGGTATCTGGGTCGCGCGCTCGACGCATCCGCACTCGCGGCCTCTCTCGAGTCCTGCCCCATCCCGGGTCGTTTCGACGTGGTCCGTGTGGACCCGTTTGTGCTGGTCGACGCATGTCATAACCCGCAAAGCTGCGAGAACTTCATCAGCGCGGTCCGCGAGGCCGAGCCCGAGCGGAAGGCCCGGCCCATTTTGCTGCTCGCCGCGCTCTCGGACAAGGATGTCCGGGGCATACTCGATGTGCTGGTGCCGGAGTTTCCCCGTATCGTGGTGAGCGCCACGGCGAGTGATCGCGCCCTGCCTGCCGAGGACCTCGCCCGTCTCGTGTATGACGAGCTCGATGCGCTCGATCGCCCGCGCACGGATGTCATCGCGGTGCACTCATCGGTTCGCGTGGCGCTCGACGCCCTCACGGAGGCGGGGGAGCCCGTCATCGCGGCGGGCACCATCACGCTTGCCGGTGAGGTCGCGGGTTTGCTCAGGTAGGAGCGGGTCTCGTCACAGGAAGCGGTACTGGACGGTCGCCACTCCCACGCTCTGGAAATTCAAGGCTCGGGCCACGGCGGGCTGCATGTCGATCACGCGGCCGTGCGCATAAGGGCCGCGGTCGTTCACATAGGCGATCACCGATCGGCCACCGTACCGAATCTCGACGCGGGTGCCGAACGGGACGTTCAGCATCGCGATGCCCATCGAGGTCTCGGTGACCGTCTCGCCGTTGGCGGTCGTGCCGCCCATGAATCCGTCGCCGATGCCGTAGCAGGACGCCACACCTGTCTTCCATGAGACGGAAGGCGGCGTCGGCCGCGTCGCCGGCGTCGGCCGCGTCGCCGGCGTCGGCGGTGCGGGTTCTTCGGGCGCGGGACTGGCCGGTGCGTCGGGCTCCGGCGGCTCGACGGCCTCGGCGTCGCCCGGGCCCGCGTCGGGCGTCGGGGTTGTCGGTTGGTTTTGGCTCGCAGCCTGCAGGGCCTGCATCTGGGCCGTCTGCTCGGCGGCCCGGCGCGCGATCTCGGCTTCCCCT
>JARIBW010000048.1 GCA_029264355.1 Collinsella sp. | reverse complement strand
AGAAACAGGCCAGACATGGCGTCTGACCTGCTGATTCACTGGTGGGCCCTCCGGGATTCGAACCCAGAACCCAGGGATTATGAGTCCCCTGCGCTAACCGTTGCGCCAAGAGCCCGTATGCCGTTTCAGGCAGAATAGATACTAGCATGCGTTTACGGTCAATTCAACGAGCAGGGTATCGAATGTCGAAGAACCCCGGAGCGCATGCGCTCCATGCGCGGCGTAAGCGGATCGAGAGTCTCATCAGAAGCCAGGCGCTCGGCTTCCTCGGGTGATCCGTGCAGCAGCTCGTACTCGGCGAGGAGCAACTGCCAGTTGGCACGCTGCTGGTGACAATCGGCCAGGACCATGCGCTCGCGCATGCGGGCGGCGTCCGCCGCGTCGCGCTCGTCGGGAGTCCGAAGCAGCATGGTGTAATCGGACACCTGGGCATCGGCCATGGCGCGATTGCGAGAGCCTTCGCCAAAATTGAGTCGAAACGCCGAGAGACGGTCCAATGCGGCACGGGCGCCCGGGATATCCCCCTGATCGAGTCGGCTCAGAAACTCGACCTGCATGGCTCGAAACCACCTGGGGTTGCTCTTGCGCTTGAAGGAGACGGACTCGAGACGCCGCAGGGCGGCGGCGCTGTCGAGCTCAAGATAATCGCAGTAGGCGCGCTCGATATCTATCATGTGTGTGGAACGTCCGATGGAATCGCGATCGGAAATCGCATCGAGTGCCACGCGATAACGCGCAGGATCGCAATCCATCGAGACGACCTCGCCGAGCTCACGGAAAAGCTTGCCCAGGCGCACCCGTGCACCCACCGTGATGACGAACAGAAGAACGAGCCCGGTCATATAGACCCCATAGTGACCCGCCCATAAAAACCAAATCATGACCACGAAGTCCACGATCAAAAGCACGATGGCACGCATTTTGATAGAGCGCAGCCGCTTGATATACGAAGCCGCCGTCTCACGCGCGCCCATCCCCCAATACGGAGAACGGCCGTCTCGCGACGGGGCCACGTTGTCGATGCCGTTGGACGCAGACTCAAAGGTAGGGGGCGTTGGGGTGTTGGACATCGCGATCATCTCCTTGCCTGTTTTCGGACATTGTACTCCCGGAGTTGGCATGGAGGCTCCTCGAAATCAAGGCCTGCGGCCCGCTCGGCAAGAGCGAGCATGGACAGATTTCGAGCAAGGCGGACGTCTTAGACGCTTACGGACAGCGCACCCTCCGAGTAGAGCAGATGCTCTCTCATAATCTTCCTCACAGTCAGCCCACAACGCCGGAGTACGGGCCGAGCACGTAATCCAGATAGCCTTGCGAAGACGCCATGGAGTCCTCTCCCCAAATCAGATAGATCATCCCCGCCCGACGATCGCGCCGTAACCCGTATGCGGCAGGTACTCCACCGCGAGTCTCTCGCCCTCATCGACGTAACCGGAAAACACCGTAAGGTCGATGACCTCACCGGTCTCGCCGTCGCGGACCGAGATGCCCCGGCGCTCGCTCGGGGCATCCGCGCCACCGTGCGCGCGGCAAACGGCGACGCCCTCGACCCTAAGGTAATCCCCGCCCGCGATCCGGGGCACGTCGAGGAGGGCGGTGAGGAGGAAGGCCGCCGTGGCGACCGCCACGACCACCGGAACGATGTTCAAGATCCTCAGAAACAGGATGTCGTTCCTTCCGGTGAAGCTCTTCCTCACCTCGTCGGGGCTCCGGAAGACGGCCTCGATGAAGTCCCTCTTGCGCATGAGGTGCAAGACGCAGAGAGCAAACGCGACGAGGAAGACCAGCGATCGCATCGCAAGCCTGAAAACGGCGTATTCCATTACCTCCCACCTCCAGCCGCGGCGGATGGGATCGACAGGCTGCCCATGACTCCATCCTCTCTCCTTTTTGGGAAAACGCCCGCACCGGAGCCGCTCTGGCTCGGGGCAAGTTTTCAGCAGAATCTAGCATATGCCGAATACCCTGACGGCGACCGTTCGGCAAAAGGGAGCGGAGGGTCGGTCAGAATGGTCGAAGTTTGACACACATGCACCCGTTTCACAGCCCCTCTCCACGGGCATCCGTGCGCCGGTCAAGCCGAATCGACGTTCAGCGATCTGAAGCGGAAGCGCCTCCGTCCGACGATTTCGGGCGGGGGCGTCCCCCATCGGGCCGAACGCCCACAGGTCAGGACGCAGTCCCCAAAAGTGCGCAATCGGAGCCAAATCTGCAAATCGAGACAAAGGGCACAAGGCAAAACGAGCAAATATGCGATTCCGAATGAGATATATACAGAACGTGCAAAAATCACAGAAAAAAGGCCAGAGCATATGCCCTGGCCTAATATTTCATGGTGGAGACGAGGGGGATCGAACCCCTGACCTCTTGACTGCCAGTCAAGCGCTCTCCCAGCTGAGCTACGCCCCCATGAAGAGAAATAAGCAAGTGGTGGAGACGAGGGGGATCGAACCCCTGACCTCTTGACTGCCAGTCAAGCGCTCTCCCAGCTGAGCTACGCCCCCTTGCAACGAAGAAGTACTATACGGGAACCTCGAGATCGGTGCAAGCACTTTTCCAGACTTTTTTGAAAATAAGTCTGAGAGACAAGGGTCCGCAGGTAGAGGCAGTACAGAAACGGGGCGTGCAGCCCATGGAGCACGCCCCCGAACGGAACTCTAACGACGCTGGGAGATCACGAGGTCGGCGATCTTGGAGGCCACGTCGTCGATGGCGACGTCCTCGCGCTCGCCTGTGGCGCGGTCCTTGAACTCGACCGCACCGTTCTTGAGACCGCGCTTGCCCAGCACGATCTGATACGGGAAGCCCATGAGGTCGTTGTCGGCGAATTTAACGCCGGGACGGATATCGCGATCGTCCACAATGACCTCGATTCCCGCCTCGCACAGCTCTGCGGTCAGGCGATCGCAAACCTCGGCGCACTCCGGGATCGTCGGATCGAGCGGCATGATGGTGACCTCATACGGCGCGATGGATACCGGCCAGATGATGCCGTTATCGTCATGGTGCTGCTCGACGGAGGCCGCGAGGGTGCGCGAAACGCCAACGCCGTAGCAACCCATCAGGAAGGGCTTCTCCTCGCCGTTCTCGTCGGCGAAGGTGGCCCCCATGGCCTCGGAATACTTGGTGCCGAGCTGGAAGACCTGAGAAACCTCGATACCACGGGCTCCGGAGAGCTGGGCGCCGCAGTGGGGGCAGGGATCGCCGGCGACGACCGTGATGAGATCCTCCCACGCGTCGGCCTCGAAGTCGCGACCGGGGCAGGCACCGGTGAAGTGATAGTCCGCCTCGTTGGCACCGCAAGCCCACCGCTTGGAATCGCGCAGGGTGACATCGCAGACCAGGCGAATGCCCTCGGGCAGGTTGACCGGCCCGATAAAGCCCTTGCACAGACCGTACTGCTCGAGCTCCTCGTCGGTCATAAGGTGGAAGCCCTCGCCAAAGAGGTGCTCGGCTTTGCAGTCGTTGAGATCGTGGTCGCCGGGGACGATGGCGACGACCGGGTTGCCCTCGACGTCGATGAGCGCAAGCGCCTTGCGGGTGCCGCTCTCGGGGATCTCGAAGAATTCCGCAACGTCCTTGATCGTCGCGAGACCGGGAGTGTGAACCTTCTGCAAGGCGCCATCGCCGGGGCCCTCGATAACGGCAACCTGGGTGGAAGCGGCCTCGTCATCCGCGGCGTAACTGCAGGCGTCGCAGTACACGAGCGCGGCCTCGCCGGCGTCGGCGAGAGCCATGAACTCGACGGAGGTGTCGCCGCCGATCTGGCCGGAGTCCGCCACGACGGGGAGGGCCTTAAGACCGCAGCGCTCGCAGACGTTCGCATAGGCCTGTTTCATTTCGTCGTAGACCTCCTGCAGCGACTCCTGCGTGGCGCTGAAGGAATAGCCGTCCTTCATGATGAACTCGCGGCCGCGCATAAGACCGAAGCGAGGGCGCACCTCGTCGCGGAACTTGTCCTGGATCTGGTACAGGTTGACGGGAAGCTGCTTATAGCTCTTGAGCTCATTCTTGATGAGATCGGTGACGGACTCCTCATGCGTGGGGCCGAGGACGAATTCGCGCTCATGGCGATCGGAGATGCGCATGAGTTCGGGGCCGTATGCGCTGTAACGACCGGACTCGCGCCACATCTGGGCATCGATCATGATGGGCATGCGCAGCTCCTGCGCACCGGCCGCATCCATCTCATCGCGGATGATGTCCTCGATCTTGCGCAGGGAGCGCCACGCAAGGGGCAGATAGCTATAAAGGCCCGCGGCCTGCTTGCGGATCATGCCGGCACGCAACATGAGCCGATGGCTCGCGAGCTCCGCCTCCGCAGGGTCCTCTTTGAGCGTGGGGGCGTACAGGTTGGACATTTTCATCGCGCGGGTCTTAGACACAGCGACCTCCTAAAAATCCAGTTCAGTCAAACGATTCGATAATACCAGGTTGTGCAAGCAAATCTCGAAATGCCGCCGATCGGGCGCGCACCCCGGCGCGGGCATGCTCGCGCACGGCCCCCGGGAGGGGGCCATGTCCGCTGCGGGGCGACCGGACGTTACAACTTGTCGATTTCCTCCATGAGCGCGTCCACGATCTGCTCCTCGGGCACTTTGCGTATGACCTCGCCATGGCGAAACACCATGCCGACACCCCGACCGCAGGCGACGCCCACATCGGCATCGCTCGCCTCACCGGGGCCGTTGACCACGCAGCCCATGACGGCGACCGAAATGGGCTTGGAGCAACCTTTGAGTCTCTCCCCCACCTCTTCCGCCAGGCCGATGAGGTCCACCTGCGTACGGCCGCACGTGGGACAGCTCACAAGCTCCGGACCGCGACGACGCAGACCGAGCGCCTGCAGAATGCCCCAGCACACCGGCGGCTCCTCGATGGGGTCGGCCGTGAGACTCACACGCATCGTGTCGCCGATACCCTCAGCGAGCAGCACTCCGAGCCCCACGGAGCTCTTGATCGTGCCTTGTTGAACGGTGCCAGCCTCGGTCACGCCGAGATGCAGCGGGACGTGGGGTAGTTCGCGTGAAAGCGCGCGATAAGTCTCGATCGTGGTCGGCACGCTATGCGCCTTGGCAGACAGTACGATGTCGCCGAAGCCTCGCTTCTCGAAATGCTCGACGAACTCGAGGGACGAGGCGACGAGCTTCTCCGGCTGCGTGAGGTCATCACGCGCGGCGATGCGCTTGTCGAGCGAGCCCGCATTGACTCCGATGCGGATGGCCGCGCCCGCCTCGCCGGCCGCGTCTATCACGGCGTCGACGCGCTCCCAATCACCGATATTTCCAGGGTTGATACGCAGCTTGGCGGCGCCGGCCCGAACTGCGCCGATTGCGAGACGGTAATCGAAATGAATGTCGGCCACGATCGGGACAGGGGCCTCGCGGCAAATGCGCGCGAACGGCTCGAGGGCCTCTTTCGAGGCGACGGTGACCCGGACAAGGTCGCATCCCGCATCGGCCAGTGCGCTGACCTGCGCAAGCGTAGCTTCAGCATCAACGGTGGGCGTGCAGGTCATCGACTGCACAACGACCGGCGACCCGCCGCCGATCGGCACGGAACCGACCATGACGCGACGTGTGCGCTCTCGAGCGAGGCCTTGCATGGCACTCCCCTTTCAATACGGCCGCTAGAAGAAGCGGAGGATATCCGAACCCAACATATACACGAACAGCAGCCCGAACAGCCCGATGCCGATCATGGAGATAACCGTCTGGACCTTGACCGGGACCTTTCGGCGCATGAGCGCTTGGATCGCCTCGATCAGCAGCTTGCCGCCGTCGAGGGGCGGAATGGGCAGCAGGTTCATAAAGCCCAGGGAGAACGAGATGAGCGCCGCCAGGTTGAGGAACGACGCGGGCCCCGCCGCGGCCGCCTGGGCCGACATCACTGAAATGCCCACCACGGACGTGGAGTTGTCGAGCACCTCCATCGTGTGGCGCGGGTTGAGCAGGCTGCCGACGGACTGCGCCGTGGTGACGATGTTGTCGATGGCGACCTGGCAAGACTGCATCGGGTTAAGGCGGACCACCTTTACAGGCGCGTTGATGCCCAGCATCCCATCGGAATCGAAGGAGGCCTCGATGCTCATGAACGTGCCGTTGTCGCGCATCCAAGCGTCTGACTTCGGATGACCGTCAACCGGAAGACGTTCGAACGCATCGCTTTGATCGGTCGGTCGCCACATCTCGAGCTCGACCGCATCCTTCTTGCCCGTGGCATCCAATGCGCCCGTCAACTCCAACCAGGAAGAGACGGGCTCGCCGTTGACGGAAAGGACGCGATCGCCCTTCTGAAGCCCGGCCGCCTGGGCGGGGGAGTCGACGACGATATCGCCCAAAACGTTGAGGTCCATCGGAGCTGAGATGCCAAGAGCGGAATAGACCGCGATCACGAGTAGAAAACCGGTCAGGATGTTTACGGCGATGCCCGCCACGAGCATGAAGGCCCGTCCCCAAAAACCCTTGCCGATATAGGTATGCGAACGCTCGAGCTCGAAGAATTCCGCATCGGTCATCGGTGGAACCCAGGGATCGCCCTCTTCCGTGGCACCGTCGCGGTCAAAGGAACGCCCATCGTAGACCGTATTGCCGGATCGATCTCGGGAGACCGCGGCAAACACCCGCGGGAACTCGCCGGCATGGGACTTGTCGCCGTCCTCGGAATCCACCTCGACGGGAACGACGGAACCCCACCCATAGAGCAGCGAGCAGGCATCCTGGACGTCATCCAAAGACAGGCCGAGCTCCTCGGCCACAGCCTCGAGCTCGACGGTTCCGTGGCGATGGATGCACGAGAGGACCTGCGGGGCGCAGGGAACTTCGGTCGGATCCATGCCGCAAATCTCGGCATATCCGCCGAGAAGGATCGGGGTCACGCCGAACTTCGTGCCGATGCGCTTTGACACGTGGTGGATGTTGAAGCGGCAGGGCATGCCGAGGAAGAACTCCAGCACGCGAACACCGCACGCCCGCGCGGCGAGGAAGTGTCCGCCCTCATGCACGAACACGAGGACCGACAGAAGCAGAAGGCCCCAAAAGATGGGGCCGAGAAATCCAAATACAGCGTCCATAAGATCCAAACTCATCAGAAGCGGGACGAGATGATGCCCCGTGCGCGCTCACGAGCCCAGGTGTCGACATCGGCCAGCTGCTCGAATGACTCGACACTTTGACTGTCGTGCGCATCCATGCACGATTCGACGACATCGGCGATGCCGGTGAACGTGCAGGCATCATGCAGGAACGCGTCGACGGCGACCTCGTTCGCCGCGTTCAGCACACACGGGAGCGTACCCCCCTGTTTGCCGGCGATTTCGGCGAGCTTGAGGCAGCGGAAGGATTCCATATCCGGCGCGCCGAACGTAAGCTGCGCGATTTGACGGAAATCGACGCGCGGGGCGGGCGTAGACCAACGCTCAGGGTAGGAAAACGCATACTGAATGGGAATACGCATGTCGGAGGCGCCAAGATGCGCCAAGACAGAGCCGTCCTCGAATTCGACCATGGAATGGATCTTGGACTCACGCTGGATGAGCACGTTGATGCGATCGATGTCCATGCCGATCAGGTGCATGGCCTCGATACGCTCGAGGCCCTTGTTCATGAGGGTGGCAGAGTCGATCGTGATCTTGGCGCCCATATTCCACGTAGGGTGCGCCAGGGCGTCGCAACGGGTCACATCGGCGAGCTCCTGGAGCGTGCGCCCGTAAAAAGGACCGCCCGAACATGTGAGCCAGATACAATGAGCCTCGCGCGCGTCTTCACCGAGCAGGCACTGGAAGATGGCCCCGTGCTCCGAATCAACCGGGAGCATCTGGCCCGGCTGGACCATGGGCATCAACAAATCGCCACCGACGACCAGGGACTCCTTGTTTGCGAGGGCCAACCGTTTACCGCTCTTGAGAACGGCATGGCTGGCGGAAAGCCCGGCGGCCCCCACGATGGCGACGAGGACGACGTCGACATCCTCGAGCTCTGCGAGCTCCTCGGCGGCACGAGGGCCGGTATGCAACGAACACGTCGCAGGCAGTTCTGAGAGGACCGCGTCCCCACAATGCCCCTCGGACGTGACCGCCACATGCCGCGCACCGTACTCGCGCGCAAAATGGACCAGGTCCTCAGTGCGCGAATGGGCGCTCAGCGCGACGACCTCGAGTCTATCGGCGTGCTGCCGGCAGACATCGAGCGCCTGCGTGCCGATAGAACCCGTGCAACCGAGGATGGCCACGCGCGTGCGCGCAGGCATGTCGATGACGGCCATTACAGGACACCCCCAAGGTGAAGCATGAGATACGCGGTGATGACGCCGACGATCAAAGAGTCGGATCGATCGAGCATGCCGCCGTGGCCGGGAATAAGGTCGCCCGAATCCTTGACGCCGACACCTCGCTTGATGCGGCTCTCGAGCAGATCGCCAAACACGCCCATGACGGACACGACGACGCCGCAGAAAACGGAGAACCAAAGGTCGATCTCATACAGACCCGTGCGCCAAATGATGAGCCACACGGCGACGGAACCCAAAAGGCCGCCGAAAAAGCCCTCCCAACTCTTCTTGGGGGAAATCTTGGGGACCATTTTGTGCTTGCCGAAACGGCTTCCAACGATATAGGCAAAGGAATCGGAAAGCCACAGCGAGGCGCAGACGCCGATGGACAGCAGCGCACCCTCCCAATGGGGAGCAGCCTGACGGAGCAAGACGATGGCGGAAAGCATGTAACCGGTGTAGATGGCGCCAAAAGCCGTCACCGCAACATCGGAGATGCGCGTGCGGGGGTTTTGCACATACCACAAGCCCAAAAGCAACACGAGCAGGAAATTGATGACCGTGAGCCAAACGGGATCGACAAGGACGGACAGCGGGAAGAGAACCGAGGCGACGAGTCCCACAAATTCATTGGGGACCTTACCGTCAAGTCGCATCATGCGGTAAAACTCATAGCAGCACAGCACCGACATGATCGAGGTGAAGGCCGCGGTGGGCACAACTCCCAATATCAACGACCCGATGAAGAGGGCCGCATACACGATACCCGCTCCAGCTCGCACCATAAACGAATGAAGGCGACCGCCGGATTGCTCGGTCGCCGTAGCTTTAGAGGTTGTTTCCTTAGAATCCAAGATGAACTCCTTGAGACCCCCGGCCCTAGGCTCGGGATAGGCCGCCGAATCGGCGGTCACGACCCTGGAACGAGGAGATGGCGCGGACGAGCCCCCATCGATCGAAATCGGGCCAATACGTATCGGTGATAAAAAACTCGGAATATGCGATCTGCCACAGTAGGTAGTTCGAGACGCGCAGTTCACCCGAGGTGCGGATGACGAGCTCGGGATCGGGCAGGCCCGCCGTATAGAGATGGTCGGCGACGAGGGCATCGTCGATCTGATCGACCGCGATCTCGCCGGCCGAGACGGCCCCGGCGATATGCTTGACGGCACGGGTGATCTCGGCACGTCCGCCGTAATTGACAGCGAGGGCGAGAGTCATGCCCGTATGACCCTCAGTCTCGGCGAGACCGCGCTCAAACACGTCGCGCGTCTTTTTGGGAAGCGCGGAGATGTCCCCGAGAAACCTCACGCGGACATTCTCGCGCTTGAGCAACGGCAACTCATCGACGAACGTCTTTGCAAAGAGATACATGAGCAGATCGACCTCGGCCTGAGGGCGATTCCAGTTCTCCGTGGAAAAGGCGTAAGCGGACAGGACGTCGACGCCCAAGCGAACACAGGCGGTGATGACGTCTTGCAGCGCGACGATTCCGGCCTTATGGCCCTCTCCCCTACCGAGGCCCCGAGACGTCGCCCAGCGACCGTTACCGTCCATGATGCAGGAGATATGGCGCGGAATGCGCGCCATATCGATATCTGCGATGGAGATGTCATCGGGATGCTCGGCGAAAAATTCGTTGAGCTTTTCGATGTCATAGTTCATGACTAGATCTCCATGACCTCGGCCTCTTTGGCCTTAAGAAGCTCCTCGACACGGGCGACGTATTCATCGGTCGCCTTCTGCACCTTGGCCTGCTCGCGACGGACATCGTCCTCGGTGAGCTCCTCATCGCGCTCAAGCTTGTTGTTGGCGTCGCGACGGGTGTTGCGAATGGCGATCTTTGCGTGCTCGGCGAGCTCTCGGCACTCCTTGACGAGCTCGCGACGGCGCTCCTCCGTGGGGGCCGGGAAAGGCAGGCGCACGACGATGCCGTCGGAGTTCGGGGTGATGCCGAGGTCGGAGGCGGTGACAGCCTTGACGATCGCGTTGACGAGGGCCTTGTCCCAAGGCTCGATAACGAGCATATGGGCTTCAGGGACCTTGATGGCCGCGACCTGCGTGATCGGGGTGGCCACACCGTAGTAATCGACCGTGATATCGGACAGCACGTTGGCGTTGGCGCGGCCGGTGCGGACCTTGGCGAAGTTGTGCTTCAGGCTATCGATGGACTTGTCCATGTTCTCGCGGATGTCGGACATGACTTACTCCTCCTCCATGACGACGGTGCCGACCGGCTCGCCTGCCAGAGCGCGCTTGATGTTGTCATCCCCATCGATGTTGAGGACGATGATGGGCATGTGGTTGTCCTGGCACAGGGCGGTAGCGGTGGAATCCATGACCTGCAGGCCACGAACGAGCACCTCATGATAGCTGATGCTCTCGAAACGAACGGCATCCTCGTTCTTGACGGGGTCCATATCGTACACGCCGTCGACCTTAGTGGCCTTGAGCAGGCAGTCGGCACCGATCTCACAGGCGCGCAAGGCGGCCGCGGTGTCGGTGGTGAAGTAGGGGTTACCCGAACCCGCGGCGAAGATGACGACATCGCCCTTCTCGAGGCTGCGCATCGCGCGACGACGGATGTAGGGTTCGCAGACCTCGTTCATCTGGATGCCGCTCATGACGCGGCAGGGACAATCGATGCGCTCGATGGCGTCCTGCAAGGCGAGCGCGTTCATGACGGTAGCGAGCATGCCCATGTAGTCAGCCTGGGCGCGCTCCATGCCCTTGGCGGAACCGGCGACACCACGGAAGATGTTGCCGCCGCCGACGACGACGGCGACCTCGATGCCCTCGTCATGCAGCTGCTTGACCTGATCGGCCATTCGCTTGACGACGGAGGGGTCGATACCGTAATCGGCGCTACCCATCAGCGCCTCACCGGAAATCTTGAGAAGAACGCGTTTGTACTGGTAATCGGACAAGGATGCCTCCTTAGTACGGAATTGTTCCCATTCTAGCAGGATTGGATAACACGCGTCGCCCTCGCTTGGCGGCACATGAAAAAGCAGGCCGCGGGAGTATTCCCACGACCTGCGTAAACTAGCTCATTGCGAAATTACTCGCCGCAAACCAGACGATCGAAGGCGACGACCTTGACGGTGTCACCGAGCTCCTTGGAGACCTTCTCGGCATAAGCCTTGATGGTGAGGCTGGAATCCTTGATGAACTCCTGCTCGTTCAGGACGATGCCCTTGAAGAACTTCTCGAGACGGCCGACGGCCATCTTCTCCTGGATGGCCTCGGGCTTGCCGGACTCGGCAGCCTGGGCCTTGTAGATCTCGACCTCGTGATCGATGACGTCCTGAGCCACGTCCTCGCGGACGGCTGCGATGGGAGCGGTAGCGGCGACCTGCATGGCCACGTCATGAGCGAAGGCCTTGAAGGACTCGGCGGTAGCGGTCTCGGGCTTCTCAAAGGAGAACTCGACGAGGACGCCGATCTTGCCACCCATGTGGATGTAGGAGGCAACGCCACCGGCAGCGGGCTTGCGAACGGTGGTGCGGGAGACCTTCATGTTCTCACCGATGACGTGAATCATCTCGGTGAGGGCGGCCTCGACGGTCTCGCCATTCATGTCGCAGGCCATGAGGGCGTCGACATCGGCGGGCTCGTTATCGCAAACGACCTTGGCGACTTCGGCGGCAAAACCGGTGAACTTGGGGTTGGAGGCGACGAAGTCGGTCTCGCAGGCGATCTCGGCAAGAGCGCCCTTGGTGCCGTCCTCGGAGATGAAAGCGGCGACAGCGCCCTCGTTGGTATCGCGACCGGCCTTCTTGGCTGCGGCGGCGAGACCGTTCTTGCGGAGGATGTCGACAGCGGCGTCCATATCGCCCTCGGCCTGAACGAGAGCCTTCTTGCACTCCATCATCGGAGAGTCGGTCATCTCGCGGAGCTCCTTGACCATAGCGGCGGTGATCTGAGCCATGTTCGTTCCTTTCGAGGGAAGTTACCTAACGGGGTACGGTTGCCTACTCGGCAGCGGCCTCGGTGGCGGCAGTCTCGCCGGCCATCTCGGCCTCGGAGATCTGCTCCTTGCCGGAACCGGCGAGGCAGGCATCGGCGAACAGCTCGCTCATGAGCTGGATCGCAGAGATGGCGTCGTCGTTGCAGGGGATGCCGAAATCGACGACGTCGGGATCGGAGTTGGTGTCGATGAGGGCGACCACCGGGATGCCGAGGCGCTGGGCCTCCTTGATGGCGTTCTCCTCGCGCTTGGTATCGATGACGAAGAGGGCGGCCGGAGTGCTCTTGAGCTCGCGGGCACCACCGAGGTTGGCCTGAAGCTTGGCGAGCTCCTTACCCAGGACGGCCTGCTCCTTCTTGCCGCGCAGGGCCATGGAGCCATCGGCGACCATGCCCTCGAGCTCCTCGAGGCGGTTCATGCGGGAGCGGATGGTCACGAAGTTGGTGAGCATACCGCCGAGCCAGCGCTGGTTGATGTAGGGCATGCCGGCACGCTCGGCGGCGGCCTTCACGGCCTCCTGAGCCTGCTTCTTGGTGCCGACGAAGAGGACCTTGCCACCCTTGGCAGCGGTCTCCTTCAGGAAGGTGTAGGCCTTGTCGGCCTCGACGATGGTCTGCTTGAGGTCGAGGATGTAGATGTTGTTGCGCTCACCGAAGATGAACGGCTTCATCTTGGGGTTCCAGCGGCGGGTCTGATGACCGAAGTGGCAGCCAGCCTCGAGAAGGGTGCGGATGTTGATCTTGGTAGCCATGTTTACCTCCCGGTTTTTCTTTCGCACGGTGTCAACCACCCCGACCACCCGAGCCTGTGCTACCTTAGCTCGAGCACCGCGGCCGGCGTGTAGCCGTGCGTGTGTGATGGAATGTTGCGTGTTCGCAACCTGATGAATAGTAGCAGGTCACGCAGATGTTGCCAAGACTCCACAAACTCTATCCACGAGGATGGGCACGTGCGACGGCGGATTTGAGGCGATCCGGCGTCAAGTGCGTGTAGATCTGGGTCGTCGACAGGCTCGCATGTCCGAGAAGCTCCTGCACGCTGCGGAGATCTGCTCCCCCTCCCAGCAACTCGGTCGCAAACGTATGGCGCATCGCATGGGGCGTGATGTCGGAAGAGACACCGGCCCTGCGTTTCAGTACGTCGAAGCGATATCGCAGGGCATCGCTGCCCATCGGCCTCCCCCGATCGGAGACGAACACCTCTCGGCGCACCCCGCCGCCGGGCGACGAGATTCGCAGCAGCTCCGGCCTTCCCTTCTCGAGATAAGCACCGTAGACCTCGATCGCCCGCGCATACAGCGGTACGATGCGCTCCTTGGCGCCCTTGCCCAAAAGACGCACTTGCCTCTCGTCCGCGCGGACATCATCGAGCTCGAGTCGGGCGAGCTCGGAAATTCGGGCACCCGTGGCGATGAAGAGCTCGAGCATGGCGGCATCCCTCAAACCGGCGGGGCATGAAAGATCGGGCGCATCGAGCAGGGCCGCGAGCTCGTGCGCGGTCAGCACGTGGGGAAGATCCCTGCTTTGCCTTGGCGCGACCATCGCCAGCGGAACCGCCCCGGCACGCCGCCCCGAGTGCTCCAACCAGCGGAAGAACGATCGGAGCGCCGAAAGATGGGCGGCAACCGTACTCGGGGCACGGCCCTCGAGGCGAAACTCGGCGAGATACGACCTCAAGTCCCGAGATGAAGGATCGAGACCGTCGAGGGCGTGCGATTCGCACCAGGCGGCGTACGCTTCCAAATGCTGCCCGTAGGCCCTGACCGTCTCGGGCGACAATCCTTCGACG
>JARIBW010000043.1 GCA_029264355.1 Collinsella sp. | reverse complement strand
CCACCACCGCAACATCCGATTGGGCGGCGAGCGTCTCGGCTTCGAGCAGCTGGCTCTCATCGGCATCGCCCGTCATGGGGTCGTAGCCGTCCGCATACGCAGCGGCCACACCACGCTGCTCGAGGCGGTACCAGATGTTATCGATGATCTTCGGATTGATGCGCGACGAACCTGAGCCCTGGTATCTCGGCATCCGGGCGAACGCACCGATCACCGCCACCTTCGCATCCGGATTCAAGGGGAGCACGCCGTCGTTCTTGAGAAGGACCGCGCTTTGCGCCGCCGCCTCGCGGGCCAAATCCGCATGCGCGCGGTAAAAGTCCTCATCTGAAACGAAAGGCCCGAAAGAGTCCGTGATGGCGACAAGCGAGGAGTCCCCAGGCGCAGCGGACCCGGACACGGGCACGTGGCCCAATTCGGCTCGACGCGCGAGGCGTTCGATACGAGAAACTGCCTCCGTTACGCAGTCTTCTCCCAAATCCCCCGACCGAACCGCCGCGAGGAGCGCACGGGCGTGGTCTGGACGTGGGCCGGGCATGCACAGGTCGAGGCCGGCGCGAACCGACGCCGAGCTCGAACTCATTGCACCCCAGTCGCTGGCAACCGCGCCGTCGAAGCCCCACTCGCCACGCAGGACCTCACGCAACAGCCATTCATGCTCGGAGCAGTAGATGCCGTTCAACTTGTTGTACGCCGTCATCACGCTCCATGGGCGGGCATGCCGAACCACGTGCTCGAACGGCGCGAGGTATAGCTCGCGCAATGTTCGCTCGTCGATCACGGAGTCCGACACCATGCGCGCGTGCTCCTGACTGTTGGCGGCAAAATGCTTGAGACACGCGCCGACACCGCGGCTTTGGATCCCGCGCACCATGGCGGCCCCAAGCTCGCCCGAAACAACCGGATCCTCGCTGAAGTACTCGAAATTGCGACCGCACAATGGATGGCGCTTGATGTTCACTCCCGGGCCCAGTACCACGTCGACGCCCTGGCGGCGAGCTTCCTCGCCGATCGCGGCGCCAACCCGCTCGACCAACTCCGGATCGAAAGAGCACGCAAGTGCGGAGGCGGTTGGAAAGCATGTTGCCGGACGACTCTCAGCGATGCCCATGCAATCCTCCGCGCCCTCTTGCTTGCGCAGGCCATGGGGCCCGTCGGAGAGAAACAGGCTGGGGAGGCCAGCATCTGGAAGGGCGAGCGTTTTCCAGTGCGACGCGCCTGCGAGAAGCTGGACCTGCTCCTCGAGCGGCAAAACATCCGCACGCAAAGCGGCTGCACACTGCTGGCCAGCCAAGTTATCTTGCCGATCGTCGCACATCGTCACACGTCCCCCGAGCATACCGAACCGCGGCATGCAGCCCGGTTCCACCCTTATACCCGCGGGGCGGTCTGTGCCCCGACACGAAAAGGCGGCTTCGACCATTGGATCGAAGCCGCCTTTTTGGCAGATGGCCCCCATGTTGAAACGCGGGGGCCATGAAATGGAGCCCTATCGAGCGAGGCGATCGACTCGAGAAGCCCTCTACTCCTCGAGCAAGTCCTCCAGCGCCTCGTCTCCAGACCCGATGTCCACGTGGTCCTCGTCGTTTGAGGCCTCCATGGCACCGGCAGCGAGGAGGTCGAGCGATTCCTGGCCCTCGGCCACGGCGGGTGCCTTGGCCTTCTTCTTGGCGCTCGTCATGCGCGCCACGGCGGTGACGCGGTCGTTGTCGCCCACGCTCATCATCTTCACGCCCTGGGTGGCGCGACCGGTCTGGGAGATCTCGGTGGTCTTGACGCGGATGACCGTGGCCCCTTCGGTGATGATGAACAGCTCGTGCTGCGGGCCCACCACCTTCATGGCGGCGAGGGCGCCCTTGCGCTCGGTCATCTGGATCGTGTACACACCCTGACCGCCGCGGTTCTGCTCCGGGTAGTCGGCAACCGGGGTGCGCTTGCCGTAGCCGCGCTCGGTCACCACGAACAGCTCGCCACGGCCGTTGGTGATCTCCATGCCCAGGACCTCGGCATCGCCCTTCATGGTGATGCCGCGGACACCGCTCGTGTCACGACCGGTGGCGCGGACCTGGTCTTCGGAGAACATGATGGCCTTGCCGGCGGTGGTGGCCATGATGATCTTGTCGCCCGCCTTCACGCGACGCACGTCCAGCAGGCGGTCGCCGGTCTTGATGTTGATGGCGATGATGCCGTCGCGGCGGGAACGGTCGTAGGCGGCCATGGCCGTCTTCTTGACCATGCCGCTGGCGGTGGCGAACATGAGGTACTCGTCCTCGGGGAACTCGCGGCAGGAGATCACCGAGGCGATCTTCTCGCCATCCTCGAACGGCAGCAGGTTCACGATCGCGGTGCCGCGGGCCTGGCGGGTACCCACGGGCAGCTCGTGCACCTTGAGGCGGTACACCTTGCCCTTGGTGGAGAAGAACAGCACGTACTCATGGGTGCTGGCGATGAACATCTCGTCGATGACGTCGTCTTCCTTGAGGCTCACACCGGAGACGCCCTTGCCGCCGCGCTTCTGGGCGCGGTAGGCGGCCACCGGGATGCGCTTCACGTAGCCGGTGTGGGTGATGGTGACGACCATGTCCTCGTCGGCGATGAGGTCCTCGACGTCGAGGTCCTTCTCGGCGTGGGTGATCTCGGTGCGGCGCTTGTCGCCGAACTTGCGGGCGATTTCGCGCATCTCCTCCTTGATCACCCCGAGGATCTTGTCCTCATGCGCGAGCAGGTCCTCGTAGTAGGCAATCGCGCGTCGCAGGCCCTCGAGCTCCTCCTCGATCTTGTCGCGCTCCAAGCCGGTGAGGCGGCGGAGCTTCATCTCGAGGATGGCCGTGGTCTGCTCGGGGCTGAACCCGAAGCGCTCGATGAGGCGAGCGCTGGCCTCGGCGTCCGTCTGCGAGGAACGGATGATGGAGATGACCTCGTCGATGTGATCGAGGGCCATGAGGTAGCCCTCGAGGATGTGCGCGCGGGCCTGGGCCTTCTTGAGGTCGAAGCGAGTGCGGCGAGTCACCACGTCGACCTGGTGGTCGATGTAGTGCTGCAGCATCTCGCGCAGGGACAGGCGCTTGGGAATGCCATTGACCAGGGCGAGGTTGTTCGCGCCGAAGGTGGTCTGCAGCGAGGTGTACTTGTACAGGTTGTTGAGGACGACCTGGGGGATGACGCCCTTCTTGAGCTCGATGACGAGACGCAGGCCCTTCTGGGTGGACTCGTCGCGCATGTCGGAGATTCCCTCGATGCGCTTCTCATTCACGAGGCTCGCGATCTTCTCTTGCAGGGTGCCCTTGTTCACCATGTACGGGATCTCGGTGAACACCAGTCGGTTGCGGCCCGTCTTGGTGGACTCGACATGCGCCTTGGCGCGCACGGTGATGGAGCCTCGGCCGGTCTCGTAGGACTGGCGGATGCCGTCGGTGCCCATGATAAGGGCGCCGGTGGGGAAGTCGGGGCCGGGCATGATCTGCATGAGCTCGTCGACCGTCGCATCGGGATGATCGATGAGGTAGCAGGTGGCCTCGACGGCCTCGCCCATGTTGTGGGGGGCGATGTTGGTGGCCATGCCGACCGCGATGCCCTGGGAGCCGTTCACCAGCAGGTTGGGGAAACGGGCGGGCAGCGCCGTGGGCTCGGCGAGGGACTCGTCGTAGTTGGGCTGCCAGTCGACGGTGTCCTTCTGCAGGTCGCGCAGGAGCTCCATGGCGGGCTTTGCCAGACGGGACTCGGTGTAACGCATGGCCGCGGCGCCGTCGCCGTCGATATTTCCGAAGTTGCCGTGTCCGTCGATGAGCGGGGTGCGCATGGAGAACCACTGGGCGAGGCGGACCATGGTGTCGTAGACCGCGGAGTCGCCGTGGGGGTGGTACTTACCGATGACTTCGCCGACCGTCCAGGCGGACTTCTTGTGCGGGCGGTTGGGGAAGATGCCGCTCTCGTTCATTGCGTACAGGATACGGCGGTGGACCGGCTTGAGACCGTCGCGGACGTCCGGCAGGGCGCGGGCGGTGATGACCGACATCGAGTACTCGATGAAGGACTGCTTCATCTCCTTGCCGAACTCGCTGACCTGCAGCGATCCGCCATTCACATCCGTGCCGGCGTCCTCGCCGCGGTCATTGGCGCCGAAGCTCTCCTCGAGTTCCTCGTCGTCATCCTCATCCTCGTCGGACTCGGCATCCGGGTCGTAGCCGGAGGCGTCATCCTCGTTGGCACGGGCGAGCAGGCGCTTGAGATCCTCGGGCATACCTTCGGATGCCCCGCCCTGCTCGAGCTCGTCGTTGTTCATATCGTCAGCCACGTGTTCTCCTTAGGCGTCCAGGAAGCGAGCGTCGTGCGCGTGCTTCTCGATGTACTCGCGGCGATACCCGACCTCGGAGCCCATGAGCTCGCGGACGGCGCGGTCGGCCACGACGGCGTCCTCGATGGTCACGCGCTGCAGAATGCGGGTCTTGGGGTCCATGGTGGTGCTGGCCAGCTGTTTGGGGTCCATCTCGCCCAGGCCCTTGTAGCGCTGGACGGTGTAGCCCTTGCGCTTCTTGGTGACCTTGCCGTTGGACTGCTCGTCCTCGGGCTCGTCGGGGTTGAGGCCGAGTGCCGCGATGGAGTCGCGCAGGATCTCGTCCTCGGACTGGCGGCCGTTGGGGTAGACGTAGTGGATCTTGTTGCGCACCTTGATGCCGAAAATCGGCGGGCAGGCCACGTACACATAGCCGGCGTCGATGAGCGGGCGCATGTACTTGTAGAAGAAGGTCAACAGCAGGATGCGGATGTGCGCGCCGTCGACGTCGGCGTCCGTCATGATGATGATCTTGTGGTAGCGGGCCTTGGTGATGTCGAAGTCCCCACCGTCGCCGTTGCCGGTCGTCACACCGCAGCCGATGGCGGTGATGAGGGACTGGATGGTCTCGGAGGAGAAGGCACGGTGATCGCCCACGCGCTCGACGTTCAAGATCTTACCGCGCAGGGGCAGGATCGCCTGGATGTCTCGGCGACGGCCGTCCTTGGCCGAACCGCCTGCCGAGTCGCCCTCCACGATGAAGAGCTCGGTCATCTCGGCGTCGCGCACCGAGCAGTCGGCGAGCTTGCCGGGCAGGCTCGCGGTCTCCAGCAGCGATTTGCGGCGGGTCGCCTCGCGCGCCTTGCGGGCCGCGTTGCGCGCCTTGCTCGCCTGCTGGGCCTTCTTGATGATCTCGCGGGCCTGCTTGGGATGCTCCTCGAGGTAGTCGGTCAGACCCTCGGAGACCACCTTGCGGGTGAGGGTGCGCATGAAGGAGCTGCCGAGCTTTGCCTTGGTCTGGCCCTCGAACTGCGGGTCGGCGAGCTTGACGGACACGACGGCGGTGAGGCCCTCGCGGATGTCATCGCCCGTGAGGTTGCCGTCTTTCTCCTTCAGGATGTTGTTCTTGCGCGCGTAATCGTTGATCACGCTGGTGAGGGCGGTGCGGAAACCCTCCATGTGCATACCGCCCTCGATGGTGCGGATGTCGTTGGCAAAGGAGACCACGTTCTCGGAGTAGGAGGTGTTCCACTGGATGGCCACCTCGACCTCTCCGGTCTTTTCCACCGGGGCGCCCTCCTCGGACGCGCCGGACAGATAGATCGGGCGCTTGAGGCCGTCGGGCACGGTCTTGCCCTCGTTCAGGAATTTGACGAAGTCGATGATGCCGCCGGCGTAGCAGAACTCCTCGACACGAGGGGCGAGCTCGCGCTCGTCGCGCAGGACGATCTTGAGGTTCTTGTTCAGGAACGCCGTCTGCTGCAAGCGGTCGTGCAGGGTGTCGAAATCGTAGACGGTGGTCTCGAATATCTCCTCATCCGGCCAGAAGGTGACGGTGGTGCCCGTCGACTTGGAAGTTCCGATCTCCCTCATCTTCTGGGTGGTCTTACCGCGGGAGAACTCCATCTCGTAGACCTTGCCGTCGCGGCGGACCTGGACGTTCATCTTCTTGGAGAGCGCGTTGACGACGGACACGCCCACGCCGTGCAAGCCGCCGGAGACCTTGTAGGCCGAATTGTCGAACTTGCCGCCGGCGTGGAGGATCGTCATGACGACCTCGAGGGTGGGGATCTTCTTGACGGGGTGCTTGTCCACCGGGATGCCGCGGCCGTTGTCCACGACGGTGATCGAGTTGTCGGGATGGACCGTGACCTCGATCTTGGAGCAGAAGCCGGCCATGGCCTCGTCGACCGAGTTGTCGACGATCTCCCACACCAGGTGATGCAGGCCGGTCGAGCTCGTGGAGCCGATGTACATGCCGGGGCGGACGCGAACGGCCTCAAGGCCCTCGAGGACCTTGATCTCGCTTCCGCCGTATTCGTTCTTATTCGCCACGTAGTTCTCCCTTTGTATTGCGAAGTATGGCTAACCTTTACAGTTTATCGCATGGGAGTGCGGTGAAAATGCTCGAGGGTTGAGGTACCGAATACCTCTACAAGCCCCTGAGACGCCGTTTGCGGGGATTTGCGATGCGGGCGCTACCCCCGAGGGCCCTTGGCAAAGCCGGGGCGGGTGGTCTTGACCACGATGTTGGCGACGGCGCCGCCGCACGCGTCCATACGGGCGCGGATGATCTCCCTCATCATGGTGAGCTCCTGGGTCCAGGAAGCGCCGTCGGTGTAGACGATGAGCTCGTCGCGCTCGGCCACGTAATGCAGCCCCGTGACGTGCCTGCCCTCGCGCGTGCCGCCGCACACCTTGTTCCACGCTTGGAAGACGACATGGCGGCGCTCGGCCTTGCGGAACTGCGCTTGGCGTTCGGGGGTGGCGCCGTCGAACAGGCGCATCCTCTCGGAGCTGATGAACTCGCCGAGCCCGGCGGTCGCCCTGAGGCGCCCTTTCTCAGTCACTTTCCCCATGTCGCTTTCCTCTCTTCCCCTCAGTTCGTGCAACCGCTCAATTGGGGACGGGTACGAATTGCACAGGTACGAATTGCACATTGATGCTCAATTTGTACCCGTCCCCAATTGCTCGTTAAGAGCCGATGCGGACCACCTTGGCACGCTGGAGCACGTCGTCTGCGAAGTAGCCGAGGTTCGTGGTGGTTATCACCGTCTGGATCTCATCGGCGATGAAACCCACGATGGCATCGCGGCGGGCGGCGTCGAGCTCGCTCATGACGTCATCGAGCAGCAGCAGCGGATATCTGCCGAGAATATCGCGCGTCACCTGAACCTCGGCGATCTTCCATGCGAGCACGATCGAGCGCTGTTGGCCCTGACTGCCGAAGTCGCGGGCCGGACGGCCGTCGATGGTGAACAGCACCTCGTCGCGGTGCGGGCCCACGAGTGTGCAGCCGCGACGGAGCTCATCTTCGCGGCGGCGGGCGAGCGCGTCGAGGAACTGGGCCGCGATCGCCTCGCGGCCGCAGGCGGGCTCGCCGAAACTCGGGAGGTAACGGACATCGGGCTCCTCGTGAGGCGCGATGGCGCGATACACCTCGATGAAATGCTCGCGGATGCGCTCGAGCAGGGCGGTGCGGTGCAGCAACAGCTGGG
>JARIBW010000041.1 GCA_029264355.1 Collinsella sp. | reverse complement strand
CGGTTCACCAACCGTGCGGTGAAAAGCGACGAGACGATCGTGCAGCAGGAGATGATGATCGAGATCAGGCTCTGCGCCGCCACGGGCGCGCCGAGGTCGACGTGCATGATGGGCCATGCCGTGCCCAGCAGCGAGTCGGGGAGACCGAGCGAGATGAAGGTGAGGTAGATGATGGGGAGGAGCAGGGATGCCATGGGGACTCCGGGAGTGGGTTGAACGGGGTCTTCAGTTGGATGGAGGGAGGGTCGATTCGGAGCAGTGGAAAGAAAAAAGAGAGGGGAGGGGTTCTCAATTCGCGTGATGCGCAATGCCTCCCTGTTTGGACAGGGCGAGCATGCGGGCGAATGCCCCTCGTGCGGCTGAGCTTCGCCGGGGCGCGCTGCGTCCGCGTTACAGCCTGTGGAACATAGGCTCCATACCCTGGAAGGTGCAGAACTCGGTGAAGCCGATATCCTTCAGGCGCTCGCGCATCATGGGGATGTGCGCGCCGAGGTGCTCGGGCTTGTGCGAGTCGCTGCCGATCGTGAGGATCCGTCCTCCCAGATCGCGGTACAGGCGCAGCAGCTCGGCGCTCGGGGTGAGGTCGGACAGGCCGTAGCGGATGGATGAGGTGTTGAGCTCGATGCCCTTGCCACGTCTGATGGCCTCTTCCAGGATCTCGGCCACGATGTCGCGGGCGTTCGCGTCCGGCCAGGGGCCGACCTGGTCGTAGCGTTTGATGAGATCGAGGTGACCGAGCACCGACCAATCATCGAAGCGCTGCACCACGCGCAGAACTTCCTCGTAATAGCCCATGTTGTACTCATCTTGCGTACGGCCCTGCTGGAAGGCGCCGTTCCAGAACTCCTGGTTACCCACTTGGTGGATGGACAAGATGATGAAGTCCCACTTGCCCGAAAAACGCTCGAACAGATCGTGGAAGCGCTCGATCGTGTGCGTCTGCACGCCGAATTCCATGCCCGTCTTCACGGTGAGCTCGGGGGCAAAGCGGTCGCGCGCCTCGTCGATCGCCGGGAAATAGCGTTCGTAATTCACGTTGGTGCACGGCCGGCCTTCAACGATGGGCGCGCAGCCGGGGTCTGCGCGGTATTCGTCCCAATCGGGGCGCACGCCAAAGTCCACATGGTCGGTGAAGCAGATCTCGTCGATGTCGCGCTCGATGGCGAGGGCGCAAACGTCGTTCACGGGAAAGACGGAGTCGTCGGAGAATTCGGAGTGCACGTGGTAGTCGGCGAGCATGGGGGTCCAATCTGTGGCGGTGCGAGGCCCTATGAATTGTATATAAAAGGCGGGGAAAGCGGGAAGCTTGGCGAATCGTTTGGGGCGCGGCGGTCCCGCTCCCCCGGGATCGTGGGTGCGATGGGGTCGATGGGCTGCGCGTGTCGGTATGGGCGGCGTTCGATGCGCGTTACAATAGCTGTAACCATGTATTCGCAAACAAGGGAGGAACCCCATGGCAAACGTCCTCGTGTTCGGTCACCAGAACCCCGACAACGACGCCATCATGTCCACCGTCGTCCTGTCCCAGCTGCTCAACCAGGTTGAGTACCAGGGCAATACCTACACCGCCTGCTGCCTGGGCCCGCTGCCGGCCGAGTCCGCCAAGCTGCTCGAGGACTCCGGCGTGGCCCAGCCCACGCTGATCGACGCCATCGAGCCTGCTGCCGAGGGTGCCGAGCCCCAGCTCGTCATCCTCACGGATCACAACGAGCCCGGCCAGTCCGTCGCCGGCCTTGAGAACGCCACCATCTTCGGCGTCGTCGATCACCATCGTTTCGGCGATTTCACCACTGCCGCTCCGCTGCATATCGTGGCGCTGCCCTGGGGCTCTTCCTGCTCCATCGTGGCCAAGCTCTTCGAGGTCCTGGGCGTTGAGCCCACGGACACGCAGGCCAAGCTGCTGCTGTCCGCCATGATGACCGACACGCTCATGCTCAAGAGCCCCACCGCCACCGCCGTCGACGCGGCCATCGCGGCCAAGCTCGGCGACCAGCTCGGCGTCGATCCGGTCAAGTTCGGCATGGAGGTCTTCCTCACCCGTCCGTCCGGCTCCTTCACTCCCGCGCAGATGGTCGGCAACGACATCAAGATGTTCGAGGTCGCCGGCAAGAAGCTCCTCATCGGCCAGTACGAGACGGTCGACAAGTCCCGTGCGCTCGGCATGATTCCCGAGATCCGCGAGGCCATGCGCGCCTACCAGGCCGAGAAGGCCGCCGACGGCATCGTCTTGTGCCTCACCGACATCATGGAGGAGGGTTCCCAGATCCTGCTCGAGGGCGACACCGAGGCCGCCCAGAAGGGCCTGGAGATCGCCGACGTCGCCGAGGGCGTTTGGATGCCCGGCGTCCTGTCCCGCAAGAAGCAGGTTGCCGCCCCGATCCTGGCGGCAAACTAAGGGCGCCGAACCGAACGCGCATCCGCCGTCGATTTTTGGATTCGGTCTGTAGCCGCAGCGGGATTCGTCCTAGGCGCATGTGGTCGTTGGGTACCATAGCTTCATACGTGTTTGATAGAAAGCGGTTCGTATCACGCATGTGGTGCGGGCCGCTTGTCGTGACCATGCGCGCATGGGCCTGCCTCGCATAGGGCGCCGCTCGCCATGCGCGCGACATGACAAGGAGGGCCATGGACGCACGCGAACAGCTATTCACAGAAAGACAACGCAGGCGCATCGCTCGGCGCGACGCCTGGAAGCGCATCTCCGAGAACGGGACCGTCTCGGCCGCGGTGATGGTACTGGCTGCCGTCATCGCCGTGATATGCGCGAACACCGATGCATACGACGCCATTCATCATTTTCTGATGGAACCCATACATGTGGGGGTCGGGAGGATCACCGCGGAGATCTCGGTGGAGGTCTTCGTGAACGATTTCCTCATGGCGATCTTTTTCCTGCTCGTGGGTATCGAGCTCAAGTATGAGATGACGGTCGGCGAGCTGCGCCGCCCGCGGCAGGCGCTGCTGCCCATGTTGGCCGCGGTCGGTGGCGTGGTCATGCCCGCGACCATCTACGCCCTGTTCAACAAGGGCGGTGCGATGCACGGGTGGGCCATTCCCATGGCGACCGACATCGCATTCGCGCTGGGCGTCCTATCCCTGCTCGGCGACCGCGTGCCCGCGGGCGTGCGCGTGTTCTTCTCCACCCTCGCCATAGCCGACGACCTGGTTTCCATCGCGGCCATCGCGATTTTCTACGGCCATGCCCCCGATCTGTTCTGGCTTGCCGCGGCGGTGGTTGTGACGGCGATCTTGTTCTGGCTCAACAAGACGCAGCACTTCCATCTGTCACCCTACATGCTGGGCGGCCTGGCGCTGTGGTTTTGCCTGTTCCGGTCGGGCGTGCACGCCACGTTGGCCGGCGTGATCCTCGCCTTTGCGATTCCCGCGCGCTCCGGCATCCGCCTGAACAACCTCACGGATTGGCTGCACGGCTATATGCCCGACATGGTGGAGAGCTACGACGACGAGGCCCATATCCTCGACCAGCATGAATTCACCACCGCCACATTCGGCGCGGAGCGCGTGATGCACCGTGTGTCGCCGCCCCTGGTCCGGCTCGAGCGCGCGATCGAGACCCCGGTGAATTTCTTGATCCTGCCGATCTTCGCCTTCGTCAACGCCCAGGTCCGCCTCGTCGGCGTCGATGTGCTGCAGCTAGCCTTGGACCCCGTCGCGCTGGGCACGTACTTCGGCATGCTGCTGGGCAAGCCCATCGGCATCGTCGGCGTGACCTTCCTGTTGGTGCGCAGCGGCGTTGCCGAGATGCCCAAGAACGTGACGGGAGCGCACATTCTGGGCGTCGGTATTCTGGGTGGCATCGGGTTCACCATGTCCATCCTCATCTCCGGCCTGGCGTTCCCGTCTGAGCCGTACGAGGTCCTGGCCGCGAAGGCCGCCATCCTGGTCGGCTCTGTGAGCGCGGCGGCGATCGGCATGGCGTTCATGTGCGCGATATGCAAAAAGAAAGCGGAGCCAACGCCTGGGCTGGCGGCGGAGTCCGAATAAACCATGGGAAGGGGCGGGGCGACTCGCCCCTTTTTCGTGATGGGATTCGGGGTGACCCCAAGTTGCCGCATTGGCCGCATCTGAGCATTTGGGTGCGTGCGCATTTGGGGACTGTCCCCAAATGCTCAGATGCGGCCCGGCATCTCGGGCTGAGGCCGTCACCTGGGGCATCCCCGTTGGGAGCGCCTACTCCACCGTGCCGTATGTGGCGCCCCAGCCGTGAGCGGCGAGCGCGGAGTTGATCTGGTCGCACAGACGCCCGCGATCGTAGGTTCCCGGGGGGACGAGGTTCACGATCTCGAGCAGGTCGGGTGCGAGGTCCAAGATCTCCGCCTGCACGATGAGGTCGAGCCGGTCGATCGCCTCGCGCCCGGTGAACAGGCCGTCCACCAAGCGCTGCAGGTCGCCGAACTCCTCGGCTTGAAACATTCCGATGTGCATGAGGGCTCCTTACTCGATGGGGGAGGGGCTCTGGTTGGGGGTGCCTTCCGATTGCATGGCGGAGACCGGCTCCGTTGCGGGGCCTGGCGCGGGGGCGGTGGCTTGCTTCGAGGCGTCCGTCGCCCGCGCGCCCTTGCCGCCGCTCGCTTTGCGTACCGTCTCGATCACGCGTTCCATGGTCTCGTCGATGCGGTCGCGCTTGAGTTCGCACTCCCAGATGGTGATGGCGCACCAGCCCAGCTCTTCGAGTTCGGCGAGGGCGTGCGCATCCCTCTCGACGTTGCGACGGAACTTCGCCTCCCAAAACTCGACGTTCTTACTCGGCATGCTGGGATTGCAATGCGGGCAGCGGTGCCAGTAGCACCCGTTGACGAAGATGGCGATCTTGCGCCCGGGGAAGGCGATGTCAGGTCGGCCGGGCGCCTTGGCCCAGTCGAGTCGGTAGCCGGTGAGGCCGGCGGCCCTCAGGCGCTGGCGTACGAGGAGTTCCGGCTTGGTGTCGCGGCGCTTGTTGCCCTGCATGGATTTGCGCACAGCCGCGCGGCGCTTGACCAGAGCCTGCTCCTCTTCCTCGCCCATGCGCACCAGTATGTTGACGAGCTCGACATCGGCGGGCATCCATTCCAGGGTCGCAAGCGAGCTTTTGTGCACCCAGCGCATGCAGCGCTGCCGGTCGTTGCGCGCGGGCTCGCCGCCCTCCTCGTCCAGGTGGCATAGGAAGCAATTCATCGAGAGGTGGAAGTCGGGGTAATCGTATTCGAGCGTATAGAAGTCCTGCAGGCTCGTGATGCGCACGTCCAGCTCTTCTTTCAGCTCGCGTCGACAGGCCTCTTCCGGGGTCTCGCTCGCGTCGATCTTGCCCCCGGGGAACTCCCACAGCCCGTCCATCTCCCCATAGCCGCGTTGCACGGCCAGGACTTTGTCGTCACGCTGGATGATTCCAGCTGCCACGCGGACGGTCTTCATGCTGCCACCTCGCCTTCTCGTATTCATCGTGCGCCGAACGGGAAACCTTACGACAATGCAACCGGCTCGTAAGCCAAATCGATGGTTACCAATGGGGCGCCCTGCCAGTATAGGGGTCGAAGAAGCGAGGCGCCGCGTGGCGCAGCGAGAAAAGGAGATTACGATGAAATCCGTGAACACGCAGTTCGCCCCCGAGCTCGTTCAGGGTGACGCGGCGATGGTCAATGCGAGCATGTCCCAGGTCGAGATGACCGTGTGGCTGTGCGTGATGGCGGTGCTCGCGGGCGGCATGCTCGCGCTGCTCGCCATGGTCGGCCGATAAGTCAACCTCGCGTCGAGAGCTTGTGAAGGGAATGATCGATATGGCATTTGGCAAGAACGGGGTCCATATGGCGGAGCCCCAGGTTCCGGGTGTGAGCGCCACCGGCGGAGCGGCCGTGCGAGCGGGCGTGCCCGTGCTCGAGGTCAATCACGTCGAGAAGGTATACGGCAGCCGCAACAACGTGACGCGCGCGTTGGCCGATGTGTCCTTCTCGGTGGATAAGGGCGAATTCGTGGGCATCATGGGAGCTTCGGGCTCCGGCAAGTCGACCTTGCTCAACTGCGTGTCGACGATCGACACCGTGACGAGCGGCAACGTGGTCATCAACGGAGCCGACGTCACGCGCATGAAGCATGCCAAGCTCACGCGTTTCCGCCGCGAGCAGCTGGGCTTCATCTTCCAGGACTCCAACCTGCTCGATACGCTGACGGCCCGCGAGAACATCGCGCTCCCGCTCACCATCGCCCGCGTCCCGGCCAAGGAGACGCTTGCCCGGGTGGGACAGGTCGCGCAGCGCTTGGATATCGCCGGGGTGCTCGACAAGTATCCGTACCAGATGTCCGGCGGCCAGCAGCAGCGCGTCGCCGCGGCTCGCGCCCTGGTGACGGACCCGGCCATCATCTTGGCCGATGAGCCCACCGGAGCGCTCGACTCCAAGAACGCCCGCCTGCTGCTCGAGAGCATCGAGGCCATGAACCGCCAGTACCAGGCGACTGTCCTCATGGTCACGCACGACAGCTTCGCCGCGAGCTACACCAATCGCGTGTTGTTCATCCGCGACGGCCGCATCTTCACCGAGCTCCGCCGTGGAGACAGCCCGAGGCGCGAGTTCTTCGACCGCATCATGGAGGTCGTGGCCATGATGGGAGGGGAGGGTTCCGATGCTTTGTAAGCTCGCGTGGGGCAATGTGCGCCGTGCGGGCAAGGACTATCTGGTCTATCTCCTCACGCTCACGCTTGCCGTATCGGTGTTCTATGCGTTCAACACCATCTCCGTGCAGGTCGATTTCGTTTCCATGGAAGAGGGGCTGTCTCAACTGTTCGGCGGCATCTTCTCGGGGCTGACGGTCTTCCTCGCCGCCGTCATGGGCTTTTTGATGGTGTATGCGAACGGCTTCATCATGAAGCGCCGCAAGAAGGAGTTCGGCCTGTACCAGGTGCTCGGCATGAGCCGCGGGCAGGTCGCGCGCGTCATGGCCCTCGAGACGGCCATCGTTTCCGGCGCGGCGCTGGTGCTGGGCATTTTGCTCGGCGTCGGGGTTTCCCAGCTCATGACGTTCTTCACGGCGTCGATTTTCAAGACGCAGATCGCGAATTTCCATTTCTTCTTCTCCATCCAGGCGTTTACGCTCACAGTTGGGTGTCTGTTCGTCATCTTCCTGGTGACGCTTGCCTTCAACTTGCGTGTGGTGGGTCGGACGAGCATCATCGACCTCATGAGCGCCGGCCGCAAGAACGAGGCCATCAAGACCCGCAACCCGATGCTGTCTGCCGTGGTGTTCGTGCTGGGTACGGCCCTGATCGGCGTCGCGTACCATCGCCTGCTGCGCGACGGCCTTCCAATTGACGCCCCTGTCGATGAGATGGAAGCGGCGATGACCCAGTTCTCCCTCACTACGGGCATCGTGGTGGCGGGAACGATCTTGTTCTTCTTCGGGCTCTCGGGCTTCCTGCTCAAGGTGCTGCAGGGCGCGAAGGGCCTGTACTGGCGTGGGCTCAACATGTTCACGCTGCGCCAACTTTCCGCCAAGGTGAACACGGTCAGCTTTTCCATGGCCATGATCGCGCTGATCTTGTTCCTCGCGATCACGAGCGTCACGAGCGGCATGTCCATAGCCAACGTCATGAATACGAGCGTGGAGCACAATAATCCTGCGGATTATTCGCGCATCGTGATCTACTACGGCGAGGAAACGCTGAGGAACAGCCGTGACTCCGGCCATTCCATGGGAATTGCGGAAGAGCCGTTCGACATCGTGGAGCTGAGCAAGGGCGATCGCGTGAATCCCGGCCTTGCCGACGAGGAGGCCTTCGACCTCGATCGCATCCTCGGTAAGCGCGTGCAGGTGGAGGGCTACGACTCCACACCCCGCGGGGGGAGCGGGCCCCTCATAACGCTCAACCAGCTGTGCGAGGCGGTCGATATGCCCATGCCGGTTGGCACTGGGAGCGCGAATTCAAATGTCTTGGGCCTGCAGGTCATGAAAGAGAGCGACTACAATCGCTACCGGGCGTTTCGCGGACTGGGTGAGGTCGATCTGGGAGCGGATGGGTACCTGCTCACGTCTGACATGGGTGAGACGGTGAACAAGGTATACGATGCAGTCATGCGCGAGGATGTTGCCATCCCGCTCGGCGACGTCACGCTGCACCCAAGGGCGCAAGAGGTCGATGAAGGTGCCAGCACGTTTGCCAATTCGAACATGGGCAGCAATTCCGGAACGATCATCGTCCCCGACGCGGTGGTGGAAAAGGCGAACCTGTCTCTGTATTCGAGTTATCTGCTGGGCGATTATCGCGAAGGCCTCACGTATGAGGAGACCGAGGGCTACGTGCGCACCGACCGCGGATGGTCGCCAAACCTGTGCGACGCGAACGGTCGCCAGGTCGGTTTGTGGGGCATGGAAATGACGCGCATCCAGAGCTACGAAAACACGAACACGATGAACGGCCTGATCAGCTACTTGGCGATCTATATCGGATTCGTCTTGGTCATTGCGTGCGCCGCAATCCTCACCATCCAGCAGCTATCGAGCGTCGCCGATTCCGGAAAGAACTGCCGCATCCTCTCCGAGCTGGGAACTTCTCGCCACGAGATCATGCGTTCGATGCTGACGCAGCAGGCGGTGTTCTTCGTGTTCCCGCTGATTATGGGCGTCGCGCACTCGATGGTGGCGCTGCATGTCGTCATCGAGATCGTGGCGCTGTTCGGCGGCATCTCGATTGGCCTGACGGTCGCTGCGACTTGCGCGATCTTCCTGCTGTGCTACGGCGGCTACTTCATGATCACGTATTTCATGAGCAAGGGTATCGTGTCCGATGCGATACGCGCGAGGCATGCGCATTGACGGCTGCATGCGAGCTGGTCGTGAGTTACGCGCGGGTGCCGTAAGGCGATTGTGATCCTGGTGGTGCCCATATTGGGTGTGCCTCCGAAGCGGGAAAGGACGTTTCGGCGTTCTTTCCCGCCGTTTTGACGGTCGGAAGCTACCGCAAAGAGCGGCCGGAGATGGCGTCGGAATTGCGGCAGCCGGGCGTTTGGACAGATAGATGGGGAGGTGTGGAACGTGCTCGTGGTTCCTCTGGAAGCTCTCGAGGGGTTGCTGGATATCGCCATGCTGGCTACGGGAGTTGCGGCGGCGATCAGCATGCGGGCGCACAGCGCCCTTCATCCTCAGATTCGCGTAGAATCAGGGCGTTAAAAAATATAAGTGTACGTTTTGGGGCAGGTTTTCGCTCTCAGAGCCGCCTTATTTCTCTATTGGCTTTTTGCGACCTGCGGTTTTGCTGATTCCCCCACGCCAGATTGCTAAAAAGGGCGCAAAACCTGCCCCAAAACGTACACTTATGTATTTGAGATCTTCGGATTCGCCCAAAGGGCTCCCCGGCGCATCATTTCGATGTGGGGAACAGCTTTCCATGGAGCGTATTTCGACGATTGAGGAAACTCGCGGTTCGATTTGCGAGTTTCAGTCCGAGCGTCTTCGCACGTTGCTCGATGAGCGAGTCGTACTTCTCCAAATCCGAGACCTGATCATAGGTGAAACACACCACGCTATATCCCATGCTCTCGAGTGCCGCGATGCGGCCCGTCTCCTTTTTAAACGTCAAATCACCCGAATGAAAGCCCTCTCCGTTTACTTCGACTACGCCCATGGTGCTTGGATATAGCTGGTCGACGACGCAGTGGCCTTGATAGGCCAGTTTGAGTGCGGCATCGTCGAAGCTGATCCGTTGATTGAGCCTCGGCTTGGGCCAGCCTTCGCCGCCAAAACGCATGTCAGCGGTAAGAAACAAGGCGATTTTCGATTCGAGCGGAGATGCCGATCCATCCAAGGCGAGACTCAGCGCTTGCGTTATCGTGCGATTACCTGTTTTTCCCTGGAGATCGACCGCAAGATCGGTAAGTTGTTCGATCGATGTGAGCGGCGGTCGCTTCCATAGGTTTGAGGTGGTTTTGCCCAAGGGGAGGCAGACGCTCCAGGGGAGCTGGTCCCCTTCACCATCGAGGAAGGACGCGCGTCTGCCGTCGGTGCCGTAGTATTCGCAGATCTTGGCATCGGGGTTGAGCTCCCCATTCTCTTTAAGCGCCCCTTCTCGCCTGAGTAGGTCAAAAGCAAAGCTCATGCGCTCATTTGTCGGGGAGACGGCGTATATGCCGCATGCTTCGAACATGGCGAGCGCGAGGGCGATTGGATCGGTTTTGCGAGGCGATTTGACGAGCAGGTAGGAGGGGGAGAGCACGCTCAGGTTGTTTCCAAGGTCAACGATGCACGATGAGGGTAGATCCTTGGGCACGCGGTGCGCGATTATGAAGTCGGAAGAGTGTCGAGAAGATTCGGGAAGCATGATATGTACGGGCCTGGTCACGCCCTTAAGGTCGGTGAGCAGCCTTTCGCGAATACTGGCGTCGAGAGGGCGTGCGTTCAGGCGCGTAGCGTTGGAGAGCCATTCCAGCCCAAGGCCGTCGGGCTTTTCGGCACGAGCGATATCAATTGGTATTTCGACGTCGCGAATGGCCGGTGGTGTGCACCAGTACTCCCATGCCGATATGTCGCAAATGATCGCATCCATGGGTCAACGATAGCAGCATCGCTTATGAACGCAAGTTAAAAATCATTATCTACCTGCGGAAATGCTGACAGGAATCGGATAGGTGAATCAGGATTTCCGTCAGATGGCGTGAACCTTGCATGAAAGGGCCGCATCGATGCGCAAGGGTGTTCGAGCTGCGCATCGATGCGGCCCTTCGGGCGATGGGGCTGGGGCGAAGTGCTGGGCCCCTGCGGGCGACGAGGCTGTACAGGCGACGAGGTCATGCGGGCGACGAGGCTATACAGGCGACGAGCCCCCGCGGGCGACGAGACGAGCCGGAGCGAGGTGCTCGGCCCCTGTGGTCCACGACCGCGGCGCAGTGCTTATGCGGTGATGAGTCGCGGCAGGGTGAGGTCGTGCTTATCGTGAGGGACCTGCTCGACTTCCTGTTCGGCGAACGCGACGCCCATGAGCAGGCAGTCCTCGCGCAACTGGGGCAGATAGCGGTCGTATGTGCCACGCCCGTACCCCAGGCGATTGCCTTGCGCGTCGAACGCGACGGTGGGGACGATCGCGAAGTCGATCTCCGACGGCGGCACGACGGGGAACCGCGTGTCGTCTTTGGGCGGAACGCTTCCCTTTACGCGCGATGGGATGAAGCGCCGCGTGGCACCGGCGCGCGTGCTGGTGAGAGTCTGGTGCTCCTCGGTGACCGCCGGACCCCACGCTTTGCGCGGGTCGACGATGAACGGGACGTTTCCGCCGAGGTAGTTGTTGCAGGAGACGGAACGCATGCACATGGCGCCGGTTGAGGCGTTGGGGATCATGCACGGGAAGACGATGCGGTACCCGTAGGCGTATGCGCCGCGGATGAAGCGGTCGAGATCGACTTCGTAGCGGAGCGCGGCGTAGACGGCCAGTGTCGGGGGCTGCCCGTTCTTACCCTTGATGCCGCTGGAGCGAAGCTCCTCGATGAGGCGGTTGCAGATCTCTCGCGACTTGTTGGAGCGCGCCGCGGGGCGCAGCTCTTGACGAGTCATGAGCGCGGCGCGGCGCACGTCCGCCTTCCGTTCGAGAATGGCCTCAGCGGTTTTCCCCCGCGTGCTTGCGGCTGCGGATGCGGCATCGGTCTTGTTCGTTTGTTTTGCAGTTGCCATGGCGCAATTCCTCTCAGTGTCTCGTCGTTTCATTCTACCGCGCGGGCGACGGGCTTTGCGATGCCGGGGCGCCCCGACCCGCATCCGCTTTGCTATTCGGCATCGCCTTCGGCTCCCATGAGCTCGACGACGTTCCAGTTCACCTCGCTCGCCTCGATCGCATCACGTCCGGCGAACACGCAGGCAGGCGCTTCGCGTGCAATGCGCGAGATGTCGTCCGCCAAGGCGCGCAAGGCGTCGGGCGTGGACTCGAGCATCTTTTGGCGGCGATCGGCGCGTGCGCCGCTCGGCGTTTTGCAGAAGTACTCGGCGTTGCGGCGCTTGGTGAGCGCATGGGGCTTGAGCGGGGCGTCCATGCCCGAGACGCAGCTCACGATGAAGCCCTCGAACGTATCGGTGTCCGGATTGAACGAGGCGAGCCAGTCGCCCGCCGCCTCGATCCGGGCGAGGGAGGGGTCGATGGCGGGATCGCGGTAGGTGTAGAAGCTCGCATGGCGCGGGCTGGGGGAGCGGAAGCCGCAGCCGTAGGCCCCGCCTTTCACGCGGATCTCGTTCCACAGGTAATCGTACGAAAGCGCGTTGGATGCGACGCTCCAGGTGCCGTCGGTGTCGATTCCGAGCGCGCGTGGATCGCAGGCGCGGGCGAGGTAGGTGACGTCGCTGGGGATGACGAAGGCCTCGCGCTTATCCTCGGGCCAGGGCACATAGAGTTCCTTGGTGGCCGCGCTCCGGGGGCTGAGCCCCAAATCTCCGGCGGCGCTCCAGTAACGGCGATAGTCCTCGTCGCTTCCGGTGAAGCTCGCGATGGTGCCCGTCGAGGTGAAGATGCGGTCCCGCAGCTCGCGCAAGGTCTCGCACAGCCCTTCCTTGCGAGCGTCGAAGTTGTCGAGCAGATCGCGCAGGAACAGATAGAAGTCGACGCCGGAGAGCTGCTGCGTGAGCATGGCGGCCGGCGAGCCGTAGGACATGGCGCGGGCGAGCGCGGCGCTGTGGCCGTTCATGAGAAAGCCCTGCTCCATGCCGATGCGCGTCTGTGTGAGGACGTCGCGCATGCGCTCGGTGTCCTCAAAGACCGTTTCGGACCAGACTTCGCGCGGGATGGTGGCGAGCGCGTCCATCTTCTCGGATAGCGCGCCGGCCGACACCAGCAGGCGGGGACGTGCGAGTTTCCAGTTGGGCTGCGTGGCGACTTCGGTTGTGAACGAGAGGAAGCCGAGGTTGGCGCACACGTAGCTGTCCAGCTCGCCGGCGCTCATGCGCTTGGTGGCGAGTTGGTTCATGAGACGCGCGAGGACGGTCACATAGGGCAGTTCGGCAAAGGAGAGATGGGAGAGGTCGAAGTAGGTGAGTGCGTAGGCGAGCTGATGGGTGGACAGGTCGTGACGCAGGCAGGGGATGGGCGTCTGCCGGTCGATGGTGAGCTGCGGCTCCGGACGGGCGGGACCGATGTCGCTCACGTGCAGACGCGGCAGGGTGGCACGTGCCTCGGGCGCGTCCTCGGCCTCCTGGCGCTCGCGCAGCGCGGCAACGTCATCGACGATGCGCTGGAGGTCGGCTTCATCCATGGCCGCCTTGGCCGCGGCGAGCTCGGCGTCCTCTTCGCGCAAAGCCGCAGCGTCATCGGTCACGGGGACGAGCTCGACGAGCGCGCGGTGGTCGCTCTCGAGGACGAGCTCGCGCAGCAGGTCCTCGAAGTAGGTGCCGTCGAGCTCGCGGTTGAGTTCCTCGTAGATGGGGCCGTATTCGATGCCGCGCGTGGCGGCCTCGTCGGTGTCGTCGTAGAGCCAGGTGCCGAGCGCGTCGCAGGCGAGCGCGACGCCGTCGGCGTAGCCGTAATCGCGCTGGCGCAGGTCGAACTCCTCGTTGGCGAGGACGGCCGTGAGGCGCTCGCGCGGGATGCCCTCCTCGACCAGGCGGCGGCACTCGTCCTCGATTACGCGACGGAACTCACGTGCGACCTCGGGTTTTGCGTTCTGCAGGATGATGAGCGTGTGCGGCTGCAGCAGATCGCCGGAGGTGTAGCTCACCACGTTGCCGCCCAGGCCGGCGGCGAGGATGGCTTTTTTCACGGGGGCCTCGTTGGTGCCCATGAGCGCGTCGATGAGGACGTCGGCGGCCACGAGGCGCTTGCGATCGGCCACATCGCCGATCACGTAGGCCATTCCCACCAGCGCGTTGTCCGGCGTGGTGGCCATCTCGACGCGCTTGTAATCGCAGATGAGGGGGTCCTGGCGCACGAGCGGGTTGGGCTCGCCCACCGTCGCGGCGCCATCGATCGACAGGGGATCGGCCGTCGTGTCGGCGCCGGCGTCGCGGGCGGCCCGCAGCGCGCGGGCGCGTTCGGCTTCGTCGCGCAGACGGGCCTCGTCGCCCAGGTAGCGCTCGTCGAGGAAGGCGAGTTCGCGCTCGACGGTCATGTCGCCATAGAGCACGATGTAGCTGTTCGCGAGGTTGTAATGGCGCGCGTGTGTATCGAGGAATTGCTCGTAGGTCAGATGCGGGATGGCGCGCGGATCGCCGCCCGATTCACAGGCATAGGCGGTGTCGGGGAACAGGGCGCGGTTGACCGCGTCGTCGAGCACGCTCATCGGGTCGGAGAGCGCGCCCTTCATCTCGTTGAACACCACGCCGTTATAGCGCAGGGAGCCGTCCGTGATGGATGCGCCCTCGGGCACATCGAGTTCGTAGTGCCATCCCTCCTGCTCGAAAATGGCGCGCTTGGTGTAGATGGCCGGGTTGAGCACCGCGTCCATGTACACGTCCATGAGGTTGAGCAGATCCTGCTCGTTGGTGGTCGCGACGGGGTAGACGGTTTTGTCGGGATAGGTCATGGCGTTGAGGAACGTTTGCATGGAGCTCTTGATGAGGTCCACGAACGGCTCCTTCACCGGGAATTTCGCGGAGCCGCACAGTACCGAGTGCTCGAGGATGTGAAAGACGCCCGTGTCGTCGGTGGGCGGCGTTTTGAATGCGATGGAGAACGCCTTGTTCTCATCCTCGCATGCGAGGTAGAGCAGCCGGGCGCCGGAGGCGCGGTGATGAAGCACGTAGGCGTCGGCATCGAGCTCGGCCAGGGTCTTTTTGGCGGTGACGGTAAAGCCGGAGATGGTCGTTTCCAGGGTCAGCGCCGCCGCGGCGTGTTCACGGGCGGGGGAGGGTCGGTTCATGGGGGCTCCTTGTATACGGGTTCCTTTGTGGAGGTTGATTGCCGCGCTCAGTATACCCACTCGCCCGGTGCCCGCCACTTGCGGTATGGTTGAGCAAACTGGCGACGATGGGGGAGCGTATGGCGAGCAGGCAGCCGGAATCGATCGAGGGAAGCGACGGGCGCATGGATCCGCCGCTGTCCATCACGCCGGACGGCGACGCGGACGCCGCATCGCGTGCCGAGCGCCGCGGCGAGCGCACGCGGGCGAACGCCCGTGCCAGCCGCCGTTTGCTGCTCGGCGTGGTCGCCACCCTGCTGGGCGGGATCTTCTGGGGCTTTTCGGGGACTTCCGCCAGCTATCTTTTCGCCCATTATCAAGTCGATACCGTCTGGCTTCTGAGCATCCGCCAGTTGCTCGCCGGTGCGATGTTCATGGTCGTCATCTTGCTGTTCGATCGGAAGCGTTTCGTGCAGCTGCTCAAGACCCCGCGTCACCTGGCGATCATGGCGGTGTTCACCGTGTTCGGCGTGTTTGGGAATTCGTTTTCCTACCTGATGGCCATCAGGTTGACCAACGCGGGCACGGCGACCGTCATGCAGTGCCTGCAGTTGGTGATCATCATGGTGTACACCTGCATAATGACGCGTCGCCGGCCCCGCAGGCGCGAACTCGCGGGGCTGGTCCTGGCTTTCGCGGGGGCGTTTCTCATCGCGACGGGCGGCGACCCGTCCACGCTCGTCATTCCTCCCGCGGGACTCGCCATGGGGCTCGTGTCGGCCCTCGGAGCGGCTTGTATGTCGGTGGTTCCGGCCAAGATCCTGCCGATTTACGGATCATCCATCGTCACAGGGACGGCCATGTTCGCCTCGGGCCTCGGCATCTCGCTGTTCGTACGTCCGTGGGAGGGTGTCCCGGCCTTTGACGCCTCCGGCTGGATTGCCCTCGCCGTGCTGATCGTGATCGGTTCCTTCTTGGCGTACAACCTGTATATGCAGGGCGTCAAGGACATAGGCGGCGTGCGCGCGAGTTTGATCGGGACGATCGAGCCGGTTTCGGCCACGGTCACGAGCGCGCTCGTTCTGGGCACCGTGTTCGCCCCGACCGATCTGCTCGGCTTCGCGCTGATCATCGCCATGGTCTTCCTCACCGTGTAGG
>JARIBW010000018.1 GCA_029264355.1 Collinsella sp. | reverse complement strand
CGACCGCGCGTGCTGGTACCGCTTGCACTGGATACAATAGAACGAGTTTGTCTGTTTCGAAAGGATCCTCATGGCACGCGATTCCAAAGTCTGGCGCTGCGGAAAATACGAGCTGAAGTTCGACCGCCCGCGCATCATGGGCGTTCTCAACGTCACGCCCGATTCCTTCAGCGACGGTGGCGAGCATCTCGACACCGACGCCGCGATCGCGCACGGCCTGAAGATGCTCGACGACGGCGCCGATATCATCGACGTTGGAGGCGAGTCCACCCGCCCCGGCTTCACCCCGGTCGACCCCGACACCGAGGCGCGTCGCGTCCTGCCGGTCGTGCAGGCGCTCGCGAAGGCCGGGGCCGTGGTATCCATCGACACCCGCCATGTGGAGGTGGCCAAGGCGGCCGTCCGCGTGGGGGCTTCCATCGTCAACGATGTGACGGGCTTCACCGACCCGCGCATGGTCGACTTCGTCAAGGAGAGCGACTGCGGCCTGGTGGTCATGCACGCCGGCGAGGTCGCCGACGTCGAGCGCCCCCGCACGCACACCGAGGTTCAGCTCGACACCTCCGCCGCCGCATTCATGGCGCAGAAGGCCCGCGAGGCCGAGGAGGCCGCCCGCGCGCTGGGCGCCACGGGCAAGTCCAAGCGCGCCGCCAAAGCCAAGCTCATCTCCGGCATGGTGCAGCCCATGCAGCCGCAGCTGCCGTTCGACGCGGTGGCGCCCGTGGCCGATGCCGGGCAGCCCACGCCGGCCTCATCCGCGGCGGACTCCGTGGCGTTCGACGCCCCCGGTGCAGATGCCATGAGCGCTTCGGTCGACGCCGCGTCTTCCGGAGACGACCTCGCGGCCGTCATGGCACGCTCCGCCGCGCGCACCGGCGCCACGAACCGCACCTCGCAGCTGCGTCGCTTCACCCTTCCCGACTCCGCGCCCATCATGCGCCGCGTCATGGGCTTCCTGTCCGATCAGGCCCGGGCGCTCATCCACGCCGGCGTGGACCGTGAGCGCATCTGCCTCGATCCCGGCCCCGGTTTCGGCAAGGATGCGAACGAGGACATCGTCATCCAGCGCGAGATGGGCAAGATCGCCTCGCTCGGCTACCCGACGCTTTGCGCCGTGTCGCGCAAACGCCTGGTGGGCGCCATTGCGGGCGTCGAGGACGCGCGTGATCGCGATATCGCGACGTTCGGCGTGTGCCTGGGTGCCATCGAGCAGGGCGCGAACATCGTGCGCGTGCACGACGTCGCCGGCTTCTACCAGTTCCTGAACGGTTTTTGGGCGATCGCCCGTCCCCAGCCCCGCCGTGCCTACGTGGCCCTCGGTTCCAACAAGGGCGAGCGCGAGGAGAACATCCGCGCGGCGCGCGATCTCATCGCCCAGATTCCCATGACCTGCGTTTCCGCCTGCTCGCGCATCTACGAATCCGAGCCCGCCTACGAGACGCATCAGGCGGCGTTCGCCAACGCCGTGGTTGAGATCAAGACCGAGCTCGCCCCGCTCATCCTGCTGGAGGAGCTGCTTAAGATCGAACAGAAGCTCGGGCGCGCCCGCGGCAAGAACGTGCGCGCAAACGGCCCGCGCGTCATCGATTGCGATCTGATTTGGATGGACAACGAGGTGCATGGCGGCGACAAGCTGCGCCTGCCGCATCCGGGTCTGGGTGAGCGCGATTTTGTGTTAGTGCCGCTTGAGGACCTCATGCACAACCCGGCGCGCTTCTTCCGTTACGAGGGCATCGACGTCAAAGAGCCCGAGGACCGCGTGGGCCACGTCGTCGCCGAGCTCGGCACGCTGTAGGGACATGCCGGCGGTGGCCCGGTTCTTGTCATGTTGCCACCGCCGGCATCTCGATGCGGCTCAAATTACCCATGGCCTTTAAATTGCCTATGGATATCTTCCGTTCGACTCGTTCAAAGGGAAGATATCCATAGGCAGAGTTGTTTTAGCCGTAGGTAAAGTTGCTCGGACCGTAGGCAAAGTTGCTTGAATCGTAGGCGAAGCGGCCTAAATCGCAGGCAGAGTTGTTTTAGCCGTGGGCAAAGTTGCTCGGACCATAGGTAAAGCTGCCCCGACCATAGGCAAAGTTGCTCGGACCATAGGCAAAGTTGCCCGGGCCATGGGCAAATCGGCCCGAGCGCCATGCGGGGTTGCGGCCGGCATGGTCGGGTCCGCGGGCGACGAAGACCGTCGGCGAGGGTGGCGTCGCGTGCCGAGGCCGTCTACGCCATGCGGCGGTAGATCTCGCAGATGCCCTTGATGGTGAGCTGGGGATCGACGTGGTCGAATACGTCGGTGGCTTCGGCCACCACGGGGGCGAGGCCACCGGTGGCGATGACGGTCGCATCCGCTCGGTCGAGCTCTCGCTTGATGCGCGCGATGAGGCCCTCGGCCATCGCGGCGGCACCCGTCACGGTGCCGCTTTGCACGGCCTCCACGGTGGTGCGGCCGATCGTGGCCCCGGGCGCCTCGAGCGGAACGCTTGCCAGTCGGGCGGCGCGGGCGGTCAGCGCGTCGAGCGAGATGCGGATCCCCGGCGCGATGCACCCGCCGATATAGGTGCCGCGCGCGTCGATCACGTCGATGTTGGTGGCGGTGCCGAAATCGACCACGATGCTCGGCGCCCCGTACAGTGCGGCCGCCGCCGTGGCGTTGGCTATGCGGTCGGCTCCCACCTCGGCCGGATTGGGGGCATCGATGCTGGTCACCGCTTCGGTCTCGCGGCCCACGACCATCAGGCGCGCGCCCAGCGTTTCGGCCACCCCCTCCCACTCGCGCATGAGTTGCGGCACCACGCCGGCGAACGCGACGGCATCGACGCATCCCAGGTCGAGACCGTCCTTGTGGAAATAGCCGAGCAGGCGGACGTGCAGCTCGTCTTTGGTGAACGTGCGGTCCGTGGGCATGCGCCATGCGTGCACAAGCTCGTCGCCGTCAAAGAGGCCGAGCACGGTTTGAGTGTTGCCCATATCGATGGCCAAAAGCATGGTCGTCTCCCGTTGAATATCGTGCGGACGCTGCGGAAAGAGGGTCGACAGGGTGTCCTGAGCGACAGCGCACATTGTATACTTATCGCTTGCACGTGCGCCCCGCGGCGCACAAACGTTTTCGGTTTCCGAGGAGTCTCATGAACAAGAAGGCCAAGCGCCGTCTGGTGGTGACCGGCGGCATCGTCGCCATCGCCATGCTCGTGATCGTGGCCATCGCCGGTTCCGGTGGCGCGGCTTCGTCGCTCACGGTGGGCGACCTTCTCACCGGTGATTACGCCGGCAAGAAGGTCCAGGTCGCCGGAGCGGTCGTCGACGGTTCGATTGAGCCGGACGGGACCGCGGTCCGTTTTGCGATCACCCCCGAGGAGGGCGGCGGGGACGAGTCGGTCGATGTCGTCTACGAGGGCGCCCTGCCCGCGACCTTCGGCTCGGGCGTCGTCGCCATCTGCACCGGCACGGTCGAGAGCCCGCTCGTGCTCAAGTGCACCGAGATGGTCACCAAGTGCCCGTCCAAGTACGAGAGCGCCGAGGGCTCCCTCACCGTCAAGGGCCTCATCGATCAGGCCGATGCCATGATGCTCGAGGACACCAAGGTGTGCGGCTACATCAAGGGCGAGGTCAACGGTGCCGGTGCGGACCACCGCTTCGTCATCGAGTCCCAGGGGGCCGCGCTCAAGGTGGTGTACGACGGGGGACTCGACGAGCAGATCGCCGATGGCGTCGCCGTCGTGCTTTCGGGTCATCTCGATTCGGACGGCGTTTTCGTCGCCACGGAACAGCCCGCCATCGATTCAGCCATCTCAAAGTAGCTGACGGCGTCGCCGGGGCCCCGGGTTCGCATACGCGTCCGGGGCCCCGGCACGTCGGTTGGGCGCCCCTTGCATCGTCGGCGATGTGGGACGGGCGCCCCTTCGCATCAGAAAGGTTTCCCATGACCTCGACTCTCGGCAATATCCTGCAGGGCTTGGCGCTCACGTGCTCCGTCGTCTCGGCGGTGCTGCTCATCGCGGGTGCGAAACGCCCGCGCTCGCGTTCGGCGCGCACGGGATACGCGCTTGTCTACGTCTCGTTCGCGCTGCTCACCGCCTGCGTGGGCATCGTGCTCGCGGGCATGCTGACCGAGGATTACACACTGGCTTACGTGGTTTCGAACTACCCTGCGACCGACAGCCCCCTGCAGCCGCTCTACCGCGTGAGCGCCGTATGGGCTGGCCGCCAGGGATCGCTCCTGCTGTGGACGTGGCTCATCTCCACATTCGCCGCCGCGCAGGCGTATCGCCGCCGCCGCGCTGGCGAGGGCCTTACCTGCGCCGCCCTCGGCGTGACCGAGGTCGCGGTCGCGTTGTTCACCGCTACGCTCGTCTTCTCGGCGTCCAACAACCCGTTCATGGCCACGGCGGCGGAGTACCTCAACGCCGATGGGACCCTCGTATCCAAGCTCGGCGGTATGAATCCGCTGCTCATGCATTGGGCCATGATCTTGCATCCGCCGGCGACCTTCATCGGTTACGCCGCGATGACCATCCCGTTCGCCTACGCCATGGCCGCGCTCATCACCGGCGACCTGTCCGCGCGCTGGGTCGAGCTGTGCGACCGCATGGCCGTTTTCGGATTCATCTTCCTGTCCGCCGGGATGGGCTTGGGCGCGGTGTGGGCTTATGTCGTGCTCGGCTGGGGCGGTTTTTGGGCGTGGGACGCCGTGGAGAACGCCAGCCTCATGAGCTGGCTCACGTGCGTCGCCATGATCCACAGTTTCACGATGTATCGCAGGCGGGGCATCTTCAAGCGCTGGAGCATGGTTTCGGCCACGGTCACCTTCATCTTCGTGGTGCTCGGCACCTTCATCACGCGCTCGGGCCTGGTGCAGAGCGTGCATGCCTTCGCCGAGGACCCGGTGTCCACGTACTTCTTCCTCGCCATCATGGTGGCGAGCGGCCTGGCATTCCTGATCGGCCTTGCATACCGCCATGCCGAGTTCGGCGAGGACGACGGCGAGATCGAGTCGATGGTCTCCAAGAACGGCTCGTACTACCTGACCAACATCGTGATGCTCATGGCCGGGGTGCTCGTCGCCTACCTCACCGTGTCGAGCGCCCTGCCGAGATGGATGCCGCTGGGCGGCGCGGTGGTGGCGGCCGGCGCGTACAACGCCGTGGCGCGCCCCGTGGCCGTGTTCGTGGTCCTGCTCATGGCCGTGTGCCCCATGCTGGGTTGGCGCAAGACCGACCGCGCCAAGTTCGCCCGTCATATGCGCGTCCCCGCGCTCGCCGGTTCGGCGGTGTTCGCCGCGCTCATGGCGTACTTCGCGGTGGTGTTGGTCCCCGAGTATCACGAGATCATCGCGGCCGGCGGCGCGGCGGGCGAGGCCCTGGCCGAGCAGGGGCCCGCGGTGTACTACTTCGGTTTGACGGTGCTCGCCTTCGCCTCCGCCGCCTTGCTGTTCACGAGCTCGTTGTATCTGCTGGGCCGCGGTGTGCGCGGACGCATGCGCGCCAAGGGCGAGGGAATGCCGCGCGCGCTGGTCAACCTGTTCCGCCATTCGCCTGCGCAGGCGGGTGGTTACCTGTGCCATCTGGGCGTCGCCATCGTGGTCGTGGGCCTGGTGGGGTCCATGATGTATGTGCGAGAGGCCACGGTGAGCCTGGCGGGCGAAGCCGGAGAGTCGGTGCGTGTGGGCGCCTATGAGCTCACGCTGACGGACAGCGAGCGTTATTCCGACGAACAGGATAACGAGATCATGCGCGTCGATCTCGATGTGGCGAATGCCGAGACCGGGCGCTCGCTTGGACGGGTGGCGCCCTCTATGAAGGTCGCGGCCGCCACGAGTCAGACGACGCTGGATGCCGCCGTTGTCACGTTCCCTCTCGAGGACCTGTTCGTGGCGTTCCAGGGCCTGAATCCGGATGGCAGCCTGTCGCTCAACGTCAAGGTCAACCCGCTCATCTTGTTCACGTGGGCGGGCGGCGCGATCTCCACGCTGGGCATTGTGCTCGCCTTCGCCCCCCGTCGAGCCACGCCGTTGCTGGCGGCCGATGAACGTGCCCGCGTCGCCGCGTCTCGTGCCGAGGAGGGGCCTCATGAGTAGCATCGCTCCCGATCCCGCGGCGCCGCTCGCCATCGAGGCCCGCGGGCTCGTCAAGCAGTTCGGCGGGCGCCGTGCGCTCGACGGTCTGGATTTGGAGCTTCCGCAGGGCGCGTTCCTCTCCATCTTCGGCCCCAACGGTGCCGGAAAGACCACGCTCTTGCGCGAGCTCGCCCTTTTGGCGCGGCCGACTGGCGGTGAGTTGCGGGTCCTCGGCGTCGACGCCCTGGAGGAGCCCGACCGTCTCCGATCCCGCATCGGTCTCATCTCGCACAAGTCCATGCTCTACGGGGACCTGACCGCCCGTGAGAACCTGGCGTTTTTCGCGAGCCTGTATGGGCTCGAGGGGTCGGCGGCGGATGCTCGCATCGATGGGCTGTTGCGCCTGGTCGAGCTCGATCACCGTGCGAACGATTGCGCCCGCACCTTCTCGCGCGGCATGCAGCAGCGCCTCTCCATCGCCCGCGCCCTCATCAACGACCCCGAGCTCGTGTTGCTCGACGAACCGTACTCGGGTCTCGACCCGCATGCCGCGGGCCTCTTCGACGCCCTCATCGCCCGCGTTCGCGAGGGCCGCACCTTCGTGATGGTCAGTCACGACCTCGAAAAGGGCTTTGACTTGTGCACCCATGCGCTCATCATGGCGCGCGGCCGCACGGTGGTGTGTGCCGAGGCGGCCGCGATCGACCGCGCGGCCTTTCGCGACTTGTACTCGGCGACCGTCGGAATGGGGGCGGCGTAAATGATGGGGACACATCACGGGAAGACCGGTGCCGACCGGTCGGCGCGCCCGCGCCCGTCTGCCTTCGCGCAGTATCGGGCCCTGCTCGCCAAAGACGTCCGACAGGAGCTCCGCACGCGCGAGATGCTCACGTCGATGGTCGTCTACTCCCTGCTCGTGCTCACCATCTACGGCGCCGCGCTCGCTCAGGTGGGTGACAAGCTCCAGGTCGTATCCTTTTCAGGCGGACTTCTGTGGGCGCTCATCGTGTTCACGAGCCTTCTGGGCCTGAATCGCAGCTTCAGCCATGAGGTCGAGTCGGGCTGCCTGGAGGGCGTTTTGCTCGCGCCGGTCGATCGGGCGGTGGTGTTTCTCGCCAAGGCGACGTCCAACCTGCTCTTCCTGTTGATGGTCGAATCGGTCACGGTGCCGCTGTTCTTCGTGTTCTTCCTTTCAGGGGCCGAGCTGTCCGCCACGACCCCTATGATCTTGCTGCCGTTGTTGGTCGGTACGGTCGGTGTCGCGGGCGTGGGCACACTGCTGTCCACCATGGCGATCGACACGCGCGGGCGCGACGTGCTGCTCGCGATCTTGTTCATCCCGGTGGCGTTCCCGTTGCTGTACGCCTGCGTCTCCGCGACCGGTGTGGCGCTGTTGGGCGTCGAGGGGACCTTCGTCACGTTCTGGCGGAGCCTGGCGCTCGCCGCCGCGTATGACGTGGTGATGATCGCCGCCGCCTGGGGTCTGTACGAATTCGCCCTCGATTCCTAGCGCGCCGAGATCCGCCGGCCCCCATTGAAGCTGCGCCCGTGTGGCATGCGCTAGTATGTAATGACGAAAACCGCAGGTTCGCGGCGCGAGCGTCCGATGCCTGCCATCTCCAGGGAAGGGAGCATGATGCGCGAGAAGCTCGCCGACAGGTTGGTGCCCGCATTGCTCGCGATAGGCGCCGTTCTCACCGCGATCGACGTGGTGTGGGCGTTTACGGTCGCCCCGCTGGTGCAGGGGGCGAGGCTCTCGGAGCCCGCGATCATCGCCGGTCAGGTGGTCACCACCAAGTTGCTGTTCAGCCAAAAGATCTTTTACCTGCATGTTCCCGTCGCCGTGGCGTCATTCGCGACGATGACCGCGGCGGCCTTCTTCGCCGCTCGCTTCCTGATCACGAGGGACCGCGCGCATGATCGGGCGTCTCGTACGGCGATGCAGGTCACGCTCGTGTTCATCATCGCCACGATGGTCTCGGGCGATCTGTGGACGCGTTTCGAGTGGGGTGTCTGGTGGGTGTGGGAGCCGCGCCTCACCACGTACTTCATCCTCATGTTGCTGGTGATCGGCTATTTCATCCTGCGCAACGCACTCGACGACCCCGAGCGCTCGGCGCGCTTCGGTGCGGTGTTCTGCATCATCGCCTTCATCGACGCGCCCATTTCGTTCCTCATCACGCGCCTGGTCCCGAGTTCCGTGCATCCCGTGGTGTTCCGGACCGACTCGGGGCTGCCCCCGGCGATGCTCATTCCGTTTTTGCTCGGTTTATTCGGCATGTGCATGATCGCGTTTGGTCTGTATCGCTACGCCCTGCGCGTCAACACCGCTGCGGACGAGGTCGAGGAGCTGAAGGAGCGCCTCGAGGAGCTCGATGCATCGGCTCAGCGCGCTGCGGCCGATGAGGCACTCGAGCGCTTGCAGGCCCGGGCCGCCGCGCTGGTCACGCCCGGCTCCGCTGTGCCGGTTGCGCTTGACCCTTCCGCGTCCGACCCCGCCACCTCTGCCGCTTCGCCTGTGCCGGACGATGGTGTGGACGTCTCCTATGACGCGCCCGTCTCCAATGATGCCGTTGCCGTCGGCCCGGCTACCCGTCCCGCCGTCGCATTCACGGGCGATGCGCCGCTCGCCCCGTCCAAGGAGGATTAAATGGATCCGATTCTCTCCGAGGTCTATTCGACCGTGTTGCCCGCCGCTCCCTACGTGCTTGCTGCGTATGTGGGCATCCTGCTCGTCCTGTTCGCCTTCGTCTTTTCCCTTTGGCGCAAATCAAAGCGCACTGAGGCTGATATCGACGCCCTCAGGCGCGCTCTCGAGGAGCGCGAGCGCAACGCTGGCAAGTAGCTGGGGATCGCTCAATACAAGCGTTGCGTTTCGGTGATGGCCGAGTCTTCCCGGCTCGACGGTCATGCCTTTGGAGCACACGGTCTGCGTCCGAGACCGCGCTTGGGTCTGGTTGCTCACGAGGTTATGAATGATCTGCCGACACGAAAAAGGAGCTTATGAACGATTCGTTCATAAGCTCCTTTTTCGTGTACCTATCTACCTGCGAACATGATGAATCCACAATGATCGCAAGGGGGTTAATCGTTCACAGCCTTCAGAGGCGGCGGATCGCGGAGCGGGCCCCGTCCGACGTCCGGCCCCGGCCGACGCCCAACCCCGGCCGGCGCCCGGGCCCGGCCGGGAAGGCGAGTCTATTCGAGCTCGAATGCACCAGTGTAGAGCTGATAGTAGTAACCGCGTTTGGCGATGAGCTCGTCGTGCGTGCCGCGTTCGATCACACGTCCATGGTCCAGGCAGATGATCAGGTCCGAGTTGCGCACGGTGCTCA
>JARIBW010000010.1 GCA_029264355.1 Collinsella sp. | reverse complement strand
AGACTAGACCGCGCGGCTCATGCGGGGACGGATTTGCTCGCCGTTCCCCGCTCGTCGCCGCTTCGCATTTCACCGAAACATATCCAAAGTCACGAACTTCGCCCCTTATTCGTGACTTTCGTGCCATTTCGATGCGACGCCGGCGCGCTCGGGGCGACTGAGGCCTTCGCTCGCACGGTCCATGGGCAGGGATCTTTGCCCTGCACACTCACGGACAACGGCAAAACCGCGATGGACGTGGCGGTGCACCCGTACCCCAACAAGGAGCTCGCCGAAATCGAGCGCATCTTCCATGCCATACCCGAACGCGGCCTTGCGGAGGAGTACCTCCGCGTGAGTCCGATCATGGACACGCTGCCGGTATATGCAAGCACCGACGAGCGTGAGGAAGCCATCGAGGCCGGTCTGGCCTTCCTTGAGAAGATCGACGACCGCTTCGACGCCCGCAACTGGCTCCGACCTGGCAAAGACCACGAGTCCGCACTCGAGGAGATGGTCTCGGCTCATTACAACGATGCGCAAATCGCCGCATCCGATGAGCTGGTCGCGAGGTTCACGCGGTGTATGGCCGAGCGCGCGGGATGCGGCGGATCGACAACCTCGCCCGAGCGCTGACGCAGCCGGCAAGCGCCGACCATCCGTCATAAAGCACCCGTGATTGGGAACACTTAATTGTGTGAGAATGCAATCGAATCCGTTATACACGCCAGAGGAGTTCCCATGGAGGCCCTGTTCTCATTTTTCAAGACGCCGCTCGTGCAAAGCTCGCTGTGGGCGCTCGCGCTTGCACTCGCGACCGCCCTCGCCGCCCGCGTGGCCACGCGCATCCTCAAGCGCTATCTGAACCAGGAGAGCAATCCCCTGCCCTCCTCCAGCATCATCGTCAATATCGCCCGCGGCGCGATCTGGGCATCAGGCATCAGCATCATCTTGGACGCATGCTTCGGTGTCAACGCCAATGCCCTCGTGGCCGCCCTTGGCGTCGGCGGTATCGCCGTTTCGCTCGGTTTCCAGGACACCCTGTCCAACCTCATCGGCGGCTTGCAGATGACCTTTATGGGCATCGTCAAACCGGGTGACAATATCGAGGTCGGCGCAGAGTCGGGCATCGTTCAAGATGTCACCTGGCGCCACACCACCATTCGAGATGCCGCAGGGCAGACGGTGATCATCCCCAACTCGATTATTTCCAAGACCGCTCTCGTGCATCTGTTGCCGGCCAACCGCGTGGTCGTCCCCTTCGCCGTACCGCGCATCGGCGAGGACGGTCGCGCTCACACACAGCATATGGACGATCTTGCCAAGCGACTCGCCGCCCTGGCGCTCGAGGCCGCCGAGGGCATCTCCCCCGTCATCGACGGTCCGCGTGTGCTGTTCTCCGAGATCTCCGAACTCGGCATCAAGGGAAAGATCATCCTGCAGGTCGAGGACACCTCCAAGACCTCCGCGGCCGCAGACGCCATCGTCCGCGCCATCGCGGCGCTCGTGTAAAAAACAGCGCCCACAACGCATCTCGTCGCGGGCGCTCCTTACTCCGGTTTTATCTCAAGCCCTCAACGCCACTCACGCTCGGCCGTCTCGGCCAGACGCTCTGCGAACTTGCGGGTGTAAAGGTTATCTTCCTTGATTTGACGCCATCCGCTCTCGTTCATCATCTCGCCGGAGAACGTGATGCCATAGGCGCCTTGAACGTTATCACGCGTGAAAACGTAGTAGTTTTCATCCGTCGGCTCGTCCTGTTCGGCAACGGTGACCTGGATCTCATTTACGGCCGGGATGGTGCCGAACAACACCGCAACGTTGTAGGCAAGGGCCACATCGACGGAATCGCCATCGTATGCCTCGGGAACTTCGCGGTACGCGAAACAGAGCACGCCAGGTCCCCTCGTGACATCGACATCCGTCGCGAACTCGCCCAGCGGTAACGCATGCAGCAGAGATTCGACTGTCGCGGCATCTTCGAGCTTCGTATCGACATAGGCGGACACGTCGGAAGGCGTCGCATCGACGACCGAGGCGAGCAGTTCATCCCCCGGCTCGCCTTCCATCCACACACGACCGGCCTCGTCGACGGTGATGGCGGCCTCGCCCCCATTCGCTGCAGCCCCTTGAGGTCCAGAGCCACCCTGCGGCGCAGACGTGGAGTCGCCCTGCACGGCGGAGGTCCCATGCTCCCCATACTCCACGCCCTCATCGACAAGTCCGAGCGTGAGCTTTGCGGCGATTCCCATGACGATGATGATCGCAGCCACGATAAGGCCGTACTTGAGGACCTTATAGAGGTCCAGCACCTTCTCCGGAGCCAGGTGCGGGGCGGATCGCCCCGTAAGCCCCGCGTCGGCCGTCACGGAAGCCGGCGCGGCGTCGGCGGCCGGAGTCTCGTCGGAAATCGGCGTCTCGTCGGAGCGCTCCTCCCCATCAGCGCAGACGTTGACGATTGAAGAAGCCGAGGCATCGCCGAACGACGCATCTTCATCCAATTCATCCAGACTGGGCATGCTCTCCTTGGTGCGCTCGAGGGCCTCCTCCTCCGAGACCCCCTCGGCGAGAAGGTCTTCGTAGCGGGCGACCAGGTTGCCGTAGATCTCTTCTTTCAGTTCGATATTCTCGGGAGTGAGCACCTTGCCCTCGAACAGGTGCTCGACGTACACGCGAAGCTCGTTCATGATTCGCTCCCATCCATGATCAACAGCCGATCAATGATCCCACGGACGTGCGTCCAACGCTCGGTAGCTTCGACAAGCTCCTGAGCCCCGGCATCCGTCAACCGATAGTATTTGCGGCGCGCACCCTGCGTCTCGTTTCCCCAAAAGCTCTCGACGAACTTTTGACCTTCAAGACGCTTGAGACTCGTATAGAGCGAAGGTTCCTTCATCTCGTACTCGCCCAGGCTCGCGGTGCCAATTGATTTGAGAATCTCATATCCATAGCTATCGCCCTTCGACAGCGTTTTGAGGATGATGGCGTCGATATTTCCTCGGATGAGATCGCTCACGGCATCACGGCTTGCCATATCAGTCACCTCCCCGTCCCTTGACGTTAGCGTTACTGTATCACATAGTACTATGTGTGGCGATATACTGTTACTGAAATTTATTGCCAGAATTTCATGCACGTTTTAAAGATGCTCTTTCATCGCTGGCGGGAAACTCGATCCAGACTTTCAGGCTGATGGATTCGGAGCCAAAAGAAAAACCCGGCTCGCACAAGGCAAACCGGGTTTCCGAGTCAAATGAGTCAAGCGATGTATCGCTTAGGCCTCCATGAAGTTGCGCTGGACGGCGGAGTCGACCTTGACGCCGGGGCCCATCGTGGAGGAAACGGAGATGCTCTTCACGTACTTGCCCTTGGCGGAAGCCGGCTTGACGCGCAGGATCTCGGTGTAGAGCGCAGCGTAGTTCTCGACGAGCTTCTGCTCATCGAAGGAGACGCGGCCCAGCGGGACGTGGCAGATGCCGTAACGGTCGGCACGATACTCAACGCGACCGGCCTTGAGCTCGGAGACCATCTTAGCGACATCCATGGTCACGGTGCCGAGCTTGGGGTTCGGCATGAGGCCACGGGGACCGAGGATCTTACCGATGCGACCGACCTTGGCCATCATCATCGGCGTGGCGATGGCGGCGTCGAAGTTGATCTCGCCCTTCTGAATCTGGGCGATGAGCTCGTCGGAACCGATGACGTCGGCGCCGGCCTCAGCGGCCTGCTCAGCCTGAGCGCCCTCGGCGAAAACGGCGACGCGAACGTTCTTGCCGGTGCCGTGGGGCAGGGAGATGGAACCGCGGATGTTCTGATCGGCCTTGCGGGTGTCGATGCCGAGACGGAAGTGGGCCTCGACGGTCTCGTCGAACTTGGCGTTGGCAAGCTCCTTCACGAGCTTGACGGCCTCGAGCGGCGTGTAAACGGCAGCGCTGTCGACCTTAGCGGCAGCCTCACGGAACTTCTTGCCATGCTTGGTAGCCATGTCATTACCTCCTGTGGTGCAAGCGGGATAACCCTCCCACATCGTTCACGTGCCCTTATGGCACGAGAGTTACTGAAAAACGATAGATGCGCGTTACTCGGCGATCGTGACGCCCATGGAACGGGCGGTACCGGCGACGATCTTCTTGGCGGCGTCAATGTCGTTGGCATTGAGGTCGGGCATCTTGATCTCGGCGATCTTGGTGAGCTGCTCGTCGGTGAGCTGGCCGACCTTGTCGCGCTGGGGAACGGCGGAGCCGCCCTTGAGACCGAGCTCCTTCTTGATCAGGTGAGCCGCAGGCGGGGTCTTGCACACGAAGTCGAAGGTACGATCCTCGAAGACGGTGATGACGACCGGGATGATGTCACCCATCTTGTCCTGCGTGGCGGCATTGAAGGCCTGGCAGAACTGCATGATGTTGACCTGGGCGGCACCGAGGGCGGGACCCACCGGAGGAGCCGGGTTGGCCTTGCCGGCCGGAATCTGAAGCTTGATGACGGTGGCGATCTTCTTCTCTGCCATGTCACACCTTCCTTAAACAACGAATGAACGTAAAAAGCTATATATCGTCAGCGCATTCGCGTTAGAAGCACGAGTTCCGATGAGCGGTCGGACTCGAAGCGCGGAGCGCGGACAAACAAGGGGAACTAAGCGATGACCTCGATCTGCTCAAACCCAAGCTCGACCGGCGTCTCGCGGCCGAAGATGAGGAGCGTGACCTTGACCTTGCCCTGCTCGGGCATGACCTCGGACACCTTGCCGTCGAAGTCGGCGAGAGGACCGTTGGTGACGCGAATGGAAGTGCCGACCTCGATATCCACGACGGCACGCTTAGGAGCGGAAGAGCCCTTATCGGTCTTGCGCATCATCTTGTTGTACTCATCGCGAGAAAGCGGGGCGGGCTTGCCGCTGCCGCCGAGGAAACCGGTGACCCCGGGGGTATTGCGAACGCACGTCCAGGCATCGTCATCCATCTCCATACGGACCAAGACGTAGCCGGGGAAGATCTTGACATCCTTCTCGTCGCGCTTGCCACCCTCTTTAAGCTCGGTGACATGCTCCGTCGGGATCTGGATGTCAAAGATGCGATCCTGCATCCCCATGGTCTCGATGCGATGCTCGAGATCGGACTTGACGCGATTCTCGTACCCGGAATAGGTGTGAACGACATACCAACGCTTGGACATCTGCTTACCCCCTCAGGCCTGCGAAGAGCACAAGGCCCTGACCGATGACAAGGTCGAGGAGCGCGATAGCCACACCGACGACGATGAGCGAAGCGCAAACGGCGACCGTATAGTTGACGAGCTCGTTCTTAGTGGGCCAGACGACACGCTTCATCTCGGAGCGCACAGAAGCCAGATACGCCTTGCCGCGAGCAAACAGACCGGGCTTTTTATCGGTCTTCTTCTGAGCGGACTTCTTGGTGCTCTTGTTGTTGGCCATTGTGGCTTACCTCCGCGCGTTTGCGCCTAGACTTTAGAAAACGTAAGCCTCACAAGGAGGCTTACGATTACAGACTGGCACGCCAGGAAGGACTCGAACCCTCAACAGACGGTTTTGGAGACCGTTGCTCTACCAATTGAACTACTGGCGTGTATGCTTAGAGACTAGCGAGTCTCTTTGTGCAGCGTGTGCTTCTTGCACCAAGGGCAGTACTTCTTGATCTCCATGCGATCAGGCATGTTGGCCTTGTTCTTGGTGGTCGTGTAATTACGACGCTTGCAATCAGTGCAAGCCAGGGTAACCATAGTGCGCATGTATCTAAACCTCCATTTACCGCCCTCACGGGCACGGTCGCTAACATTACCATCGACCATCATGTAATGTCAATGCCAACGGTATTGCCGTATCTATTCTGCAAGCGAGATTCACAACTTGAACGCAACTCGAGAAAGCGAGGGCGATCAGAAGGCAGCGCAGACACGGGAATGCCGCCATGCCGGACCACTCGTTGCCACGTTAGCCGGCAAAAAAGGACCCGGCACCAATTGCGGCGCCGGGTCCTACAAGTACGCCTAGATCAGCGGGTAAGCGAAGTTACTCGATGATGGTGGAGACGATACCGGAACCCACGGTGTGGCCACCCTCGCGGATAGCGAAGCGCAGGCCCTCCTCCATGGCGATCGGGTGGATGAGCTCGCCGGTGATGGTGATGTGGTCACCAGGCATGGCCATCTCGGTGCCCTCGGGCAGGCGGACGGAACCGGTCACGTCAGTGGTACGGAAGTAGAACTGAGGACGGTAACCATCGAAGAACGGGGTGTGACGGCCACCCTCGTCCTTGGTCAGGACGTAGATCTCACCGGTGAACTTGGTGTGAGGGGTGACGGAACCCGGCTTGCACAGAACCTGGCCGCGCTCGATCTCCTCGCGCTTGATACCGCGGAGCAGCAGACCGACGTTGTCGCCAGCCTCGCAGAAGTCCATGGACTTACGGAACATCTCGATACCGGTGCAGACCGTGGACTTGGTCTCCTTGATACCGACGATCTCGACGTTGTCGTTGAGCTTGAGCTCGCCGCGCTCGACACGACCGGTGGCGACGGTACCACGACCGGAAATGGTCATGACGTCCTCGACGGCCATGAGGAAGGGCTTCTCGTTGTCGCGCTCAGGCGTGGGGATGTACTCGTCAACGGCGGCCATGAGCTCGCGGATGGAATCCATCCACTTCTCCTCGCCGTTGAGGGCGCCGAGAGCGGAGCCGCGGATGATCGGCAGGTCGTCTCCCGGGAACTCGTACTCGGAGAGCAGGTCGCGGGTCTCCATCTCGACGAGGTCGATGAGCTCGTCGTCGTCGACCATGTCGCACTTGTTCAGGAAAACGACGATGTAAGGAACGCCGACCTGACGGGCGAGCAGGATGTGCTCGCGGGTCTGGGCCATCGGGCCGTCGGTGGCGGCGATAACCAGGATAGCGCCGTCCATCTGGGCAGCACCGGAGATCATGTTCTTGACGTAGTCGGCGTGGCCGGGGCAGTCAACGTGAGCGTAGTGGCGGTTGGCGGTCTCATACTCGACGTGGGAGACGGAGATCGTGATGCCGCGCTCGCGCTCCTCGGGAGCCTTGTCGATGTTCTCGAAGGCGGTGAAGTCGGCCTTGCAGCCCTCAGTCTCAGACAGAGTCTTGGTGATGGCGGCGGTCAGGGTCGTCTTACCGTGGTCAACGTGACCGATGGTGCCGATGTTAACATGCGGCTTAGTGCGCTCAAACTTTTCCTTGGCCATGAAGCCCTCCTTCTGGAAAAGGTTGCTCCCTTTTGGAGCAAGTCCCTACTTAACTTAAGCGGCCTCCTCGTTTCCTCGGAAGCCGCCATAGTTACCTGGTAGCGGTGACTGGATTCGAACCAGTGACAACACGGGTATGAACCGTGCGCTCTGACCAACTGAGCTACACCGCCAGATGGAGCCTGCAACCAGACTTGAACTGGTGACCTCTTCGTTACCAACGAAGTGCTCTACCGACTGAGCTATACAGGCCTGACTGGTGGGGATGATAGGACTCGAACCTATGAACCCAGAGGGAGCGGATTTACAGTCCGCCGCAGTTGCCGCTGTGCCACATCCCCAGTCATTGTCAAACTCTCGCACGAAGCTGCATTTCTGCGGTGCCCTGTGCTCGAGCGAAGTGAATAATAGAACGTGGCGAGCGGGCATGTCAACAAAAGCTTTTATATACACGTGCCCGGGCGTATCGCAATGCAGGTAAATGACTCAATCTGCGTATGTTCGTGATGTGGCGACACCGCTGTTTCGGGTTCATAACTCAAATCGCCAGGCGGCGCTTTCGCGAGATATGGCTCGATTCGGCCGCTCGCGCGATCGGTTCGCGCTCCCGACCGCCTGTTGCAAAAAGCCCGGCTCGCTGGGGAGCCGGGCTTCTCACTTCCATGGAGCCAGCGACAGGAATCGAACCCGCAACCAACGGATTACAAATCCGTTGCTCTACCGTTGAGCCACGCTGGCACTTCGGGCGCTTGCGCGCGCAAAGCCTGTTTAGGATAGCGGAGCTCTAACGACCGCGCAAGGATTGCAGCTTGGCGAGGGACTCGGGGCTCAATCGGCTCCCGAGCGTCAGCTTGATGTCGAGGTTCTCCTCCCTGGCCCGCTCGAAGTCGCGGTTCATGTCCTCGATCTCCTCCACGAGCATTCGAGACGAGACGCGTGTGACGCCATGCCCCATGACGGTCGCCTGGATCATCGCGTCGCTCGTCACCACCGAGCAGGCCCTCCCCTCCTCGCGAGCACGGGTGCACAGGTCCTGGATCACCGTGTCGGCCGTCACGCCCGTGGGCGAGAACTCGATGCGCACCCCGCCCTGCGGGAGGTTCGGCCTGTCGGGCGATACGTTGCCCGCGGCGTCGAACACCACGACCGCCTCGTATTGACGGCCCGCGAACGCGGCCACGTCGCCGATGAGGGCCGTGCGGGCGCGCTCGTACACATCGCTGGAATACGGATGGTCGCCGCGGTCGAACATGAGGCGCTCGTACTTCGGCGTCGCGTGAATGACGTTGTAGCCGTCGACGACCAAGAGCTCTTTCTTTCCCGATCTGGCGCCCCGGGGCGGCACGGGCGCGCTCGAGGCGCCGAGGCCCGCGAACGCGTTTCCCACGCCGTAGGTGCTGGCGTCGACGATCGGCTTGGCCGAACCCTCGCCGAAGCGCTTGGCCTTGGACTTCTGTCGATTCTTCTTCGTCACGTTCCGCTTCCTCCACTTCCACTCGAAGCTCTTCTGCGCCTGCAAATCCCTCGTGCGCGATATGGGGCGATCCTAGGCGAGGGCGTCGCGGTTGCGGCGCATCCACTCAAAGCACAGGGCCGTTGCGGCCTGCGCCACATTGAGGCTCTCGGTCTCCCCGCGTTGCGGGAGCTTGGTGGTGAAGTCGCACGTGTCGAGGACCAACCGGGAGATGCCGTCGCCCTCGGAGCCCATGACGAGCGCCACGCGGCCCTCGAATGGCGCATCCCAGCACACATCCTCCGCGTGCTCGGTCGCGCCGCCAACCCAAAATCCAGCGGATTTGAGATCCTCGAGGGCGCGCGTGATGTTGGGGACCTGCGCGATGGGCAGGTGCATGACCGCACCGGTGGACGTCTTGTAGGTGGCCACCGTCACCTCGGCCGAGCGCTTGTTGGGGATCACGACGCCCGTCGCGCCCACGACCTCGGCCGAGCGCACGATGGCGCCGAAATTGCCGGCGTCGGTGACGTGGTCGAGCACCACCACGAGCGCGGGCGCATCGGCCGGGGCGGCGGCGATGATGTCGGAGAGGTCGGCATAGGGGAACTTGCCCACCTCGAGGACGATTCCCTGATGGGCGCCGTGGCTCGAGATCGTGTCGAGCTGGGTGCGCGGGACGCTCTTCACGCCCACCCCCGCCTCGCCGAGGCCGGCGAGCAGGTCGCGGATGGCCGGCTCGTTTTCCACGCCCTGCGCGATCAACGCGCGCTTGATGGGGAAACCGGTTCGCAGCGCCTCGAACGCGGCGCGGCGCCCTTCGATGTAGTTGCCCTCCGAGGCATGCGTGTCGCGGCGCTGGGGCGCCGCAGCCTGTTGGGCCCGAGAAGGTTGGGCCGTGCGCTGCTGCGCCGCGGGCCGAGCCCCGCGTCCCTGCGCGGCCCGCGCGCGACCGTCGGTCCCGCGCCTCGGCTTGCTCTGATTATCTCCGCCTTTCTGCGGACGCTTCTTCTGTGCCATCTCGGCCCCCTTCGATGCGATTCACTCGATGACATTGTCACATCCCGACGTGCGAAATGCACCTCTCCCCCATGTGCGCACATACGCGCATGACATGCGCGCGCCGCACTCGGGCGGTCCCGGGTGCGGCGCGGCGTTTCGCGTTGGCGCCCGCGATCATTTGAGAACGATCATTTGGGGACTGTCCCCAAATGATCCAAATGGGCACCCGAATGGAGATGCGGGCTAGGCGCGCTTGATGCGTGAGCCGGCAGACGTGTCCTCGATCGTGAGGCCAAGGTCCTTCAGACGGTCGCGGATGGCATCGGCCGCGGCCCAATCCTTGGCGGCGCGGGCCTGGGCGCGGGCCGCCAAAATGGCCTCGGCGGCGGCGTCGACGTCATCGCCGCCGAAGTCCACGAGCTCGGCCGCGAGGGAGGCGAGCTCGGCGGGCAGGGGCTCCTCGATCACGGGGAGCTGCACTCCCAGCTGGGCCAGTGCGCCGGCGATCACGGCGCCGCACGTGCGAGCGGCGTCCCCATCGACCGCACCGGCCGCCTGCTCGAGGTACTTGTTCGCCTCGGTCACGAGCTGGAAGTAGGCGGCCACGGCGCCGGCGGTGTTGAAGTCGTCGTCCATGCAGGCCGTGTAGTCGGAGGCGGCACGCCCCATGGCGGCGGTCAGGGCATGGGCGAGCTCGGCGTTCGGCTCGCCTTCCGCGTGGTCGGCCGCCCACTTGAGGTTGCGGCAGGTGCCCGCGATGCGCGCGAGGGAGTTCTCCGCGCCCTCGAGGCGCTCCCAGGAGAAGTCGAGCGGGCTGCGGTAGTGGGTCTGCAACATGAGCAGGCGCAGGGCGGCGGCGGAGTGCTTCTCCAGCACCTCGGCCAGCGTGAAGAAGTTGCCCAGGGACTTGCTCATCTTCTCTCCGTCGACGAGCAGCATGCCCGTGTGCATCCAGGTGTTGGCAAAGCCCTCGTGCCAAGCGCAAGTCGCCTGCGCGCACTCGTTCTCGTGATGCGGGAACGCGAGGTCCGAACCGCCTCCGTGGATGTCGATGGGCGTGCCCAGGTACCGGTGGACCATGGCCGCGCACTCGGTGTGCCAGCCGGGGCGGCCCTCACCCCACGGGCTCTTCCAAGAGGGCTCGCCGGGCTTGGCGGCCTTCCACAGGGCGAAATCGAGCGGATCGCGCTTATCCTCGTTCTCCTCGATGCGCGCGCCCACCATGAGGTCGTCGATGTTGCGCCCGGAAACCTCGCCGTAGGTGGAATCGCTGCGCACGGAGAAGTACACGTCCCCATTGTCGGCGGCATAGGCGTGACCCCCCTCGATGAGGGTCTTGATCATGCCGATCATGGCGCCGATCTCCTTGGTGGCGCGGGGGCGCACGTCCGGGTCGAGCACGTTGGCGGCGCGCATGACGCCGATGAACTTGTCGGAGAACTCGGTCGCGACCTCCTCGGCGGTGCGCCCCTGCTCGTTGGCGCGGTTGATGATCTTGTCGTCCACGTCGGTGAGGTTCTGCGCGAAGGTGACCTCGTAGCCGCTCGCGATGAGCCAGCGGCGGATCACGTCGAAGCTGATGAAGGTGCGGGCGTTGCCGATGTGGATGTTGTCATACACCGTGGGGCCGCACACGTACATGCGGACCTTGCCCTCCTCGATGGGGCGGAAATCCTCTTTTTGGCGGGTGGCGCTGTTGTAGATCTTCATAGGTATCTCCTTCGGGGCGGGACGGGGCATATCATCCTCGCTCGAACAGTCCCGGCCCGAGCCGAAGCGTCCATCGAACGCCTCGGCTCGGGCGAAACCGCGCGAGGACGACACGCCCCGCCACGCCCGCATCGTTATCGTCCTTGAATAGTCTATACGAGCGGGCAACCTTGCAGAAGCGGGGACTTCCGCCCCGCGGGACGCGGCGGGCCGCTCGATGGGAAGAAGGGTGAAGATGGGGGCGCGGCGGCGCGACTCGCCTAGCTACATCGCTCGAGAAGGCAGACGGACCAGGCTCCCACGCCCTTGCCCTCGCCCTCCCAGCCGAGCTTTTCGGTGGTCGTGGCCTTGACGCCGACGGCATCGACCGAGCAGCCGATCGCACGGGCCAGGTTCTCGCGCATGGCCTCCCGGTGCGGGCCTATCTTGGGCTCTTGGCAGGCTATCGTGCAGTCGGCGTCCACGAACTCGTACCCCAGGCCGCGCGCATGGTCCATCACCGCGGAGAGCAGCTTGAGCGAGTCGGCGCCCGCGTAGGCCGGGTCCGTATCGGGGAACAGCTTGCCGATGTCGCCGCCGCGGCAGGCCCCCAGGATGGCGTCGGCCAGGGCGTGCGCCAGCACGTCGGCGTCGCTATGGCCGAGCAGGCCCTTATCGTGCGGGATATCCACGCCGCCGATGATGCAGCGACGGCCCTCCACCAAACGGTGGACGTCGTATCCGTGTCCGACACGCAAATTCGATGGCATGGCTCCTCCTCATCGCGTCATTTGCATGAACTAAGGATATACGCTGCGGCGCCCATTTGCCTCGAACCCGCGGTGCGGGCTCGCATCCGCGAGGTCATGTCGGCCGATGCGGGCCCCCACGTCCCCCTCATCAACCGCGACCGCGGGAGCACAGCGCCGCCTCGACGGAGGCGAGGTCCTCGGGCAGCGTCACCTTGAGGTTGTCGCGCGGCGCCTCGAATCCGCGAACGCGCCCGCCCATCCCCTCGACCAGGGAGGCGTCGTCGGTGCCCACGAAGCCCGTGCGGTCGACCCATTCGTATGCGCGAAGCAGGGACTCGGTCCAGAAGACCTGCGGGGTCTGCACCGTCCAGAACCGGGCGCGCGGAGGGGTTTGCACGAAACAGCCTGCCTCATCGATCACCTTGAGTGTGTCGACCGCGGGCTGCCCGCACACCACGCCGTCGAGGGCGTGCCCCCGTCGGGGGTCGGAACCCGATGGACGGGAGTCCCCTCCCGTGGGCCCGCAGGCCGTCTCGGCACCCCTCGTGTTCGCATGGGCGCCCGGTTCCGCATCGTCTCCGGCCACGAGCGCCTCAACGGCGGCGTCGATGGTCTCGGCCAGGATCAACGGCCGGGCGGCGTCATGCACGAGCACGATCTCACAGTCACCCGGAACTGCGGACAGGCCGTTTCTGGTGGAATCCTGCCGCTCGGCACCGGAGGGCGCGAACGCGATAGGCGTCGAGAACGCGAATGGATCGATGGCGATGTCCCTCATCTCGTCGGTCTTATCGGGTGGACACACCACGACGATGCGCGAAACGCGCTCCGCCGCGTCAAACGCCTCGAGCGTCCAAGTGATGAGCGGCTTGCCGGCGACCTCGATCAGCAGTTTTCCGCCCGGGTTGCCAAAACGCATGCCCGATCCCCCCGCCACGATGATCGCGCAGGCGCGTCTCATGCCCTCTGCCATGCTTCTCTCCCCTTCAACGCGAAAGAGGCGCGACCGCGCCTCTCCCGCACTCGTCATCGATCAAAAGCCCGCGCGTCCCGACCCCCGTCTGAGCCCATCGGGACGCATGACCCGACTCCCGAGGGCCTATGCCTCGCGCTTGCCGCTGTGCATCCGCGCGAGCGAGTCCGCGAGAATCGCGGGGTTGTTGACGCCGAAGTTGCCCAGGCGGTCCGGGTCGTTCTTGATGTCGTCCATGAGATCTTGCAGCGAACCGTACTCGTCCACGATGCGCTCCGCCACGCCGTCGCGCACGACGGACACCCGCGACAGGGTTCGCAGGCCCAGAGGGGACATGACGGAGTCCTCGTCGAGGTCCTCGAAGCCGAGGGCCATGGCGACCTTGCTGGGACTCGTGAGGTCCTGAGCCGACATCGACGAGAACACCTGTCGCACGCGCTCGGCATTCTCCTCGGAGGCGTCGGCCGCATAGTCGCGGACCATGAGGCCGTACTCGGTCTCCATGCCGGCGCCGGCGAGCTGCTCGAGCTGCATCTGCACGAGCTTTCCCTGGTTGCCGAGCTTGGCGATGCAGTTCTGGAGCTCGACCTTGGCCTGTTCCATGATCTCGAAGCTCGAGAAGATGCTCGTGATGTCGGCCAGGGTGACGTAGTCGTCCAGCTCGAGCGCCGTGAGGCGCAAAAGCGCGCGGTCGAGCGAGGAGCGCGTGGTCTGCAGCGTGGAGACGAGCTGGTTCACCGAGCTCATGATCTCGGTGACCGGCTGGATCTGATAGGACTTGCCATCCACATAGACGTTCACCACGCCGCGGCGCTCGGACACCGAGATGATCGTGGCATCGGTGAGCACGCTCATACGGGCCGCGGTGCGATGGCGCATGCCCGTCTCGCTCGTGGAGAGCGAGGGATCCGGATTCAAGTGAAAGTTGGCGCGCAAGATCTTGTTGAGCCCGCCGTCGATGACGATCGCGCCATCCATCTTGGAGAGCTCGAAGAGTCGGTTGCTCGTGAAGGAGATGTTCAGCGGGAAGCCATCGTTGCCGGCGGCGAGCACGGCCTCGGTGTCGCCCACGCAGATGAGCGCGCCGATGTGGCCGGCGATGATCATGTCGAGGGCGGTCCTCAGCGGTTGCCCCGGGGCGGTGAGGCGAACGGCCTCTTTCATGCGCTCATCGGTGCTCTTCTGTTCCACGGCGAACCTCCCTTGTCTCTCGTTCGTCTCATTGTCGCACGAATCGCGGGGTCCTCTTCAGATTTGCAGAAAAGCTACGCTGCCGCCACGCCCGCGGGATGCGGGGGCCGGGCGAAACGGGCATCGGCCGAATCGGGGGCCGGGCTCGAAACGGGGGGGCCGGGTGCGAAACGGCCAGCCGGGGCCCAGCCCGACCGGCCGCTCGAGACGTGCGGTTTCAAATGGCTCAGCGCGCGCCGGCGCCCGATTGGACGAGCCCGCCGGAGGTGCTCGTGGCGCTCGGGGCGACCGCATGGCGGCGCGGCGCCGAGGCGTCGAAGCCCGCTCCGAGCTCACCGGTCGCGCGAGGGGCGGGGATCTCGCCGGCGACGTGCGCGAACACGAGCTCCCCGTCGACAAGGTCGCATTGGACCGTATCGCCCGCGGACCACTCGCCCGCCAACAGCTCCTCCGACAACGGGTCCTCGATGAGGCGTTGGATGGCGCGGCGCAGCGGACGGGCGCCGTTGGTGAGGTCGGTGCCCTCGCGCACGATCTTGTCGAGCGCGGCGTCGGTCACCACGATATTCATCCCGTTGGCGATCAGGCGCTGGCGCAGGTCGTCGACGAGGAGCCCGGCGATGCGCGTGAGGCTCTCGCCGGCGAGCTTCTGGAACACCACGATATCGTCCACACGGTTGATGAACTCGGGGCGGAACAGGCGCTTGAGCTCCCCCATCGCGCGGCCGCGGATCTCGTCGGCGGTGAGGCCGGCCTCGCCCGTGGTGCCGAAGCCCACACTCGAATCCTGCGCGATCTCACGGGCGCCCACGTTGCTCGTCATGATGATGACCGTGTTGCGGAAATCCACGGTCTTGCCCTGGCTGTCGGTCAGACGGCCCTCGTCGAGCACCTGCAGCAAGATGTTGAAGATGTCGGGGTGCGCCTTCTCGATCTCGTCGAACAGCACGACCGAGTAGGGGTTGCGGCGCACGGCCTTGGTGAGCTGCCCGCCCTCCTCATGTCCCACATAGCCCGGCGGCGAACCGATGAGTTTGGAGACCTCGTACTGGCTGCCGAACTCGGACATGTCGAAGCTGATGAGCGCGTCTTTGCTGCCGAACAGATACTCGGCGAGCGTCTTGGCGAGCTCGGTCTTGCCGGTGCCCGTGGGGCCCAGGAAGATGAAGGAGCCGCCGGGGCGGCGCGGGTCCTTGAGCGGGCTGCGGCTGCGCTTGATCGCCTTCGCGACGGCGTCGACCGCCTCGTCCTGGCCGATGATGCGCGTCTTGAGGGCGCTCTCGCAGGCGAGCAGGCGACGGCTCTCGTCCTCCGTGAGAGATGAGACGGGCACGCCCGAGGTCACCGAGACGATATCGGCGATCTGGGGCACGTCGATGACGACCGGGCTCGCGTCGAGCTCGGCGTTCCAGGCGGCGCGGGCCTCGCCCAGGGCGATCTCGGCGGCCTGCTGCAGCTCCTTGGCCTCGGCGGCGCGGTTCATGTCGTCGGCGGCGCTCGCCTCCTCTACGGCGGCCTTCAGCTCGGCCACGCGGGCCTCGGCCTCGCGCACGGGCTCGGGCGCCTTGTTGCGCGCGATGCGAGCGCGGGCACCGGCTTCGTCGATGAGGTCGATCGCCTTGTCGGGCAGGAAGCGGTCCTGGATGTAGCGGGCCGACAGGCTCGCCGCCGCCTCAAGGGCCGCCTGCGTGTAGCGGACGTGATGGTGCTCCTCATATCTGGGGGCCAGCTTGGAGAGGATCGCCACGGTGTCGGGCACACTCGGCTCGTCCACGTCGATGGCCTGGAAACGGCGCTCGAACGCCGGGTCCTTCGCCAGGTACTTGCGGAACTCCTCCGCGGTGGTGGCGCCGATGATCTGGAAGGCCCCGCGCGCGAGGACGGGCTTGAGCATGGAGCTCGCGTCGATCGATCCCTCCGCGGACCCCGCGCCGATCAGCGTATGCATCTCGTCGATGAACAAGATGATGTCGTCGGCCTCGGTGGCCTCCGCTATCACGCTCTTCAGGCGCTCCTCGAACTCGCCTCGATATTTTGCACCCGCCACCAGGCCGGGCAGGTCGAGCGTCCAGACGTTTTGGCCCATGAGGTTCTCGGGCACGTTGCCGGCGGAGATCTCCTGCGCGAGCCCCTCGACGATGGCGGTTTTGCCCACGCCGGGGTCGCCCAAGATGAGCGGGTTGTTCTTCGTGCGACGGGAAAGGATCTCCATCATGCGGGAAATCTCCCTCTCGCGGCCGATGACCGGATCGAGCTTGCCCTCGCGCGCCTCCTGCGTGAGGTTGGTGCCGAACTGCGCCAGCACGCTCTCCGGTTTGCCGCCGGCCTGCCCCTGCGCGCCGCCGCCGAAAAACGGCAGGCCCGCACCCGGGCGGCCGGACCCGGCGCCCGCCAGGGGGCGCTGCTTTCCCTGGTCCTTGGCCGTGAGCTTCTCCACGGCGCCGCGCACGCTGGCGCCCGAGACGCCCAGGCGGCGCAGGATGTCCACGGCCAGGCCGTTGCCCTCGCTCACGATCGCGAGCAGCAGGTGCTCCGTGGAGACATAGGTCTGGTTGTTCTCGCGCGCCAGGCGGAAGCTCTTCTCCATCACGGAGATGACGAGCGGCGTGAACGCGAGCTTCGCGTCCGCGGGCTCGGGATCGCAAGGGGCGGCCTTGTGAATCTCGTTCAGCTGCTCGAGGATGTCGTCATACGTGATCTCGAGATCTCGCAGGGCCTGGGAGGCCACGCCCTCTTGCTCCTTGGCCAGGGCGAGCAGCAGATGCTCGGTGCCGACCTTGGAGGTCTTGAGCGTGCGAGCCTCCTCTTTCGCAAGCGACATGACCTTGCGCGCTCGATCGGTGAATCGGTCCAACATGCGTCTACCTCGTTTATGCTCGTGACGTGTTATCGAAAAACGTGTACCCAATGGCGCACCATGATAACCGATTGAGATCGAAACGCGACATGAGGCGGGCGGCGGGCGCCCCTGTGTCGTCGCGCACCCCATACCGCCGTGGGCCCATACCGTCGCGCGCCCGTATGCCGCCGTGGGCCCCCGCGAGCGCAAAAGGCCCCAATGGCCGATGGGGCCATTGGGGCCGGGGGCACATGCGCCTCGAGGTGCTACACGATGGGCGAAATCCCCGAGAAGTGCAGGTAAAGCGATGCGATTGCCAGGATGACCACGATGATGGCGATGACCTTGTCGCTCGTCCGCGGAAGGACCGGCTTGCCGCGGTCGCGCTCGCCGATCGCGTACACCGCGATGGCGGGGGCGAACAGGATCGTCGTGATCATGACGCCCTGCAGGCCGGTGGACCACACCAGGAACAGCGTGTAGATGAATCCGAGCGTGCCGAAGATGCGCGCCGTCCTCACGCTGGGGGCATGCGGGCTGTCCAGGTGCTCCTTCTTCCAGCCGATCACCATGTAATATGCCGCGGAGCAAACATACGGGATCAAAATCGTGTTGACCGCGCAGGTGTAGAAGAACTGATAGGTGCTCGATGCGACCGCGGACAGGATGAGGAAGAGCTGCGTGATGCTCGAGCTCACGAGGACGGTCACGATGGGGGCGCCGGCCTTGTTCGTCTTGGCGAACGCCAGCGGGAACGACCCTTGGCGCGCGGCCTCGAAAGGCGTCTCGGAGGCGATGATCACGTAGCCGAGCATGGCGCCCACGAGCGACAAGATGACGCCGAGATTGACGATCGCGGCGCCCACCGGCCCGATGGCGTGCTCGAGGATCCCCGCCATGGAGGGCGTGGCGAGCTGGGCCATCTCGGCCCGGGGCATGACGCCCAAAGACAGCATCGAGATGATGAAATAGAGCACGAACACGGCCGAGAAGCCGAGGGCGGTGGAGCGGCCGACATCGCGCACGTACTTGGCGCGACCGGAGATGACCACGGCCCCCTCGATGCCGGTGAACACCCACACGAGCGCGATCATCGTCGACACCACCTGCGTGCCGAAGTCCGGTCCGGCGGGCTCACCCCAGAAGTTGTCCATGAAGATGGCCATGTCGAACTTGCCGAGCAAGATGATGGACAGGACGAACAGGCCGAGCGGGACGAGCTTGGCGAGCGTCACGATGGTGTTGATGCCCGCGGCCTCTTTCACACCGCGCAAGACGAGCGCCGTGAGCACCCACAGGAAGATGCTCGCGCACACGATGGACAGCACGTTGTTGCCCGCGCCGAACGCCGGGAAAAAGTAACCGAGCGCGCTGAACAGCAGCAAGGCGAAACTGACGTTGGACAGGCAGGCGCTGATCCAGTAGCCCCAGGCGGAGTTGAAGCCCACGTACTCGCCGAAGCCGGCGGCGGCGTAGGCGTAGATCCCGCCTGTGAGATCCGGGCGCGCCTGGGACAGGCCGTTGAACACCATCATGAGCGCGAACACGCCGGCGAAGCAAATGAGCCACGAGATGATGACCGCGCCGGTATTGGCGCCGCCGGCGGCCATATCGCCGGCCAGGGAGAAGATGCCGCCGCAGATGCTCGCCGTGATGACCATCATGGTCAGGCGGAACAGATCGAGGCCGTTGGGGTCGATGATCTCCTCATTGACGGGGCGCGCGGCCTTTGCAGGGTCCTTGCTCATTGACGCCTCCTTTCGAGAGAACGCGGCCCGGGGCCCCGACCGCGCCTGAACGGGGGACGCGGGCGGGACGGCCGGGCCAAAAGGGGGAATATCCGCTTAGAAGCGCAGGGACATGCAGGAGAGGCCGCCGTCGACCTTGCGGTACTCGGAGGTGTCCACGACGAGGGTCTTGTAGCCGAGGTCCTGGACGGCCTTGAGGACGGTCGGATAGCCCTCGGCCACGATCACGGTGCCGTTGACCCAGATGCAGTTGGCGCCGTAGGCCTCCTCCTCGGGGACGACGATCTTGTTGTAATCGGCGAAGTCGGGTTTGTCGATGAACTCGCCGGACACGAGCATGTTGTTGTCCTCGATGTAGTTCACGCCGGTCTTGAGGTGCAGGACCTCCTCCAGCGGGACCTCGGAGCCGGACAGGCCCCAACCCTCGAGAATCTCGCAGAACTGGCGGATGCCCTCCTCATTGGTGCGGGCGGAGCGGCCGACATAGAAGTGGTCGCCGACCATCATGACGTCGCCGCCGTCGAGCGTGCCGGGGGCGACGATGTGCTTGACATGCTCATCGTCGAAGAAGCGGCGGACAGCGGGCTCGATCTCGCCCTTCTCGCCGTTGCGGGACTCGGCGCCGGGGTTGGTGATGATCGCGCCGCAGCGGGTGATGACCGCGGGGTCCTCGACGAAGACGCTGTCCGGGTACTCCTCGAGCGCGGGCAGGACGGTGACGTCCACGCCGCACTGCTCGAGCGCATGCTCATAGTCGTAATGCTCCTCGATGGCGCGCTCGTAGATGGGCTGGCCGAGCTCGGGGGCACTGGTGATGCCGTTGCAGAGGGACTTGCCGGGACGACGGATGATGACGTGGCTGAACTTGGTCATGATGACCCTCCTTTTGTGTATCAGGGGCTTCTCCCCTTTCATCACCTTCATGGTACGTCGGCATTTCTTGTTTGTATATTGTATACAATATGAACGGTCACTTTTCTCCGGTGAGCGTTTGTCTCCATCTGTTTGCACATGCCGCTTAGTAGCTGGTATCTTTGCGGATATATTTGATTGTCAGTTCATTTGCATACGTGATCAGCCTGTATACGGTACGGAGGAAATCGATGGTTGCCCTACAGCGCCCGCTCAAGGAGCACGTGTATGAATACATCGCCGCGCGCATCGAGTCCGGCGATCTTTCCGCCGGCGACCGCGTGAGCGAGCAGACGATCTGCGATGCCATGGGCGTTTCGCGCACACCGGTGCGCGAGGCGCTCATCCAACTCGCGAGCGACGGCTACCTGGACAACCAGCCACGTCGGGGCTTTCGCGTGCGGGGATTCGATCGGCAAAACGCCATCGAGGTGTTCCAGGTCATGGGCCCCCTGGATGGGCAGGCCGCGTATCTGGCCTGCCCTCTCCTCACCGAAGAGGACCTGGCACAGCTGCGCTTCCACGTGGGCTCCATGGACCTCGCCATCGAAAGCGGCCTCATCACCAAGTACGACGACATCCAACGCGAGTTTCACCGCGCCTACACGCAGCGATGCGGCAATGAGCGCCTCATCACGCTGGTCGATCAGATGGGGCGCCACTTCATCAAACGCGATTACGGCGCCGTGGAGCAAGCCACCGCGCAAGAGCTGCTGCGCAAGGCGAATGCCGAGCACCGGCGCATCCTCGAGCTGTTCGAGGCCAAGGATGCGGGGGGCGTGCGCGACTACGTGCGCGACACCCATTGGAACATCGAGAACGCACCGTTCACCGTATGGTAGGGCCGGCACGCGTCGCCATGGCGACCCCCTGAGGGCAGCGATTCCGTTCGGCTCCACTTCCACAGCGGCGACGCGAACGTCAAGGCCCGCAGCGATCTTCGTCGCTGCGGGCCTTTCGCATCCCTAGGGGCGGCTGCTCAATTTGTACCTGTCCCCAATTGAGCTGTTAGGCGGCGAGGCGCTTGAGCACGTCGACGAGCAGGGTGTAGAAGCGCTCGGAGGAGGCGAGCTCCATGGACTCGTCGGGCGTGTGGACGTCCTTCAGGGTCGGGCCGACGGCGATGGCGTCCAGGCCGTCGAGGGCCTCGGCGAATAGACCGCACTCGAGACCAGCGTGAATGGACTCGATGCGAAGCTCGGCGCCGAACAGGTCGCGATAGCTCTCGAGGAAGACGTCGCGAACCGGGGAGTGCTCGGCGTAGCTCCAGCCCGGGTACTCGAACTCGAACTTCGCGTCGAAGCCCAGGACGTCGGCGAGGGTCTGCAGACGGTCCTTGAACTCCTCCTGCAGGGAGGTGATGGAGGAACGCGGCGACAGCAAGATCTTGGCCTCATCGTCGGACGTGGCGACGACGCCGATGTTGGAGGAGACGTCGACGGCGCCGTCGGCCGCGAGGTTGCGGCGCATCACGCCGTTGGGGGCGAGGCGGATGGCGCGCACGAACGCGAGGGCGGTGTCCTCATCGATGGCCTCGACCTCGGCGTCGTCGACGATCGCGACATCGAGGGCGAACCCGGGGTCGTAGGCCTCGAGCTCGACGGCGACCTTCGCGGCGATCTCGCGCGCCAACTCCGCACCGGCCTCGGCGGAAGCATGGTCGACATAAACCAGCTCGGCCTTGCACTCGCGGTTGATAGCGTTGTCCTTGGTGCCGCCGTTGAAACTCACGAGGGCGGGGGCGCCGGCGATCATGAGGCGCTCGACGATGCGGGCCATGATGAGGTTGCCGTTGCCGCGCTCGAGGTGGATGTCGGCTCCGGAGTGGCCGCCGAGCAGCCCGGAGATCGCAAGCGTGAGGACGCTGCCGGACTTGCGCTCGCGGACGATGGGGCGGGTGTAGGTGACAACGACGCCGCCGGCGCAGCTGACCGTGGCCACGCCCTCCTCCTCGGAGTCGAGGTTGATCATGGTGCGGGCCTCGATCTGGGACTTGTCGAGGGTCTCCGCGCCCACGAGGCCGGACTCCTCGTCGGTGGTGAAGACGCACTCGAGGGCCGGATGGGCCAGGGAGTCGTCATCGAGCACGGTGAGCATGAGCGCGACGGCGATGCCGTTGTCGGCGCCCAGGGTGGTGCCGTTGGCGGTGAGCACGCCGTCCTTCACCACGAGGTCGATACCGTCCTTGGTGAAATCGTGCTCGACGGAGCCGAGCTTGTCGCACACCATGTCGATATGGCCCTGCAGCATGACGGCGGGCTTGTCCTCGGCGCCGGCGGAGGCGGCCTTCTTGATGATCACGTTGTGGACGTCGTCCTGATAGACCCACAGGCCGTGGTCCTTGGCGAACGCCACCAGGTAGTCGCTGATCTGCTTCTCGTTGCCGGACTCGCGCGGGATGGCGCTGATCTCCTCGAAATAATGGAACAGCTTGGCGGGCTCGTAGCCGGTGATCTTATAGTCCATGGGTGCCTCCTTGGCGCATCTGGTACGGACGTTAGGCATACGGCTATATATTCCCAGAGTTGAGCCGAGGAAACCACCCCGCACTCGACAAGAGTCCCCTCCCCCGCGCCCGACGGCCAAGATCACCGCCATTCCGCCGATGTATAACAAAAGTCACGTTCCCAGGGCTGGAAACGTGACTTTGGTTTGATTTCGGCCGGCGATCGGGGGGCATTCGCCCTTCAACGCCAACCTCAGGTATCCGGCACCGGCCTCAGATCGGGGACGACCCCCAATCTGAGGTGGCCGAGGTGACCTAGTAGAGCTTGGCGCCCGCCGGGATGGAATCGTCCACGATCAACACGTTGAGACGCTCGGGGGTCTCCTCGCCCTCGGCCTCAGCGTGTACGGCGGAGATGATCATGCCGCAGCTGGGGATGCCCATCATCTTGCGCGGGGGCAGATTGGTGATGGCGACGAGGGTCTTGCCGACCAGGTCCTCCGGCTCGTAGTAGTCGTGGATGCCGGAGAGGATGGTGCGGTCGGAACCGGTGCCGTCGTCCAACGTGAAGTTCAGCAGTTTTTTGGACTTGGGGACGGCCGTGCAGTCCTTCACCTTCACGGCGCGGAAATCGCTCTTGGCGAACGTGTCGAAGTCGACGAAGTCCTCGAACAGCGGCTCGACGACCACCTTGGAGTAATCGTTCGTGGGCTTCTTGGACGCGAGGAAGGGACCCGCTGCGGCGGACTCGGCCATCTGGGCGGCCTTGGCGGCGGCGGCACCGGACTTGGAGCCCCTCTCGGGCTTCATATGGGGGAACAGCAGGACGTCGCGGATGGACGTGGAGTTGGTGAGCAGCATGACCACGCGGTCGATGCCGATGCCGATGCCGCCCGCCGGGGGCATGCCGTACTCGAGGGCGCGTACGTAATCCTCGTCGTACTCCATGGCCTCATCGTCGCCGCCGGCCTTCTCCTCCATCTGCGCGGCGAAGCGCTCGGCCTGATCGACCGGGTCGTTGAGCTCGGAGAACGCGTTGGCGTACTCGTGCGCGGCGATGAAGAGCTCGAAACGGTGCGTGAGGCGCGGGTCGTCCTCGTGGCGCTTGGCCAGCGGGGAGACCTCGACGGGGTAATCCACGACGAAGGTCGGGTTGATGAGGATGGCCTCGCCCAGCTCGTCGAACAGCTCGGCGATGAGCTTGCCGGCGGTCCACTCGGGCTTGTACTCGATATCATGCTCGTCGCAGGCGGCGCGAAGCTCCTCGACGGGCGTGTCGATCGTGACGGTGCGGCCCAGGACCTCGGAGACGACATCGGTCATGGGGCGGGACGGCCACGGTGAGAACAGGTCGATGGCCTGGCCCTGGTAGTCGATCATGCCCTCGAGGCCGATGGCGCGCGCGGCGGCCTTGATGACGCCCTCGGCGAGCTCCTTCATGCCCTCGAGGTCGGAGTAGGCGCGGTAGGCCTCCATGGTGGTGAACTCGGGGTTGTGGGTGAGGTCCATACCCTCGTTGCGGAAGATGCGGCCGATCTCGAACACGCGCTCATAACCGCCCACGAGCAGGCGCTTGAGGTGCAGCTCGGTGGCGATGCGCAGATAGTTCTCCTGATTGAGCGCATTGAAGTGCGTGATGAACGGCTTGGCCGTGGCGCCGCCTTGAATGGACTGCAAGATGGGGGTCTCGACTTCCATGTAGCCGTTGTCCTCCATGTAGCGGCGGAACGCCGACACGATGGCGGAGCGCTTGCGGAAGGTCTCGCGCACGTCCTCGTTCACGATGAGGTCGACGTAGCGCTGACGATAGCGGGTCTCCTTATCGGAGAGGCCATGGAACTTCTCGGGCAGCGGGCGGACCGCCTTGGACAGCAGGCGCGCGGTGCACGGGGCGATGGAGAGCTCGCCGCGCTTGGTGCGCGTCACCTGACCGGTCGCCTGCACGATATCGCCGAGGTCAAGCTCCTTCAGGACCTCCCAAGACTCCTCCTCGACGTCGTTGACGCGGCAGAAGAGCTGGATGTCGGCGGAGGGGTCGCGCACGACGATGAACATGATCTTGCCCTGGCCGCGTTTGGCCACGACGCGGCCGCCGATGGTGACGGTCTCGGGGGCGATCTCCTCGTTGGAGAGGTGCTCGTAGCGCTCGAGCAGATCGGCGGCGTGATCGGTCACGGAAGAACGCTCCGGGTAGGGGTTCTTGCCGGCGGCATACAGCGCGGCGCGGTCGGCGAGGCGACGGGCGCGCTCGTCGTTCAGGATGTTGGCGGCGTCGGCGGCTTCAAGGTTCTCGGCCATCTCTGTGACTCCTCTCGTGGCGCCGGGCCCGAGGACCCGGCTGTTGGACCCCCGGGGGCCCGACTGTTCTTCTATGCGGCGACCGCCTGGCGGGCGTACCGCGAAGGGGCTTCAAACGAAAACCGCCCCCTGGCGCCATGCGGCGTCAAGGAGCGGAATTGCGCGCTAGGATCCAAAAGAACCCTAGCGCGAGATCTTGGCGATGGTGTAGACGCGCGTCTTGCCGTTTGCGAGCACGACCTCGACGCTGTCGCCCTCGCCGTGACCGATGATGGCACGGCCGACCGGGGACTCGTTGGAGATCTTGTGCTCGAGGACGTTGGTCTCGGTGGTACCGACGATGGTGAAGTCGGAGGCCTCGCCCTCGCCGTCGATCAGCGTCACGACGCTGCCGATGGAAACGATCATGCTGGAACCGGCGACGGCGTCCTGGGCGTTGGCCAGGGTGGCGCGGATCTCGGCGATGCGGGCGGCGTTGCGGGCCTGATCCTCCTTGGCGGCGTCGTACTCGGCGTTCTCCGAAAGGTCGCCGAATGCACGGGCCTCTTTGATGTGCTCGACGATCTCACGGCTCTTCTCGCCCTCGAGATAGGCGAGCTCCTCCTCGAGCTTCTTGCGGCCCTCGGCGGTCAGTACGATCTGGCTTACGTCCATGCGACGATCCCCTCTTAGCGTGTGCGTGCAAAAATAACAGCAAAGCGACCGGCGAACCCTGGCGGGTCAACCGGCCGCGATCAACCCTTGTGTACGCGGGTTACTCGGCGTCCTTCGCGGCCGCGGCTTCCCTCTTGGCCTTGGCCTCGGCGAGCTGGGCCTCGAGCTGGGCGACCTCATCGTCCTCGTCGACGACCTCGGCCTGCTCGGCCTGCTGCTCGTCGTCGCCGGACATGCCCTCACGGATGTTCTTGACCGTCTTGCCCAGGGACTTACCGAGCTTCGGCAGGTTCTTGGGGCCGAAGATCAGCAGGGCGACGATGAGGATGACAACCCATTCGAAACCTTTAGGGAACATACCATTTCCTCCAGAAACTTTCCGTTTGGCGTGACATGCGCGATATGCGCCGCGCGCTAGCTCGAAAGAGTATAACCCGCCATCACGACTCTGCACAACATCTGACAATTCTACACGGGCAATGAGTCCGTTCGGTTAAGAGCCGGTAAGCGACGTGTGGTGTATTTTCGGACGTCGGTGAAGCCCCCCCCCCGCATCGTGCATGGCGGCGCACGGGGCGTGAGGCCGCCACGGGCGAGGGCCCGGCGGATCGACCGGGGAAAGCCGATGCCGCAAACGCAAAAAGGGCCGCCCGAAGGCGACCCCTTGCAATGCAATGGTCGGGTTGACTGGATTTGAACCAGCGACCCCCGCGTCCCGAACGCGGTGCTCTACCAAGCTGAGCCACAACCCGTAGCTCGGTTATAGTATCAAAAGATTTCTCCCAATGCTAGCCCACGGCGATAAAAGGCCCACTTTTTTCCATCTTCGCAGCTTGAGCCCACCATCCGTGCTCGTTCATGGCGGCAATGCCGATCTTTTCGGCCGCCATCTGCGTCGCGCAGACGGCGAAAACGGTGGAACCGGACCCGCAGACATCGACGGCACGGACGTCTGGCTGCGCGCGCAGCCAATCGAGGATCCCGCCTATCTCGGGGCACAGATCGCACGCGGCCGGGGCGAGGTTATTCGAGATATGCGCGAACACCGCCTCCTCGTCGTGGGCGCGCATGGCGTCGAGCATGGGCTCGAGCTCACCCGCGGGCACCGGGCCCTCGTCGAAGCGACGATACGCCTCGACGGCGGAGACGCCACCCGACATGGGCTTGACCAGGACGACCGGGGTGCCGGTGAGCGGTCGGAACATCTCCCGCATCGTATCGCCGCGGCCGTCGAGATGCGCGGGCGGCCCGTAGAGGAAAAACGGCACATCGGCGCCGATCGAGCGCGCCACCGCGTCGATGCGCTCATCGCGCGGGTCCACGCCCCAGTAGCGGCAGATGCCCATGATGGTTGCGGCGGCGTCGGTGGACGGCCCACCCAGGCCGGCGCGGATGGGGATGTGCTTGTCGATGAGGATCGCGAAATTCGGCTCGCGGCCAAAGGCCTCCCCCATCGCGACGGCGGCCTTGTAGGCGGTGTTGCTCTCCTGCGGGAAATCGGCCTCCGGGACCGTCTTGACCATGAGGCGCTCCGACGGCGCGATGGCGAGGGTGTCGGCGATATCCAGCGTCGTCATGACCGTGTCGACGCCGTGGTAGCCCTCCTCATCCGTCTGCTCGTGGACGCCCAGGTAGAGGTTGATCTTCGCCGGGGCGGTGATGAGCATGAAACGGCCCTGGGGAACTTCGGCGCGGGCGCCCGCCGCGCGCAGCGGGTCGAACGCGGGGTTCGGCGCGGGCACTTAGTGCTCCTCGAGCTGCGTGCCGAGCGGGGTGAAGATGTGCTCGCCGGTCTCGGGGTCGAACAGCTCGACGGTGCCGGTCAACACGTCGACGTACTGGTAGGACTGGCGGGACTTGCGGCCGCGACGCTCATCGACCTCGATGATGAATACGGCGGGATGCACGTTCTTGATGACGCCCATGCGCTCGATGACGCGGGTGCGGCCCATGTTGGCCTTGACCTTCACGCGGTCGCCGACCATCCCGGTCAGCTTCTCCTGGATCTCCGCGACGTGATTGACTTCCATCTCTTCCATGCTATGGCCTCCAGCAGGGCGCCGTATAGACAGAATGCGCCCAAGATAGACAAACGCATTGGAGTATAGCAGGGAGGTGAGGTTTCGCTCAAGGCCGCGTCGGTCACGAGGTGCGCCCTCGCCCCCCTAAGGAAAATCGCCTATGGATTTCTTCCATTTGAGCATTGCGAAAAGGAAGAAATCCATAGGCGATCACGTCGTGGCGCCGATGCCGATGCCGATACCGGCACCGATGCCGATGCCGATGCCGAGGCCGGCACCGATCCGTTATCCGGGCTAGAGCCCGTCGGTGTCGAGGACGATGGTGAAAGGCCCGTCGTTGACGAGCTCGACTTGCATGTCGGCGCCGAAGCGACCTGTCCGGACTTGCCCCACGTCGTCGCGGACGAGGCCGACGAAGTACTCGTAGAGCTCGTTGGCCTGCGCCGGGGGCGCCGCCTCGACGAAGGAGGGGCGGCGCCCCTTCCTGCAATTGGCGAACAGCGTGAACTGCGAGACCACCAGAACCTCGCCGCCCACATCGCCGAGCGATAGGTTCGTCTTGCCGTCCTCGTCGTCGTTGATGCGCAAGGCGAAGATCTTGCCCCAGAGCTTGTCCGCCTCGGCTCGGGTGTCGGCATGGCCGACGCCGAGCAAAATCAGGTACCCGGCGCCGATCGCGCCCACGATCTCCCCGGCGATTGACACGCTCGCGCGCTCGACGCGCTGGATGACGGCGCGCATGGGCTAGCGCCCCGCCGCTTGGGAGCCGTCGATGGCCGTGAGTTGGGCGGACAGGTCCTCGAGTGCATGGAAGCGATGGCTGATGGCGTTCTTCTCCCCGGGCGTGAGCTCGGCCATGGTCTTGCCGGGCGTGTCGGCGGGCAGGAACAGCGGATCGTAGCCGAAGCCGAACTCGCCGCGGCCCTCGCGCGCGATCATGCCCTCGCAGGCCCCCGTGCCCGTGAGCACGCATCCCGCGGCGTCGATGAGGGCCACGACGCTCATGAAGCGAGCCGTTCGGTCGGCGTCGGCCACCTCCCGCATCTTATCGAGGAGCTTGGCGTTGTTGGCCTCGTCATCACCATGGGTGCCGGCATAGCGCGCGGAATACACCCCGGGCTCGCCATCGAGCGCATCCACCACCAGGCCGGAATCGTCGGCGATGGCCGCCAGGCCGGTCGCGGCGACGGCGGCCTCGGCCTTGATGATCGCGTTCTCGACGAACGTGGTGCCGTTCTCCTCCGGGTCCTCGAAATCTCCCAGCTGGCCAAGGGCCACAAACCGGATGTCGGGCAGGACCTTGCTCAGAATCGTCTCGATCTCGGTCAGCTTGTGGGCGTTGCCCGTGGCGACCACGATGGTGCGCTCGGGGTCCAGGGACTCGATGTCGATCTTCTCAAGTGCCATGGGGGCCTTCCTCTCGATATATCGTTTGGCTGCGAACACGCGCGACTGGGGACGGGTACGTTTTGCACATGCGCCCTCGTGCGCCCGGGAACGTGCGCAAAACGCACCCGCCCCCAGTTGCACACGTCCCCACCCGCACGTCGGCGGAAATGCGCTAGTCGCGAAAAGCGGTGACCTCGTTTTGCAGGTCGACGAGCTGCTTGATGCCGAGCTCGCCGAGGTCGAGCAGTCGGTTCAGGCGCGCACGGTCGAACGGCGTCTGCTCCCCCGTTCCCTGGATCTCGATGATCTCCCCGGCATCCGTGGCCACGAGGTTCATGTCGACCTCGGCATGGCTGTCCTCGGAGTAGTCGAGGTCGAGCAGCTCGCAACCGTCCACCAGGCCCATGGATACGGCGGCGACCTGGCCCGTCAGCGGCAGGCGGGCGATCTTGCCCGCCTCGACCCAGGCCATGAGCGCGTCGTGCAGGGCGACCCATGCGCCGGTGACACTCGCCGTGCGGGTCCCGCCGTCGGCCTGGATGACGTCGCAATCCACGGTTACCGTGTGCTCGCCCAGGGACTTCATGTTCACCACGGTGCGCAGGCTGCGACCGATCAGGCGCTCGATCTCCATGGAACGGCCCTTGCGGTTGCCCGTCTCGCGTCGCGTGCGCCGATTGGTCGAAGCGGGCAACATGGCATACTCCGCCGTGACCCAGCCCTGGTGGCTCGCCTTGCGCCAACCGGGCACGCCCTCCTCGATGGTGGCGGCGCACAGCACCTTGGTATCGCCGAATTCGACCAGGCAGGAACCAAGCGCGTGCTTCATCACGTCGCGGGTGAGGTTGACCGCGCGCATCTGGTTGGCCGCGCGTCCATGGGCGCGGTCGATCATCATATGTTCCATGGGGCATGTTCCTTTCAAGAAAGTCTCAAGTGGGTCCGTCGCAGTTGAGACCTCACAGGCCACGGAGCTCGTCGAGCGAGATGTGCTCGATGCTCTTGAGCGGCTGACCGAAAATGAAGCTGCCGGCCGCGGCGAACTCGGCGATGTTGTCGGAGGTCGTGGCGAAACGGTGCTGCGGCCGGGCCGTTTGGGGGGCGACCAGGTCTCGGCGGATCAAAATGTCCTCGAGCTCGCGCGTCGTTTCCTCTGCCGAGGACACCACGCGCACATCAGGGCCGACCGCGTGGCGAATCGGTCCCGCGAGCAGGGGGAAATGCGTGCAGCCGAGCACCACGGTATCCACCTGCGCACCGCCGTTGATGATGGGGGCGAGCGTGCGCTCAACCTCCGCGCGGTTCTCGGGCGTGTCGAAGATATCCCCGCTTTGCAGCCAGCGTTCCTGCAGGTGGGCGCCGGTGGCGAGCTCGTGCTCGACGATCTCGACAAAGCTCGGGGCGGGGCAGCCGTATACGTCCACGCCCGCATCCAGATCGCGGATGGCGCGCGTGTAGGCGCCGATGCGGACGGTGAGCGGCGTGGCGAGCACGCCGACTTTGCGCGTGCGCGTGGAATTGATGGCGGCGCGCGCACCCGGCGCGATCACGCCGATCACCGGCACGGGCAGCACCTGCTGGGCGATGCGCAGGCCCGCCGCGGTGGCGGTGTTGCATGCGATCACCATGATCTTCACCTCATGCTCGGCAAGCCACCTGCCCGCCTGCAGCACGAAGGAGCGCACCTCCTCCTCGGGACGCACGCCGTAGGGGCACCGCTTGGTATCCCCCACGTAGTAAATCGACTCGTGCGGCAGCGAGGTGGCGATGCAGCGCGCCACCGTGAGGCCGCCCAGCCCGGAATCGAACACGCCGATGGGGCGTTCGCAATCTCTCATGGTTCCTCCCGTCATGCGCTTTCGCGCCCACGCACGGGCCGCCTGCTCCTACGCACGGGCGGCCAGCAGGGCCTTTGCCATGTACACCCAACCCTCGACGACCTTGCCGCGCGCGAGGTAGACGTTGTCGTTCTCGGCGATGAGCGCGGGCGTGGCGGGGTCCTTGAGGGCATTCTCCACGCATACGAAGGTCCCCACATACGGGGCGGCCAGGAAATCGGACTCGGAGTCGCCGATGGCGAGGGTCTCCGAGCGGTCGATGCCGCGAAGCTCGCAGAAGCGCTCGATGCCGCGGCCCTTGTTGAGGCCGGCGGGCATGATGTTGAACGCGCGGCCGGGGCCGTCCTCGCCCAGGTCCAACGTGGTGGGCTTGGATACATGGGTGAGGTAGCCGTTGTTGCCCCACACCAGGCCGAGGCCCGCGACGTCGATCATGGCCTGGGCCTGCTCGTCCGGCACCTCGCCGCGCATGCCGACCGTGACCTCGCGATATTTGATGCCGTTGGCCATGTCGTTGTGATACTCGATGCGGCCGGGCCAACGGTCGATGATGCCCTGGCAGACGCCCGCCCGCTCGATCACCTGATGCGGGGTGAGGCCGCAGCCGGGGTCGTAGGGCATGTCCCCGGTGAAGTACTCCCACTTGTTCGCCTTGAGGTCGAGCATGAGCAGGCCGCCCATCTCGCCGATATAGGAGTTGAAGCCGAGGATGCGCGAGTCCTCGTGCATCATCACGCGGGCGCGTCCGGAACACGGGATGATCTCGACGCCGGCGCGCTTGAGGGCCACGATGGCCTCGACGAGCGCGGTGCTCGGATTTCCGTCGTTATCCGAGAGGGCGCACGAGCCGGGCGCCAGCATGGTCGCGTCCAGGTCGGTGAAGACATATTTCACCCCTGCAAGCTTCTCACGCAGCTCCCCCGTGGGGTCGGCGGGAAGAACGGGATAGTCCGAGAGATCGAAGTCGCTCATGGCAGCCTTTCTCGCGATGCAGATTCGTCCCATCCATCATAGCCAAAACGATTGGGACGGGGCGAGCGACCCAACCAAAACGATTGGGACGAGGGAGCGGCCCGATCTCTTCCGAACGGCCATGATAAAGCCCGAGGCTCGGCGAGCGGCCCGAGTCCCTCCGGTCGGCCGCGATAAAGCCCGAGGTTCATGAGGCTCGAGCGCCGATCGGGCAGCGTCGGCGAACCCCTCCCCCTCAGGCATCCCATGAAACTCGGGGCCGAGCTCGCGGCGGGACGCCCTCCGGTATGCGCGCGATGTGGGTTGAATGCCATAAACGGCACGGGTCGAAGCCCGCGCTCAGGTCGAAGCCCGCGCGTCAACCGAAGCCCGCGCTCAGGTCGAAGCCCGCGTGCAAAAAACGCGAGGGCCCGTGCAGCCCCCGCGTCAACATCACATGGTGGGCGATGAGGGATTCGAACCCCCAGCCTTGTGCGTGTAAAGCACCTGCGCTAACCGTTGCGCCAATCGCCCGCGTTTGCAGAGTATAACGGAATCCCCCCGCCCGGCTTTCTCTCCCCAGCGAGATATAACCAAAATCACCAAATCGATGCGCAAATCGTGACTTCGGATGCACCTCGATGCAATCTGTTTGGACATCCTTTTTCAGATTGCCCGAGCGCGACCGAAGACCTCGAGCCCTGCGCTCGCCCCAAAACCGCCGGCACCAGCCCATCGCCGCCGGGGCTCGCCCAAAGCCGCCGGGGCTCGCCCAAAGCCGCCGGCACCAGCCCACGGCCGCCGGCACCAGCCCACGGTCGCCGGCACCAGCCCACGGCCGCCGAGATGCAACAAAAGTCACAAAATATGCCCCGGATATGTGACTTTGGTTGCATCTCGGGAACAGACGCCGCGCTGGAACGACATGACGCCGCCTCTCCGGACGAAAAATGGCCCCCAGAGCCCCAAGCGCGCCAAATGCATCGACGCATGTGGATAGCAGCCAATCCGGCTGTGGAGAACTCCGCAGCTGCCTGTGGAGAACTCCGCGCCTGCCGCGCGTCTGCCCGTCATATCCAACCGCCCGCCGAATTGCACGCACCCCTCCACCGCGCACCACCTGCGCGGTCAGTTTTCGGATTGAAGAGTGGCAGGATTGTCCACCCCCTTCCGGCGCTACGGTTGAGGCAGTTGAACGCATGCGCCGGCGAGCATCGTCCAGGAGCGGGCGCGGACATCGATTGATGGGACTTGGAGGATGATGCTTCTGAGCGAGACCGCCGACAACCTGTCCGCCCGTCTCGATCGAGCGGAGGCGCAGGGTCTGTGGCTGACCCCCGCGAGTCATGCCGAGGAGGTCTTGCTGCGCCGTCGGCTCGCCGCGGGCGAGCTCGCATCCCCCTACAGGGGAATGTACGGACGGAGAAGCGCTTTCGAGGCCGCATCTGTTCGCGAGCGCGCCGTTCGCACGATTCGCACGCTCGGGCTTCTACATCCAAACTGGGTGTTCTGCGGATACTCGGCGGCCGTGATCCTTGGACTTCAGGTGCCGAACACCGCCCTCGACTTTGTGCACTACTGCGCCAACGGAGCGAATCGACCCGAATCCCCGCTCGTTCGGCATCGTCTCCAGCTCGCCCCGCAAGACATCGTGCTGAATATGGGAGTGCGCGTCACCTCGCTGCGAAAAACGCTTGTCGACTGCCTTTGCGCTTCCAGCTTTCAAATAGGGCTGGCAATCGCCGATTCCGCAATCCATTGGGAATTGGCGAGCAGGCGAGAGATCGCGCGCTGGATCGAAGAGGACGGCAAGGGGCGGCGAGGCGTTCGGCGGGCTCGCGGGACCATCGCATGGGCAGACGGGCGAAGCGAGAATGGCGGGGAATCGATTGCACGTGCCGCGATGATCGAACTCGGATTCGCTGCGCCGCAGCTGCAGGTCGAGATTTTCGATCCGATGGAACCGGGCAACCCCAAGCGCGGAGACTTCGGCTGGCGGCTTGAGGACGGAAGCTGGATCATCGGGGAGCTCGACGGGCTCGGCAAGTATCATAAGGGCGGCGGAGACGGAGCGTGCAAAGGACTCGACTCGACCATACGCGTGCTTGCGGCGGAGCGGCGCAGGGAGTCCCATCTTTGCCTAAGTGGCTCCAAAGTCGTCAGATTCGGCATGCGAGATGTGCTCGACACGGCGTATTTCGAACGATTGCTAACCGCCGCCGGCGTTCCTCGCCGCAAAGATCTCCCAAATTAGCGATATGAAATCAGTGCGGCAGGTCAACACGGGTCAACACGGTTGCAATGCGACCCGAAACGGCCCGCCGCAGATCAACGCGGGCCGCCGCAGGCGCGACGCAAAAAGAAGCCCGATGGCCAGTCAAAGCGCCATCGGGCTTCTGAGCAAAAAATCGCTTCAAGCAGCCGGCGCGACCGCCGGGCAACCGACGCGGCCGACGTGCAGCCGCCACGACCCTCGAGCCGGGCAACCGGCGCGACCGCCGAGCAGCCGCCACGACCCTCGAGCCGGGCAGCCGATGCGATGCTAGAACGTCACCGGGGTGTCGTTGTACACGCACTCGAGCAGCTGCTCCATCTCCTCCTGCGTCGGGGTGCGCGGGTTGGAGCCGGTGCAAGCGTCGAGGATGGCATGAGCGGCGACGTTGGCCTTCTTGGCCTCGAACTCACCGTAGTCGATGATCGACTCGTCGGCCTTCACGCCGGACTGACCGTAGTTCTTGATGCCCTGCGGGATGTCCAGCGCATCGTTGAGGTCGCGGATCTTCTGGACCAGGGCCTCGACGAGCTCCTCCTCGGTCTCGCCGGCGAGGTGCAAGACGTCCTTGGCGATGAAGGCGTAGCGAGCCCGGGCGCGCTCGTCCTTCGCGTTGAATTGGATGACCTTGCCCAGGTACATGGCGTTGGCGCAGCCGTGGATGATATGGTCGCCGGTGAAGGCGGCGCCGGTCTTGTGGGCCATGGAGTGGACGATGCCGAGCAGGCCGCTCGAGAAGGCGATGCCGGCGATGCACTGGGCGTCGTGCATATGGGCGCGGGCCTCATGGTCGCCCTGATAGGACTTGGGCAGCCACTCGACGATCTCGCGGATGGCGTGCAGCGCGTTGCCGTCGGTGTACATGGAGCCGGCGGTGGAAACATAGGCCTCGATGGCATGGGTCAGCGCATCCATACCGGTGTGGGCGCAGAGCTTGGCGGGCATGGTGTAGGTGAGCTCGGGGTCGACGATGGCGACGTCGGGGGTGATGTTGAAATCGGCCAGCGGGTACTTGATGCCGTTCTCATAATCGGTGATGACGGAGAAAGCGGTGACCTCGGTCGCGGTTCCGGAGGTGGAGGCGATGGCGCAGAAGCGCGCCTTGGTGCGAAGCTCCGGGAAGGAGAAGGGCACGACCGCCTGCTCGAAGGTCTCCTCGGGGTACTCGTAGAACAGCCACATGGCCTTGGCCGCGTCGATGGGCGATCCGCCGCCGATGCCGATGACCCAATCGGGCTGGAAGGCCTCCATGGCCTTGGCGCCCTTCATGACCGTCTCGACGGACGGGTCGGACTCGACCCCCTCGAAGATCTCGACCTCGAAACCGGCCTCCTTGAGGTCGGCCTCGACGTCCTGCAGGAAACCGCCGCGGCGCATCGAGCCGCCGCCGGTCACGATCATGGCTCGCTCGCCGCGCAGGTTCTTGACCTCATGGCGGGCACCTTCGCCGAAGTACAGATCACGAGGATTGGTAAAGCGTCCCATTGCGTACCTCCCAAGTCGCGGGCCACCCCGCGTTCACGCGCGGAGCCCCTCTTTTCGGCTCCGCGTAAGGACCGTATCCGAGTGCGGGTGGCTCGTTCGGCCTTCGACGCTGTATCGTTTTATCATCGAATGGCGACGCGCCCGCAGACACACGTATTTTATCGCTCCGAGCCCCGGGCCACCATGCTCGAGCGCATGGGCCATCTCGGAGACGGGCAGTCAAAAGACCTGGTAACATGGTTGGTTGGACTACATGACCCGAAAGAGGCACCCGTGAAGCACCGCCTGAAAATCGGCGATTTATGCCTGATAGCCGCACTTTTGATCGCCCTCGTGGGCGGCGGTGCGTGGTGGCTCGCAAACTACGCGAACGGTAGGGATGCGTCGGCGAACGGCCCGGTCGTCGTCACCCAGTCCAAGGACGGTTTCCGTCGCGTCGACGACCTCTCGCACGACGTCGTCTTCACCGTCGAGACGCCCGGCACCGGCAGCGGCCCCGATGCCCGCGGCGGCGAGAACACCATCTCGATCTCGGGGGGCCGCGTCGAGGTGGAAAGCGCCGACTGCGCCAACCAGGTCTGCGTCGAGCATGCCCCCATCTCGCGGGTCGGCGAGCAGATCGTGTGCCTTCCCCACGGGCTGGTCGTTGAAGTTGTTGCGGAAGAATCGGACGCCGCCGCGCTGCGGTAGTCTCCCCGCCCGCCAATCGGTAAACTAAAAGGTCATCGAGACGAGCCGCGCTCCCATCGCGGCCATCCCATCGCGCGGCGATGCGCCGCCGAACCACCCGCACCGACGCGCCGCCTGAGCGCGCATCCGCACCGTATCGACTAGGAGCGACATGGCATTCGATCCCGTCCAAGAGGACTGCCTGCGGCTCATCCTCGCCGCCATGGAGCGCGAGGGCGCCGACCCCTCGAGCGACGCCGCCTTCATCGAGCGCGCCGGCGAGACCTACCGCCTCGACCCGGCGGCCCTCATCCACACCGACCGGGACCGATCGTTCCACCTCGTCGCCATGGCAACCGAACTCGCGGATTACCGCGCTCCCTTCGCCCCCTCCGAGGCGGAGGCCGAGCAACTGTTCGCCCAGGCCGAAGATTACCTGCGCGAGGCCGTCGAGCTCGACCCCGGGAACTGGGACGCGCAGCGCATGCTCGCCACCATCCGCTCCACTTCCGACGATTCGCTCATCGACTATCTCATCGAGAACCTCCCCGCGGTCGAAAAGGACCTGCAGGCGCTCATCGAGAACGCCGCCGACCCCTATGAACGGGAGTTCGCCCGCGATCTTGGGAGGCGCGCGCACCAGCGCTGGCTCGCCGCGCTCGCCTCGCGCCTGCTCATTGCCGGACGCTACCGCATGGCGCTCTCCTACGCCGAGGGCGCCCTCGAGGCCAACCCGCTCGACCCGGCCGGGGCGCGCCACACCGGCATGCTCGCGCTGGGCAAGCTCGAGGTCGAGCCCGGGGAGCTCGAGCTCTACCGGTCGCGTCACGCCGCCGCCTACCAGGACCGCGCCTCCTGCCGTTCCGGACGCCTCGGCGGCCATCGGCCCGATGCGTGGTCCCTCATCACCGAGATGAGCCTCGCCTACCGCGCCTTCGATTTCGACCGCGCCACCGCGGTCCTGCGGGCCCTCATGCGCTCCTACCCCCACCCCGCCCAAGCGCTCTACTTCCAGGCCGAGTTTCCCGATGGCATGTTCTCGCGCGTGCACGTGCAACCCGACGGTGATGACGAGCTGATACTCGCGCTCTCGGAAGCGACGCCCCTGCTCCAGGAGGGCATGGGCACGCCCGACGCCGCCAGCTTCGCCGTCTGGATCGCCGATCACGAACTGGTGCAGGCCGCGCTCACCGACCAGGATCGCGCCATGATCGCCCAAGCCGAGGGCGGCAACCCGAGTGGAGGTGCACGCTGATGGACCCGCGTGTCTATGTTCCCGCGTACCTGGAACGGCTCTATATCCAAGAGCATCCCGGTTTGACGGCGGGCGCCCGCGCGCTCGTGCGCGAGCAAATCGCCGCCGAACCCGAGCGCTACGCCGCAAACGCGCATGCGCGGGCGCTGCTGGCATACTCCCGCGTGCATGGAGAGCTCGCAGACGCGCTCTTCCGCATGGAGGGCCTGCCCGACGACGAATTCGAGCGCGACCGCGGCGAGCTGTTCTCCCGGGCGCGCGGGCAACTCGCACGTATCATCGCCGAAGACGCGACCTGCCTGGACGCCCGGCTCGTCTCCATCCAACTTTCCGAGGTCCCCCTCGACGCCTGCCTCTCGGACATGCTCAAACTCGAGCGCGAGGCGCGTGAGGCGCTCATCGCGACGCGCCCGGGCTTCGATCCGGACGTCGACGGCCTTTGGCGCCCCGGGACGCTGCCGCGCGACGCATCCGGCGTCGAACTCAGCGCCGCCGAGCTCACCGCCTCCGACCCCGACCTGATCGGCTGGCTCCACATCCTGGAGGCGCTCGCCCAGGGATCCATCTTCACCGCCCGCTACCGCTCGGCCGCCAACTACGCCCGGACCGTCATGCGCGCGCAGGGCTTTCCCAATTACGCCGTGGGCACATTGCTGCTCGCCCTCGCGCGCCTGGAGGACGAGGACGCGTTCTTCCGGGCCGTGCGGGAGGCGGGCCCGGACGTGGAGGAGCTTCCCTGGTTCGGACTCGGCCGCACGCTGCTGCTCTACAAGCTCGGTCAGACGCGCAGCGCGCGCCGCGCCCTCAGGGATTTCGCCGCGCGCTGCGAGGGCGGTGCGTTCTTCCTGCTGAACCCCACCTACCACGACCCGTACCTGCCCGTGCGACCGCCCGCGCTCGAGGCGTGGGACCTCGCCCACCAGGCCGTGTGGGAGGCCGACGGCATCATCGCCGACACGCCCGACTTCACGCTCTGGGCGGAGGGCGTCGATGGGGTCAGGGCCGCGGCCGACGACTTTGCCCGCCGTTATGGCTTTTAGATCTCGGGCGCATGATAGGCTTGCTTCGTGACCATAGACCCTGAAAGGACCACCGTGACCGACTTCTCCCTCAAACACCGCGTGACGGTGCACTACACCGGCTCCTTCGAGGACGGCGAGGTCTTCGACACCACCATCGGCCGCGCCCCGCTCACCTATGTGGAGGGCGGCCACGAGGTCATGCCCGGATTCGAGGTCGCCGTGCTCGGCATGGAGCCGGGCGAGAGGAAGACCGTGCGCCTTGAGCCCAAGGACGCCTACGGCGAGCACGACCCGCGCCTGCTCTACACGATGCCCACCATCGAGATCCCCAACTACGAGGACCTCGTCCCGGGCCAGCTCATCTACCTCATGAACGGCGAGGGCTATCAGCAGCTCGCCCGCGTGGTCCGCGTGGCGGACGACGCCGACACGCTGTTCGACTTCAACCACCCCATGGCCGGCCACACGCTCACCTTCGAGATCGAGCTGCTGAGCCGCGAGCCCTACACCGGCGAGGAGGCGTAGGATGGGCGAGCGCAACCAGGCCCAACCCGGCGTGTCCTGCCCCGGCTGCCCACACCGCGCCGCCTACATCGCCTGCAAGGAGGCCCTGGGCCGCGGGCGCGAGCGCGTCATCTGCGGAAACGCCGGTTGCGTGAACGTCGGGCCCATGCATCCCGCCGCAACCACCTGCCCCGGCGGCGAGGAGGCGCTGCTCGAGCGCTACAAGGTCGCGGTGCCGACGGGCGGCACGCCGGAAGAGCCGACGTGCGAGGCGGTCATCCACCTCATCCCCGATGCCGACCTCGCGGCCGGGGACGCAGCCGAGGCGCTGCGCCCGCTGCGCGGAGAGGGGCGCGTCACCGTCCTCGCCGTGCTCGCCTCGAGCCGCGAGTTCCTCACGGTCGACGCCCTCGAGGAGCTCGCCGCGCGCGCCCTCGACCTCGGGTGCGACGACGCGGCGATCGTCGATCCCTTCGATAGCCAGAAAAGCTCGGACGTGCTGCACGGGGCCCTTGCCCGGCCCGGCGTCCACGCCGTCGTGTTCGCCTCGCCCTGCGCCCAGCTGCAACGTGGCGAGTTCCAAGCCGAGCCCGTCGAGATCGACCAGTACGCCTGCTCGAGCTGTCATCGCTGCCAGCAGATCACCGGCTGCCCCGCCATCGCGTTCACCCCGCCGGTCTTTCACATCGACCGCGACATCTGCGCGGGTTGCGACCTGTGCGTCGAATACTGCCGCACCAACGTCATCTACTCCCCGCGCAGCCGCATGACGCCCGAGCAGCGCAGCCGCGCCCGCTACGCCGCCGCCAACCAACGATAGGCACCATCACGACAGGAGCTCCCATGAGCATCACCTCGAACATCGCCACCACGGCCGCCGGCATCGCCCGCTGGGGCCTCCGCTCCGTCCTGCACCGCAGCGGCGGCGCCCTGCCCGGCAAAATCGGCCTGGCGATCGACCCGGAGCTCATCGCCCACCTCGCCGACCTGCTCGACGCCAGCGTCGTCGTCACCGGCACCAACGGCAAGACCACCACGACCAACCTCATCGCCGACGCCGTGAGCGCGAGCGGCCTCACCTGCGTGTGCAACCGCGCCGGGAACAACATGGAGACCGGCATCGCCGGCGCCCTGCTCGAGGCCGGCTCTGCGCGCCGACGCACCGCGGGCGCCGTGCGCGTGGGAGTGTTCGAATGCGACGAGCTCTACACGACCCGCGTGCTCCCGCGCCTCAAACCCACGCACTTCGTGCTGCTCAACCTGTTCCGCGACCAGCTCGACCGCTACGGCGAGATCGACCGCACGCAAGACGCGATCGCCGCCGCCCTGGCCTCCTCGCCCGAGACCGTCCTCGTCTTCAACGCCGACGACCCCCTCTGCACCGCCATCGCCGACCGGGTGCCCAACCCGCGCGTGGCGTTCGGCATCCAGGGGGCGACGGGGACCGAGACGTCCCGTATGGCCGAGTCGCGCTTCTGCGCCAAATGCAACGCGGCACTCGAGTACGAGTACCTGCAGTACGGCCAACTCGGCGCCTATCGCTGCCCCGCGTGCGGCTGGGAGCGCCCCGAGCTCGCGGCATGGGCGCATGACGTCTCCCTCTCCGAGGGTGGCTATTCGTTCTCCCTGCACCTACCGGGCCGCACGGCCGAGCAGGACCGTGAGCTCGCCCTTTCAACCGCCTACAACGGCCTGTACATGGTGTACAACATCATGGCCGCCTGCACCGCCGCCGGCGCCCTGGGAGCCGACCCCTCGCGCTTCCAGAACGTGCTCGACGCCTACGTCCCCACGGGCGGGCGCATGACGCGCTGGCGGGCCATGGGCCGCACCGTGGCGAGCGACCTCGCCAAAAACCCGGTCGGCTTCGACCGTCAGATTCAGCAGATCAAGGCCTCCGACGGCCGCCTCATGGCCTTTTTCCTGAATGACGCAGAGGCCGACGGGCGCGACGTCTCCTGGATCTGGGACGTCGACTTCGAATGCCTCGCCGAGACACCGGGGATTCGCGCCTTCGTGGGCGGCTCGCGCGCGAACGACCTGCAAGTTCGCCTCAAATACGCCGAGATCGACGCCCAGATCGTGGAAAATGTCGAGCAGGCGCTCGCATCCGTCGCCGCGGAGCCCTCCGAAGACGACTTCTTCGCCGTCGCCAACTACACGGCGTTCCCACCCGTCGTGGCCGACCTCAAACGCCTGAGCTCGGAGGGCGTGAACGCCACGGCGACCCCGATCGAACCAACCGCACCCGGCGAACGGGCAACGGCTACCGCGGACACGCAAACAACGGCCCTCGCGGACGAGGGACATGCCGTATCCGCCGTTCTCGACCGGCCGCTTCGCATCGTCCACCTGTACCCGGATGCCTTGAACCTGTACGGCGACGGCGGCAACGCCATGGTCGTCGAGCGCCGCTGCGCATGGCGCGGCATTCCCGCCCAAATCGACGACGTCCACATGGGCGATGAGCTCGACCTGGCGACCGCCGATATCATCTTGATCGGCGGCGGGGCCGACCGTGACCAGCTCGCCGTCGCCCATGAACTGCGCTCGCAGCGCGACACGCTCGGCGCCTACGTCGAAGACGACGGCGTCATGCTCGCCATCTGCGGCAGCTACCAGCTCCTCTGCCGCTCCTACTACATGGGCGATGACAAGATCGAGGGCCTGGGCATCATCGCGGCCGACACCGTTCGCGGCGACGGACGCCTGACTGGAAACGTCGCGGTCAAAACCGAGTTTTCGAACGACCCGTTCGTCGGCTTTGAGAACCACGGCGGCCGCACGTTCCTCGACGAGGTCGAGCATCCCCTGGGCGTCTCGGTCGTTCCCGGCACGGGCAACAACGGCCAAGACGGGTTCGAAGGCTGCCTGCATCGCAACTTGATCGGCACCTACCTGCACGGCCCCGCGCTTTCCAAGAACCCCGACCTCGCCGATTGGCTCATCGGGCGCGCGCTCGAGCGCCGCCGCTCCGCCGGCGATGCACAGGCCGCGGCCCTATTGCCGCTGTCCCCGCTCAACGACGACCGCGAGCTCTCCGCCCGCGCCGTCGCGATGGGCCTGCTGCCCTAAGGCACGCCCGCATCACGGCACACCTCGCATCACAACGCCCCCGCATCGGCTCGGACGCGATCGGCCCCCATGGACCATGGGGGCCGATTCATATGCGTCGATCGCGCGAACGCCGCTTTTATCCCACCACGCGCGCCACCGTGCAACCCAGGCGCGCACCCACGGCGATCTTCACGGCATCGGGGACCACGAAGGGGATCACCGCGATGGCAAGGGCCCCCGCAAGATCGAGGTTCATGAGCACCATGAGCTGGACGGTTCCGCACACATACGATACGAGCACAAGAAGGGCCGCGCACGCAAGCGCGCGGGGATACGCCCCAACCCTGCCGCCGAGGACTTTGGACAGCGCACCCGCCAGCGCGCAGCCGAGGGCGAAGCCCCACAAAAAACCGCCCGTCGGCCCGGCGAGCGCGCCGATCCCGCCGTTGAAGCCGGCAAAGACCGGCAGCCCCGCCGCACCGAGCGCCACATAGGCCAGCACCGTGAGCATCGAGGTCGCCGGATCGAGCACGGCCGGGATCATGGCGAGCACCAGGGTCTGCAGTGTGAGGGGAACCGGACCGATAGGCAGCATCACCTGGGCGGACACCGCCAACAATGCCGCCATGACACCCGAGCGGGCAACGCGTTTGGCCTCCATCACCCCGGACCTCCCTTATGCAAAGGACCCGCCCGGCGAAAAGCCGAGCGGGTCCGAACACAGCGATGGTGCCCCCAACGGGATTCGAACCCGTGATATCCACCTTGAAAGGGTGGCGTCCTAGGCCGCTAGACGATGGGGACAGCGGGCTAGAGTATAGCAGAGACCTTAGACGTAGAACAAGACGTCATCGTAGGTCGGCACCGGCCAATAATCGGCCGCCACGATCTCCTCCATGGCGTCGACCGCGGCACGCAGGTCGGACATGACGGGAGCGACCTCATGCGCATAGCAATCGGCCTGCAGCTGGCCGTCGCGGATGCCCTTGGCTTTGGCGTGGACCTCATCGAGGCGGGCGATGGACTCGTTGATGGAGGTGATGCCCTCGCACAGCTCGTTGAGCGTCGCCTGCTCGTAGGCCATGGCGGCCTCCGCGCCGGCGGCGCGGATGGTATCGAGGCCCTTCGCGACCTTGGTGGCGTACGCGGTGATGACCGGGCGGTACGTGCGACGGGCCTCGCGCACCATCGTCGTCGCCTCGATGTTCATGAGCTTGTTGTACTTCTCGAGCTTCACCTCGTAGCGGCAGACGGCCTCGGCCTCGGTGAGCACGCCCATATCGCTGAAGAGCTTGATGTTCTTCTCGGCGACGAACGCGGGCAGCGCGTCGGCGGTGGTGCGATAGTTGCACAGGCCGCGGCGCTCGGCCTCCTGCTCCCAGGCGTCGGAATAGCCGTCGCCCGAGAACAGGATGCGACGATGCGCGCGCAGGTGCTCGGCGCAGTAGGCCAGCGCGGCCTCCTGGAACGAGTCGGCGGGCACGCCCTCGAGCGCGTCGGCGAAATCGCGCAGGGATTCGGCGACCGCCGTGTCGAGCACCGTGTTCGCATCGGAGACGTTGGCCTCAGAGCCCACGGCGCGGAACTCGAACTTGTTGTTCGTGAAGGCGAAGGGGCTCGTGCGGTTGCGGTCAGTGTTGTCCTGCTCGAGGTTGGGCAGGATGACCGTGCCGAAGGTGAGCGTGTCGGTGGTGGCGTGGACGCTCGCCTCGCCGTCCATGATCATCTCGACGACCTCGGTGAGCTGATCGCCCAAGAAGATGGACACGATCGCCGGCGGGGCCTCGTTGGCGCCCAGGCGATGATCGTTTCCGCAGCTCGCGGCGCTGGCGCGCAGAAGGTCCTGATACTTGTCCACGGCTTCGATCACGGCGGTGAGAAAGACGATGAACTGCAGGTTCTCCAGCGGCGTATCGCCGGGCTCGAGCAGGTTCTCATCGGCGGTGCCGAGCGACCAGTTGTTGTGCTTGCCCGAGCCGTTGATGCCCTCGAACGGCTTCTCGTGCAGCAGGCACACCAAATCGTGACGGCTGGCGATGAGCTTCATCTTCTCCATCATGAGCAGGTTGTTGTCCACCGAGGCGTTGAGCTCGGAGTACACGGGCGCGAGCTCGTGCTGGCAGGGCGCGACCTCGTTGTGCTTGGTCTTGGACGGGATGCCCAGTGCCCAGAGCTCGTCGTCGAGGTCCTTCATGTAAGCCGAGACGGTGGGGCGAATCGCACCGAAATAGTGCTCCTCGAGCTCCTGGCCCTTGGCGGGCGCGGCGCCGAACAAAGTCCTGCCGCAGATGACCAGGTCCCGGCGCTTGCGATATGCGTCCTTCTTGATGAGGAAATACTCCTGCTCATCGCCCACATAGGGCACCACGCGCTTCGGGTGCTTGCCAAAGAGGGCGAGCACGCGCTTGGCCTGCTCGTCCAGCACCGTCATCGAGCGCAGCAGCGGGGTCTTCTTGTCGAGCGCCTCGCCGGTGTAGGAGCAAAACGCGGTGGGGATGCATAGGACGTCGTCCTTGATGAACGCCGGGCTCGTGGCGTCCCAGGCGGTGTAGCCGCGGGCCTCGAACGTGGCGCGCAAGCCGCCGTTGGGGAAACTCGACGCATCGGACTCGCCCTTGATCAGGGCCTTGCCGGAGAACTTGGTAATGGCCGTGCCGTCGTGGTTGGGCTCGAGGAAGCTGTCGTGCTTCTCGCTCGTGATACCCGAAAGCGGCTGGAACCAATGGGCGTAATGCGTGGCCCCCTTGGAGATGGCCCATTCCTTCATGGCATGGGCCACGGCGTTCGCCACATCCAGGTCAAGCGGCTCCCCGCCCTCGATGGTGGCGGCGAGCTTTTTGTACACGTCCTTGGGAAGCCACTTCTTCATGACGTCTTCGGAGAAAACCATCGTGCCGAAGCGTTCGGTGAGGTCGGCCATGTGCATCCTTTCGCATACGGGGGCGCGATCGAGGCGCCGGGACCTAGAGCCCGCCCGCAGGTCGCCTCCATTGCCGGGCGCGACCCACGCTCGGTGCGGGCGTTAGTTTTTCAACGAGTTCATAGGGGCGGGGAAGCGGCCTCCGCGGTGCGCGAACACCGTGCCGGCATGGCGATTCACCGGCATGACCGGAGCCCGGCCGAACAGCCCGCCGTAGTCGACGGACTCGCCGACCCCCTTGCCGATCGCCGGGATGACGCGCACGGCCGTGGTCTTGTTGTTGATGACGCCGATGGCCATCTCGTCGGCGATGATGCCGGCTATGGTCTCCACGTCCGTGTCCCCGGGAACCGCGATCATGTCGAGGCCCACCGAGCAGACGCAGGTCATGGCCTCGAGCTTTTCAAGGGAGAGGGCGCCGGCCTCGGCGGCCTCGATCATGCCCGCGTCCTCGGACACCGGGATGAAGGCGCCGGACAGGCCGCCCACGCTGGAGCTCGCCATGACGCCGCCCTTCTTCACGCAGTCGTTGAGCAGGGCGAGCGCCGCGGTCGTGCCGGGGCCGCCGCACTGGCCCACGCCGATGATCTCGAGGATGCGGGCCACGGAATCGCCCACAGCGGGCGTGGGGGCGAGCGACAGGTCGACGATGCCCTTCTCGACGCCCAGGCGACGCGAGGCCTCGCGGCTCATGAGCTCGCCGGCGCGGGTGATCTTGAAGGCGGTCTGCTTGATGCGCTCCGCGACCTGCATCATATCGGCATCGGCCGGCAGCTCATCGAGCGCGGCGGCCATGACGCCCGGGCCCGATACTCCGACGTTGATCACGGCGTCGGCCTCACCGGATCCGTGCACGGCGCCCGCCATGAACGGCGAGTCCTCGACCATGTTCGCAAAGCAGACGAACTTGGAGGCGCCCACGCACTCGCGGTCGGCGGTGAGCTTGGCGGCGTCGATGATGGTCTGCGCGGCCATGAGCACCGCGTCCATATTGATGCCGGCGCGCAGAGTGGCCACGTTGACGCTCGAGCACACGCGGCTCGTCTCGGCGAGGGCGCGCGGGATGCACGCCATGAGGCGGCGGTCCGCATCGCCGATGCCCTTGTGCACCAGCGCCGAGTAACCGCCGAGATAGTCGATGCCGAGCGTTTCCGCGGCCCGGTCGAGGGCATGGGCCAACGGGACGAGGTCCTCGTCGGGGCAAGCGGACGCGATCTGGGCCACCGGGGTGACCGCCACGCGCTTGTTGACGATCGGGATGCCGTATTCGCGCTCCAGCCCCTCCGCAGTCTCGACCAGGCGCTCGGCGGTGCGCGTCACATGGTCGTACACCTTCGTGCACATGCGCTCCAAGTTCTCATCCGCGCAGCCCATGAGCGAGATGCCCATGGTGATCGTGCGGATGTCCAAATTGTGCTCCGAGACCATACCGCGCGTCTCGGCAATCTCCTGGGGCGTGATGGACATGGCGGCTCCTTTGGCGAATATCATGCTTGCACGTGTTCAATCATTCTAACGTTCCCGGACCCGCCGTGACGCCCCCATACCTCACGAAACATAAGAAGTGACATGGAGCTCCCGGCGCTTTTCCCTCCCCTTTCGGCCCCCGTCGTGGGAGCCTCGTGGAGGTGCGCCCCGCCATACCCGGCGCGCTTGCCGACGTGCCCCCACTGCGCTATCGTTTACCTGCTGAAATCATCACCTCCGCAGAAAGCGAGCGAATACATGGCTCTCACCGGCAAGCAGGTCCGCCAGCTCCGCGCCCTCGCGCACCACCTCAACCCCGTCGTCCATATCGGCAAGGCCGATGTGACCGACGCCATCGCCAAGCAGGCCGAGGAGGCGCTCGAGGCCCACGAGCTCGTCAAGTGCTCCGTCCAGGACGGCAGCCTGCTCTCCTGCCGCGAGGCCGCCGATCAGCTCGCCGAGCTCGTGGGCGCCGAGGTCGTCCAGGTCATCGGTCACCGTTTCTCCCTGTATCGCGCGAGCAGCCGCAAGGACATCGAGCACATCGAGCTCGGCTAAGGCGTCTCGCCATCGGCGGGTCGCAAGGGCATCTCGTCCCGCCGTCCTTCGCCCATCGTGAGGCGCGCCTGCGGGTGCGCCTTTTTTCATCGCGATCAGAGCATGGCCTGCATCCCCGATCGCCCGATGATCGACTCATAGGTCATCCTCGTCTCCTCTTCCGGTATGGACCCGAGCTCGCGTTCGAGCATATGCAGGTGGTTGTTGTAGAGCTCCACGATCTCCCGGCGTCTTCCCGTCTTGTCGTAGATCCTCATGGCGCACCTGACGACATCCTCGCGCAAGGGCACCTGCCGCAGCGCCGCCTCGATGAGCCAGGATGCCGATGGGAGATCGTCCATCTCGAGGGCGGCCTCGATTCCACGCACCATGCAATCTGCGAACTTCATCTGATAGACGCGGCGGACACGCAGGTAATACGACGTGTTCCCGCTCTCCGGGACATAAAGGGGGCCTTTGTATATCTCCTCGATCTTCAAGCACGTCTCGATGATCTCGCGTGAGGAGGTCCCCGTCCTCCTCAGCAGCACGTCGCGGGCGAGGGCGTCGAAGCACGCGGTATCCGCCATCACGTATTCCATGTTCAGCGCCACCCCCTCGCCTTGCGTGAGGACATATTGCGGCCCATCCGCATGCTGCCCGAACGCCGCGCGCAACGAGCTCAGCGAGGAATACATCGACTCCCGCGCATGCTTGTAGTCCTTATCCGGCCACATCTCCTCCATGATCACCTGACGGCCCACGAAGTTGCCCCCGGCGAGCGCGAGGCGTGCCGCGATGACGCACGCCTTCTTCCTCCGCCAAAGCGCATCCGTGAGCGTGTGGCCGTTGCGCATCGCCTGAAATCCGCCGAACAGGCTGATCGTCACCTGACCCAACCGCTGGCCGGAGTCGACCGACGCGACATCGAATAGGACCGGTGAGGCCGCATCGGCGCGCTTCCCGCCCGGAGCGGCCTCGCCGAAGCCGTCGGGCAGCATGCGCACCAGCGGGGCCGCACGGTCCCCAACCGCCCTGATGAGCTGGCATGCCCGGGCGCGGATACCCTCGTCGAGCAAAAGCGGGCGGCGCAAAGAGCACCATGCCGAAAGCTCCGGGAGCCGGGAAGCCGCCGAGAGCTGCATCGCGACGATCCACGCATCCACGACCGTGCACGCGCCCTCGCCCGCATCGAACTCGTCGGCCTCCTCGTTGAGAACGACATGAGACGAATTGAGCAGATGCGCGGCGCACTCCAAGAAACTCGCCCAGGCGATGACGAAGCCTTGGTCGGGGCTCGCGAGCTTCTTCACCTGCTGGGCGCGGAATTGCGCGTTCACGATCTGCCCAACCGCCAAGTCTTGCCAACCTTCACCGACCAGACAATACAGCTGCATGGCAAAATCAGAGCACCTGACGCAAGCCGTGCCCGCGTCGACGAACGCGCGCTCGTCCACCACGGGCAACCCCGCCATCAAACGGCAGGTTGAACCGACCACGCGCACATACGACGCGATCGGATCGAGATGCCGGCCCATCAACAGCCGGGCCACTTCCTGAAGATGGGCGTCGAGCGCGCGGGCATCCCCCACCTCCCCCTTGAAGGCGTCGAGCAGGATTCCGTCGCACGCGAGGAGGAGCCCCGGGACCGATATGCCCTTCGCGCCGAGGAGGGCCTCATTGATACCCACACCGTCGTCGATGCTCACCACCCCATCCCCGGCCATGATGCACCTCTGCACACGCACATGGAGCTCCAGCTGCCTCGAGGCCGCCGTCTCGCAATCGCGCCCCTTCCCATGGCTCACATCGGGAAGCGCCACGCCCGAGCATTCGCCCCATACCGCCGCCATGGCCGTCGCCTCACGCCAGGCACTCGGGCTCACCTCGTCCAGAATCTCCGACGGGCGCCTGCGCAACTCCGCCGCCATGATGCGCGCCGCCCGGTAATCCCCACGCTCCAGGGCGCATAGGTACAGCGCCAGCACGACGCCGACTTGAATCGAGCACACCGCCGAGCCGCCCATCCGCTCCACCAGCGCCGTCAGAAACGCCCCATTGCCGCTCAACGCGCACGCCGTGGGATACTCGGCGATGAGCGCCGTCGCATCCCCCTCCCGCTCGAACATGCGCATCAGCCCGACGGCCCCGTCGATATTGCCCACTTCCAGCATCATCTTCGCCGCACGGACCGCGTAAAGCGGGCGGGAGCGGACGAGCTCGCACTTCAGCTCGGCGAACGCGGCCCCGCGGTTCGACATGCATCGGTACGCGTCCCCCTTCGCGTCGAACCCGAAAATCGGGTACTCCCGCGCCAGGCGGAGCCAGCTGTCCTTGCGTATGCGCATGCCCGCACGGTCAAAATCGCGGATGCCGCCAAAACCGCTCATGATGAGCAGGCACACCGTTCGATACAGGGAATCCCTGCCCCTCCTCAATTCATATACGACACTTCGGTACAACTCGACCGTCGCGCACTCGAAGGCCTCCGACATCTCATCGACCGACGTCGCATCTCCCAGCATCGCCACAAGCCGAGGGACCCCTTGGGTCAGCCCGTATACATCCAACCCGCTCGCAATCGAAAGCTTGCGTGCCCATGCCGGATATTCTCGGGGCTTCACCAACAGCGACTGGGCCGTGATCTTGCACGAATCCCCCATCGCCGCCACAAACGCCCTGTTGCTCGGTCGGCAGGTCACCACTATTTCGAAGCCCTCGCCCCTCATGGAGCGCAGCAGGCCGACCATCGCCTCGATACCGTGTTCTTGCAGGGTCGTGAGATTATCGAGCGCCACGAGCGGCCTCATGCGGGGATCGAGATCCTCCGCAAGCCGCTTGATCGACTCATACGCCTGCGCCTCATCGAGACCTTCCAGGTCCAGCATGCGGGCTGACCCTCTATCAATGCGAGAGCGCACTTCCGCGACGCGTTGGACGAGCAGCGTCGTCTTGCCAAAACCATCTGGCGCGACGATGACCGTGATGCCGGCGTCCTCGCCCTGCGTCCTCAGATCTCGAAGCAGGCGCTCCCGATGCACCAGGCGCTCCACGGGCACGGCGGAGACGCCCTCGGACGCCGAAGCGCCCTCGTGCTCTCCCCGATCCCTTTCCCCTCGATCCCTTTCCCCTCGCTCAGCCATCTTCCTTCCCTTCCCCTGATTGCGGGCATTGCCCCCACGATATCGACCGTCACTCGACATGGGACCTTAGGTGCTCAGATTTTTTACTCCCCTATCAGTTATGTGGTAGATGAATCGGGATTTGGGTCACAACATGCATCCCCCCTCGCCTTCCCCCTCGCGGTCACCTGGCATCAATAAACAGCATATGACCAGGTAGAATGTTGTAGTGAGCATAGTCTCGGGGATTCTTGGGAAGACGGAAGTTCCGCCAGTGTTGATAATTACTCTGCCAGCGGATAAATCAGGGCAGTTTACCTCAAGTTTTTTCGGACCCCCATCCCTCATTCGAACGCCAATAAAAAACGACCCCCGTAGGACGGGGGTCGCAATCGCATCGGTATGTCGGTGGGCGCTTACTTGCACAGGGAAAGGGCGGCCTCGTCGGCAACGACCACGCAGTTGGGGTGCAGCTGCAGAATGGAAGCGGGGCAGGAGGGCTGGATGGGACCGAAGCACATATCATGCACGGCCTGGGCCTTCTTCTCGCCGTTGGCGACGACGAGCACCATATAGGCGTTCATGATCGTCTGGATGCCCATGGTATAGGCCTGACGGGGCACGTCCTCGATGTTGTCGAACAGGCGGCTGTTCGCCTCGATCGTGCTCTCGGTGAGGTCGACGCAGTGCGTGCCCTTGGAGAAGCAGGTATCGGGCTCGTTGAAGCCGATGTGGCCGTTGTTGCCGATGCCCAGGAGCTGCAGGTCCGGGTAGCCGGCCTCCTCGACGATGCGGTCGTACTCGGAGCATGCGGCCTCGGCGTCGGGATCGGAGCCATCCGGCACGTGGGTGTTGGCCTGGTCGATGTTGATGTGATCGAACAGGTTCTCCTTCATGAAGTAGTGGTAGCTCTGAGGGTCGTCATGCGACAGGCCGCGGTACTCGTCCAGGTTATAGGTGCTGACCTGGGAGAAGTCCAGGTCGCCGGCCTCATGGGCCTTGATGAGGTTCTGATAGGTCCCGATGGGGGTGGAACCGGTGGCCAGGCCGAGAACGCAAGCGGGGTCCATTACGACCTGCGCGGCGATGATGTTCGCCGCCTTACGGCTCATGTCCTCATAGTCGGTGGCGTGAATGATACGCATGAAGCGCTCCTTTTCTCCGAGATTTCATCTCGGTCCATGCGGGCCTCGTCGGCCGCAACCAACGTGAGGCACGCGCCATCCAGGGCGAGGGCGTGCACAGTTCGAAGCCGCGCAGTGTCGAGGCCCCTGCCCGTCCACAGCGATTCGAGAGAAAAATGCCCGAACATACCTATATTCGCCGCTCGCATTCAGAAATGCAAGGCCCCCGGAACGCCGGGGGCCTTGCCTTAGATCATCTATACGGGCTAGCGGGAGCGCACGACCAGCAGCTGGCCGAGCTCATCGACGTCCTCGCCCACGTTTCCCTTGATGCTGGCGAATTCGGCCGAATTGCAGATGAGGATCGGGACGGTCAGATCGTAGCCCTCGGCGGAGATGGCCTCGCGATCGAACTCGATCAGCACGTCACCGCGCTTCACGATATCGCCGACCGCGGCATTCACCTTGAAATGCCTGCCGTCGAGCTTGACCGTCTCGAGGCCGACGTGGATGAGCACGTCGAGACCTTCCGCCGTATGCACGGCGACGGCGTGGCCCGTGGGAAATATCGCCTCGATCTTACCGTCGGATGGAGCGACCACGCGATCGCCCGTCGGCACCATGGCGACGCCCTGGCCGAGCAGGCCCTTGGCAAATACCTGATCCTCGACCTCGGAGAGCGGGACCACATGGCCGGCCAGCGGGGCAGCGAGAGTCGTGGTGCGCGCACCGACGCCCAAAGTTTTGAAGAAGCTGGTGAACATCAAACCCCCTGCAATAATCAGCACCCATCATTCTATCGCGAAGAGACGCGAAGGAACAAACGGGCCGACTAGGGCAGTTCGCGCTTCACAACTTCGACGATGGAATCGACGGCCTCCTGGGCCTCCTGCTGGGTCTCGGCCTCGGCCATGACGCGCACGAGCGGCTCGGTTCCGGAGGTGCGGACCAGGATGCGGCCGCGATCGCCGAGCCGCTCCTCGGCGGCGCGCACGGCCTCCCACACCGGCTCGCAGGAGTCGAGCTCCGCCTTGCGCTCGCTGCGCACGTTCACGAGCACCTGCGGGAAGATCTTCACCGGGGCGCACAGCTGCGAAAGCGTCTCGCGCTCGGCGCGCAGGACCTCCATGATGCGCAGGGAGGTCATGATGCCGTCCCCGGTGGTCTCGATATCACCGAAGATGATGTGGCCGGACTGCTCGCCGCCCAGGCTGTAGCCATGCTCGCGCATGCAGGCGGTCACGTACTTGTCGCCCACCGGGGTGGTCTCGTAGCTCAGGTTGGCGCGGTCGAAGGCCTTGAACAGCCCGAGGTTGCTCATGACCGTGGGGACGACGGTGCCCGCGGCGAGGCGGCCGTGCTTGTGCAGATAGGTGCCGCACACGTACAGGATCAAATCGCCGTCGACCAGGTTGCCGCGCTCGTCCACGGCCAGGCAGCGGTCGGCGTCGCCGTCATAGGCAAAGCCGACATCCAATCCCTGCTCGACGACATGGCGACGCAGGCGCTCGATGTGGGTCGAACCGCAGTCTACGTTGATGTTGAAGCCATCGGGGGCGTTGCTGATCACGCGCACATCGGCGCCGAGGGCGTCGAACACCGGCTTGGCCACCGAGGATGCCGAGCCGTTGGCGCAGTCCAGGCCGATCTTCATGCCCTGCAACGAGAAGTTCGCGCTTGCGATCAGATGCGCGATATAACGGTTGCGGCCCTGCATGTAATCGACGGTGCAGCCGATCTCATCGCCGGTGGCGAAGGGGACCTCCCCTTTGCCGTCGATGTACTCCTCGATGAGCTCGAGCACCTCCTCATCCATCTTGCAGCCGTCGCCGTTCACCAGCTTGATTCCGTTGTCGGTGTAGGGGTTGTGGCTCGCCGAGATCATGATGCCGCAGTCGAAGCACCCGTCGATCGTCTCATAGGCGACGCCGGGCGTGGGGATGACGTGCAGCATGTACGCATCGGCGCCGGAGGCGACCAGGCCGGAGACCAGGCCGGACTCGAACATGTAGCTCGAGCGACGCGTGTCCTTGCCCACGACGACGCGGGCCTTTCGGCCCTGGTGCGCACCGTAATACCAGCCGACGAAGCGGCCGATCTTGTATGCGTGCTCGACGGTGAGCGCGACGCCCGCCTCTCCGCGGAAGCCATCGGTGCCGAAATATTTCATAGCGTATCCCTTCGATATCACTCGCCCATCGTACGGACGGTTCACGTGTATGACGCAACTACCCCATGGTACAAAAACGGGCCTGCCGAGAAACTCGACAGGCCCGAATCCATAGCGGAAACGTCTTGCGACGGATTAGCGCTTGGAGAACTGAGGCGCGCGGCGGGCCTTCTTGAGGCCGCACTTCTTGCGCTCGACGACGCGGGCGTCGCGGGTGAGGAAACCGGCGCGCTTGAGGTCGGCGCGGTAATCGCCAGCCTCGAGGAGGGCGCGGGCGATGCCCAGGCGCAGGGCGCCGGACTGACCGGTGATGCCGCCACCATCGCACAGGGCGATGACGTCGAAGGAACCGAGGGTGTCGGTCACCTTGAACGGGGCGAGGGCATCCTCAACGAGCTGATGACGGCCGAAGTAATCCTCGGCATCGCGCTTGTTGATGGTCACCTTACCGGTGCCAGGGACGATACGGACACGAGCAACGGCGTTCTTGCGACGGCCGGTGCCGTAGTAAACAACGGTGTTCTCAGCCATCTTTTAGCCCTCCAGCTCGATCTTGACGGGGTTCTGAGCAGCGTGCGGATGCTCGGTGCCAGCGTAGACCTTGAGCTTGGTCAGCTGCTTGCGGCCGAGGGTCGTCTTGGGGAGCATGCCGCGAACGGCGCGCTCGATGACCTTCTCCGGGTGCTTCTCCATAGCCTGGCGGAAGGACTCCGCCTTGAGGCCGCCATTGTAGCCGGAGTGACGGTAGTAGGTCTTGTGGTCGGCCTTGTTACCGGTAAGCTGGACCTTATCGGCGTTGATGACAACCACGAAGTCACCACAGTCGGAGTTGGGCGTGAACTGGGGCTTGTTCTTGCCGCGCAGGATCTTGGCAACCTGGGCAGCGAGACGGCCCAGCGTGGCGCCCTCGGCATCGATGAGGACCCAGTTGCGGGCAACCTCACCCTGCTTGGCGTAGTGAGTCGACTTAAGAATCACTTTTCCTCCATGTACAGTACGTGTCTTAACAGAGTTTCACGGGGCTCTGGAAAGTAACCTGTCAATAATAACCCCTATATGCGGCAAGTCAAACGTTTTCCGCCGCCTGTGCAGAAGTTCTGCACAGGCGGCGGGTTCGACCCGTTGCGAGAAGGATGCCCGAGGGACCCGTCCCCTAGCGATCGACGAATCCCCGTATCTCACTCAGGCGGCACTTGGCTTCCCGACGGCCCTGGATATAGAGGTTCAGAAGCTTCTCGGTATCGTGCTCGACATGTGCGACCTCGACCGGGACCGGCGGGGCAAGGACGAGGGCGCGACCGGTGCGCTCGTATTCCCATATGTGCTCGCGCTGCTCGTTATAGCGCTCATGGCGGTTCTCCATGGCCTCGAGCAAATAGGGGTACCCGGCGTACGCGGCATGGGCGGCGCCCATGAGCCCGTACGGCCCCTTCTTATAGGATCGGTCCTGCGTGAGGACCACGATCGCGCGGTCGAAGCCCGCATCCTCGAGCGCATGCTCGACCGGGACGGAATCCGCGGTGCCGCCGTCGAGGTAGAGATGTCCATCGATCTCGACGGGCTTGGTCACCAAGGGCAGCGAGGTCGAGGCGCGCACGGCATCGATATCCAGCGTCGCATCCCGAACGGGCAGGTAGGCCGCGGTACCGAACACGACATCCGTCGCACATGCGTACATCTCCATGGGGTTCGCCAAAAACGCCTCGTTGTCAAACGGGTCGAGACGGTCTTGCACGTCGTTCAGAATGAAGTCATACCCCACCATCGAGCCCGTGGTCATGAGCGAATGGGCGCCCATGTAGCGAGGATCGTTGCAAAACGCGAGGTTGATGCGATTGCCTCGGCCGATCTGACGGCTTTTATAGTTCAGGCCGTTGAGCGCTCCGGCAGACGTGCCGTAACACGCCGCGACCTCGATGCCGTTCTCCATGAGAACATCGAGCACGCCCGCGGTGAATTCGCCGCGGAAGCTGCCACCCTCCAAAACGATTGCGACCTTACCAGCGTTTTTCGCCTTGTCCTGCATCGGGGCTCCTTTCATCCTGCAGCCCTTGTACCCCATGGGCGCGGGAACATGAGCGAATGTCCGTTCAAAAATGGGGCGCGGGTTCAAAGTGTACGTTTTGGGGCAGGTTTTGCTCCATTTCCGTGACGGTCTGCGGGCCTGCCCAACAAAACCGCAGGTCGCAATTCGCTCGATTTGCCCCGGAAGCGCTCGCGACCTCAAAACCTGCCCCAAAACGTACACTTATCGTTATGCGGTGCGAATTTGACCCTCGAAAGCCATGGTTTTCCGCTCGAACCCCTTCCGTGATACACTTCCCAACTAAGGAATCGCGCCCGGAGTGCGATTCGCGTACTTTGACAGGTCGTTGCCGCTCGCGGCACCAGAAATAGGGTTCGCCCCAGATGGCTGCGGCGCAAGACACGCCGCTGATCGGCCTGAACTTGGCGAATCCCAACGACCGCCCAAAAAAGGGGGCAACTGGTTTCGACACGATAGCCCTGAGAGAGGAAGCAAGCCGTGGTCTCCTCGCCACGTTAAACAGGGGTACTGTCAAAATGAATTGACAAGAATTCTTCTTTTGAGCCCCAGCTGGCTCTCGCTGCTTAGTTTATAGCGGCGCGTCAACCCGGTGATTTCCCCGACACCGGCGCGACGTCATTTTAGGGGAACGCTCCTTGGCACGTAATCGGTATGGCCAAGGCTAAGATCGAACCGGTTGGGACGCCGCGAGCGTGTCGCTCCGCGCAAGGCGTCCGAGACCAAATGAGCGACTGAGCTTGGAGATGCCGATCAGGGGGCTTTCGTGGACCGGAGTTCGATTCTCCGTGCCTCCACCAATGGAAACATGGTCGAACTACCGTCTACCTGCGGTAGTTCGACCATTGGAAACTCAACACGAACAAAATCACCGTCGAGGACGATCTTGGAGACGAAGGCCGCCACGAGGCTGGCCACGTCGCGGGACGCTATCACCGACTCAATCCAGAACAGCACGTGCTCGAGCGTGAATACCGGTGCGCTGCGCTCGAGACTGTCGAGCCTCTTCTCGAGCTGCGCCCTCTCCTCCCCCAGCGCCCGCACCTTCTCGGCGAGTGCGTCGCTCGCGCCGAGCTTTATGGCCATGTCGAGCGCGTTCGACTCCTCGACCTTTATGGACGCGATCCTCTTGCGGATGAGCGTCCCCTCGTCCATCTCCTCCGCCAGCGCGTCGTCCTGGGCGCCGAGCACGAGGTCGGCGACGATGTCCGCGACCCCGGGCTCGGAGAGCGCGCCCGCGACGGCCTCGTAGACCGCCCCCTCGAGCTCGTCTTGCGGCCAGTGCTCGCCCGTCTCCGTGTCCCTGTAGCACCAATAGGTCCTGCCCGTGGCCGACGTGCCGCCCGCGCCGATGATGGCCCGCCCGCTCGAGGAGCGCAGCAGCCCGGCCAGCGGGTACGAGTGCCGGCCGATTCGGTGGAAGCCGCCCCTCTTGGCCATGTTGTCCCTCGCCCTCAGCGCGGTCTGCTCGTCCACGATGGCGGGCATGCCGCCCGGCACGACCGTTTCGCCCCACACGTACGTCCCTATGTAGCGGTCGCTGCGCAGCATCTTCGACATCGTCGCGACGCGCCACTCCTTGCCGCGCCTCGTCCTGATCCCGTCCGCGTTGAGACCGCGGCACACCTCGGACACCGTCGAGCCGCCCGCGACCTCGCGGAACGCGCGACGCACCACCACCGCCTCGTCCTCGTCCACCACGTATCGGCCGCCCTCGGAGCGGTACCCGTAGAAGCGCGCGCCGTTCGACCGGCACTGCATGGCGTTGCCCTCCATGCCGCGCCGTATGTTCTGGGAGAGGTTCGCGCTGTAGTACTCCGCCATGCCCTCGAGCACGGACTCGAGCATGATGCCCTCGGGGCCGTCCGGGACGCGCTCCGAGGCGCTCACCACATCGACGCCCGCCTTGCGGAGCTTCGCGCGGTACGTGGCGGAATCGAACCGGTTGCGGGCGAAGCGATCGAGCTTGTAGACGTAGAGGCGGTCGAACCTGCCCTTGCCCGCGTCCGCGACCATGCGCAGGAACTCGGGGCGCCTGTCGGTCGTGCCGCTGATCGCGTGGTCGGCGTACACCGCGACCACCGGGCAGCCGTCCGAGGCCGCCTGTGCGCGGCACACGCGCACCTGGTCGTCTATGGACTCCTCGCGCTGGTTGTGAGATGAGAACCGCGCGTATATCGCCGCAGCCTGTGCCATAATGTCCTTGCCTTCCCTTCGGGGGTGGGTTTTGTTTACGGCCTCGCGCAGGGTTGCCGCCCATATGCGCGGGGCCTATTGCTTTTCACCGACAATTACCAATCTCTCACCGTATCCACATCTTTATCAGGCTCCCGTGATTTAAACTAATATTGCTCATCCACCGTGTGTGTGAAGGAGTCCTCTGGAAGCGCCCGAACGGGCGCTTCCTGCGTTTAACCGCAAGGGCCGAAGAACAGGGCCCCGTTCTTCTCCGCCTCCCGCGCGATCTTCCTACGGCTCCACTCCTCCTCGACGTGGTAAGCGGTAACCAGCAGGCAATAGCCCTTCTTCCTCCGCGGCTCCAAAACAACTAGGTACGACTCTTCTTCCTGGAAGAGCTTCACCCTCGGCACCGATCGGCCGTGCTTAACGGTATGGCCCGCAGTCCATACCATGACGCCGCGGCACTCGCCGGCCATCTCGGAGTGGAGAGCGCATATCCTGTGATTCTCGATAAACGCGCGCGGCCATCTTATCCTTCGGCATCTCTCCATATCCGGATCACGGGACTCGGGCAAACCATCACCGTGGGAGTAGTCCCTGCATGTCAGATGCCAGAACGCCTCCTCCCGCTCATCGTACTTGGGATTCACCCTGACCCTGACCGGCATTCCATCGAACGTAGGTCTGCTATCGAGGAAATCGGCCTTGAACAGGTCATACAGACGGAGCTCGTAATCTTGCCAATCTTCACCGGGCCGGAGTTCTTCCTCCCTGGGAATCCAGCACTCCATCATCTCACCGCCATGTACGGCTCCCAGACAAGCAGGTTCATCTTCTTCTCTGAGAGCAATGTGGATTTGGTCAGCGACACTCCCGAACGCCTGACGATTCTGTTGATCACGTCAACCTTGGCCTGACTGAAACCGCCTTCGCCGGTTGGGTGGTTGTGTCTATATGTGAGGGCACCAGTCAGGATGTCGACGATTTGCATAAGTTGTACTTCCTCAGACCTTATGGGCTGAACTCTCCGAACGATCTCATGGTCGAAATCATATCTATCGTTGGCGCAAACGTCGGCAAGCCTCTCGGCGTTCTCCCCAGAATGGGAGTCCTTTATGTCGATGTAAACGTAGTACCTCGCTGAACGCTCAAATATCGTCTTCAACATGGTGAAGTACATCTTGTAATACCACTGGTCATGCGTCTGGGAGAACTCGTCATGCCTCAGAATTCCCTTGTCGGGAATGATGAGCCCCCTGAAATGCAAATCATCATTGTCGAAAAAGTAATCGACGATGTCCATATAAAGCTGCCTGTTGCACGGGGAGATCTTAGTCCACTTGACCTCGGCATCCCTTTTTATCCCGTGGTCTGCCTTTATCTCGACTATTCTCCTGTTTATCTCCCTGGTCTTCTCTTTGGGACACCAAACAGCGCCGAGAGACATCGCTTTGAAACGATCATGCTCGAGGTGGCAGCTCTCATCGCAATAAACGTTGTACTCTAACCCGCTGAATAGCGGGGACCGCTCGGAACTCCGCCAATCTATCCGCCCCATATCCCTGCTCCATCTCCTCCGCGGGTTGGAACCAAACCACGGTACCGTTGGCTACACATCTCATACAGTGGCCCCAGCAGCCAAAGACTCCGAAAGGGTCCGCCATGCCCGACTTCTTAACTCGATTCCTGATCATCTACCCGTATGCTTACTTCCTCCTGTCGCTCGCGGCTCACATCCTTCTCGGCTGGACTGTTTTCCCGTTCAGCCTTTTTGTCTAGCGCCCACTGGGCGGCATGGCAGGCGGCGTCGATTGAGATGGCGACCCCCATGATCGCGAGGATGCTCTTGGGGGAACCGAAGCCATCGGGGTCGATAAGGATATAGAAGCCCGAGATCGCCAGACCGATCATGGTCGCTGGCGCGAAGCCGAAAGCCGACCCGAGCGCGCTCAGCACCCTGTTCTTGCGCGTCGCACCGCGCCTCGCCCTCTCAAAGGCCCTTCTGCGCATCGCCTCGGCCACCTCGCGCTCCTCATCGCAACGCGCATGGGCGGCAAGGTCATCATGCAGCTCGAGGTCGCGCCTGGCAGACAGCCTCCAACTCGCGCCCGAGATGACCGATACGACGGAGGAGACTATGACCGTCCCGCCGGCGATAACGACCGCCTGCACCACTCCCTGAAGGTCCATAGACAATCACCCCTTCGGCGCCCCTCCTACTCCATCTCCTCCGCGGGCTGGAACCAGACCACGGTGCCGACGTACTCCACCGTGCGTTCGTCCTCCCCCGTTATGACTATGTCCTCGTAGCAGTCGTCCCACGAGTCCGGGGACAGCACGACGGTGCGCCCCGTGTTATACAGGCGGCGCATCACGTAGTCCGCGCCGTCGATGGAGACCACCGCGACCGAGCCGTTGCGAGGCTGCTGGCGCGGGTCGATGTAGATGTGGCACCCCTCGGGGTAGACGCGGCTCATGCACGTGCCCTCGACCTCGAGGAAGTAGCCGTCGGGGTGGGCCGAACGAACCTCGTAGGGTATGGGGATGCGGCCGTCGATGATGTCGGGCTCGCAGGCCTCGCCCGCATGAACGCGGCCGAGCAGCGGGGCGTAGGCGGGGCGGGGCTCGGAGGGGAGCTTTGCGCCGGAGGGGACCCGACCGTGCTCCGTGGCGGCGAGACCATAATGATCAGAAATCAAATCATCTTCAGTAATATTGAAATACTCACACAGCCTAGCTATTGCTTCTTTACGCGGTCGCGCACCCTTACGCCAGCCAGTTACCGAACCGGGAGTTACGCCTGCAATTCGCGCGAGGGCCTCTTGAGTAATGTCGTGCTTAACAAGCAGCGCGTCGATATTTTCTGGAAGTCCCATAGGTGCTCCTATCTGCTCGTAATTTAATAATACCCAACTAGATACCGATTTTGCTAAATTAGTTATTGAGTATTACTAAATACTCGTGTATTCTTGGAATCACAGAGGGATGTATGAATGCTTAAGAACAACCCTTTAGCCGCAGAGCGAGCCGGAATGGGAATGACTCAGGTAGAATTGGCTTCTATCTGCGGTTTATCTTCAGAGGCATAAAGATCTCGAAAGAAGAAGCCTGACGATTTTCACTTGAAAGAGCCGAACTGCCTCGCCGTAAGCATGGAGAAAACTCCCGCAAGATTCTTTCCGATGTCATTTTTTCAAATTAATTTAGTTTTCTAAATTTGAGGAGGAGCTTGCGAATGGGAGGAAGGGAATAAGCGAGCCTGCCGTGTGCGACGTCGTCGAGGCACACAAGAGCCTCAGGGTCGACCACGACGCGCCGACTTCAGGCTCGGTGTCTTGATCAGGGAGGTTGCCCGTATGAGACGCGGCGAGGGGCTGCCGAGGTGGCCGTCTGGGTCGGCCCCGTCATCTCGATCGCGGGCATAGCAGCATGAAAGCTGCTATCAGCAGCACTTGGATGGTGAGGAACCCGGCTCCCTCATCGACATCTTCAGAATCAGGGGCATCAGGAGCCACTCCCCTCAAGGGAAGCCCGGCACAGAAAGGAAGGCGTTATGCACGAACCTGAAACACCGTAGCTCACCGATATCTCCGTTCCGTTCGAGGAGTCGCTGCAGGCGGCTCCGGAAAACGTCGGCCATGTGGGGTCCGATGTGACCGTCTCCCTGCTCAAGCGCGATGTCGATGCGCTGGACGCGCGCGGTCTCGAGGAGGGCTCCACAGCCGTGCCCACCATCACGCGCGGACGCGTGACCTTTGTCGATATCCCCATTCCCTCCGGCGTTTTGTGCAACGGCGAGGAAAAAGTCAAGATGCCCGATAAGTTGCAGAACGTCGGCTAATATCCGTCGCTCCATACGGTCGACAGTATCGACAAGCAGCGTATCCATCAGTTGAGAATAACGACCGAGCCGCAACGATTGGCAAACAAGAACGAAGCATAAGTACGTGCCAGCGCCGGCGAAGAAGGAAATCCGCAACACGGGGTGCGGAATACACTTATTAGCGGAGAGCATCCCGATAGAGGGACCCGAAGGCATCCTCATCGAGGGACTGATGGACGCCATAGCCGAGCGCTACAGCCACCAGCTCTCCCAGAACATACTGCGGGGGATGGACTACAACACCCAGAACGCCATGTTCAACGGGTACAAGGGTTCGGGTGCGGCATGGGCAGGGGCAGGGGAACGAAAAAGCACGTCGTAGACGAGAATACGGCTCCGTTCGCGCAGAGAATGTTCGCCGAGGATGCCGATGGCAAGACCATGCAGGAGGTATACGACGAGCTCAACGCCCAGGGGCTGCGCACGACCCGAGGCGCCCGGTTCGGCGTCAGGACCATGAACAAGATGCTCGAGAACCAAGCGTACATGGGCGAGCACCTCCATGACGACATCGTGGTGGCGACGTTCTTCTAAAGAAACACCGCTGGCAGATGAATATCTGCCAGCGGTTTTTTTCATGCGCGCCGCGGGACCCTCGCGCACCCGGGCCCGATGGCGTCACCCCTCCAGCGTCGCGCGCAGCAGCTCGTTGAAGAGCTTGGGATTCCCCTTGCCGTGGCTCGCCTTCATGCATTGCCCCACCAAAAAGCCGATGACCTTCTGATTGCCGTCGCGATACTGCCGCGCCTGGTCGGCGCAGGCCTCGAGCACCTGGTCGACGATGGGCTGCAACGCGCCCGCATCGCTCACCTGGCGCATCCCGCGCTCATCCACGATCTTCTCGGGGTCCTCGCCGCTACCGGCCATGGCCTCGAGCACCTCGCGCGCCTGGTTGCTCGAGATGGCGTCGGCTGCGAGCAACCTGGCCAGCGAGGCCACCTGCGTCGGCGAGATACCGCTCTCCCCCAGCGTCGAGCCGGACGCCTTGAGATGCGCGGCGAGGTCGTTCACCACGAGGTTCGCCACCGTCTGGGCCGCATCGCCGACAAGCCCCGCGGCCGACTCCTCGAAAAACGCCGCCGTGGCCGGGTCGCCCGCGAGCTGCTCGGCATCCGGGCGCTTGATGCCATAGTCCCGTACGAAGCGGTCGCGCTTGGCATCGGGCAACTCGGGGATCTCCGCTCGGCAGTGCTCGACGAACTCGTCGGACAGGTCGAACGGCTCAAGGTCGGGATCGGGGAACAGACGGTAGTCGTCGGCGGTCTCCTTCGCGCGCATCGCCACGGTGCGCTTGCGCGAGGGCTCCCAATGGCGCGTCTCCTGGCGCACGACCCCGCCGCTCTCGAGCACGTCCGCCTGGCGGCAGATCTCGTAGGCGAGCCCGTCGTGCAGGGCCTTGAAGCTGTTGAGGTTCTTGAGCTCGGTCTTGGCGCCCAGCCCCGTCTCGCCGCGGCGGCGCAGGCTCACGTTGCCGTCGCAGCGCATGGAACCCTTCTCCATCGAGCAGTCCGAGATGCCGATGGTCAAGAAGATGCGGCGGAGCTTCTCCATGAACAGGCGCGCTTCCTCGGGCGTGCGGAGGTCGGGCTCGGTCACGAGCTCGATGAGCGGGGTTCCGCAGCGGTTGTAATCCACGAGGCTCTCCGATGCGCCGCCGATGCGCCCCTCCTCGCCGCCGACGTGCACCATCTTGGCGGCGTCCTCCTCCATGTGGATGCGCAAGATGCGGATGGTCGCCTCGTAGGATCCATCATCATGGCGAACCGGCACCGCGAGGGCGCCCGAACCGCGGCCCTCCGCTCCGACCGAGCCGCGGGGCGCCGTGGCGTCGGCGGAGCCGCCGACCGAGCCGCAAACCGCGCCGCCAGCGGAGCCGCAAGCCGCGCCGCCGGCCGACGGGCGCGCGTCGGCGCCCTCGGGAAGTTGCTCGGCCATGGCGCGCGACAACCCCGCCGCATTGGCGCTCGCGCTCGCCAGGCTCTCCGCCTCGGACGCGCCGAACGCGCATTCCGGGCGCTCGGCCGCGCCGCGGCCGGCCACCTCGATCCCGAGGCGGCCGTGCATGCAAAACGCCACCGGCCCCTGCGTGGTCTGGAAGTTCTTGGCCATATCGGGATAGAAATAATGCTTGCGGTAAAACATCGAGCGCCGTTGAATCTCGCAATTCGTGGCGAGCCCGGCCTTCACGATGCTCTCGATCGCCCCGCGGTTCGGCACCGGCAGCGCGCCGGGCAGGCCGAGGCAGACCGGGCACACATGGGTGTTCGGCTCATCGTCGTGGCTGAGCCTGCACCCGCAGAACATCTTGGTCTTAAGCGTCGTGAGCTCGGTGTGGATCTCCAGGCCGATGACGGCCTCCCAATCCCTCAGGACATCGTTGAGCTCCCTCATGCCAGATCGCCCCCCTTCCCGGCGAACAGGGGCGCGACCGCGCCCGCAAGGCCTCTCCCGGCCGAGGCGAGCCCGCGCTCCACCGCGCGGGCGAACGACAGCAGCCGGGCGTCGTCGAACGGGCGGCCGACGAGTTGCGCGGCGACGGGCAGCCCGGAATCGGCGCCCAGCCCGACCGGCACGCTGACACCGCCGTTGCCGACTATGTTGATGGAGATGGTGAACAGGTCGGACAGGTACATCTGCGTGGGGTCCGACAGCTCGCCGAACTTGAACGCGGCCGTGGGGCTCACCGGCATGAGGATCGCATCGACGCGCCCGAACGCGCTCTCGTAATCGCGCGCGATGAGCGTGCGTGCCTTTTGCGCGGCGTAGTAGTACTTGTCGTAAACGCCCGAGGAGAGCAGGTACGCCCCGAGCATCTGGCGGCGCTTGGCCTCCGCCCCGAACCCGCGGGCGCGGCTCTTGGCGCTCTGCTCCGCCAAGTTCGGGCATCCCGGCTCACGGTACCCGTAGCGCACGCCATCGAAGCGCGCCAGGTTCGAGAACGCCTCGGCCGGCCCGATCGCATAGTACGCGGCGATCGCGGCGTCCAGATGCGGCAAGTCGACCTCGATGAGCTCGACGCCCTGGGCCGCCAGCGCGTCCGCCGCCTCCTCGACCGCCCGGGCCACCTCGGGGGCGAGGCCGGGGGCCCGCATGAGCTCGGGTATGACGCCCACGCGCCCGCCCGCCACGTCGTCGTTCACGTGCGCGCGAAACGACGCCTCCACGGCGCGGCTCGTCCCGTCGAACGCGTCGCTCCCGCCGGCGACCAGCGCGTCCATGGCGAGCGCCACGTCCTCGACGGTGCGCCCGAACGGCCCCACCTGGTCGAGCGAGCTGCCGAACGCCACGACGCCGTAGCGCGACACCGCCCCGTAGGAGGGCTTCATGCCCACCACCCCGCACAGGGCCGCGGGTTGGCGGATCGAACCCCCCGTGTCGGACCCGAGGGAGAGGGCCGCCATGCCCGCGGCCACCGCGGCCGCCGAGCCGCCCGAGGAGCCGCCGGGCACGCGATCGGGATCCCAGGGGTTGCCCGTGGGATGGAACGCCGAGCTCTCCGTCGAGGAGCCGAAGGCGAACTCGTCCATGTTCGCCTTGCCCACCGGCACGCAGCCGGCGTCGAGCATCCGCCTGACGCACGTGGCGGTGTAGGGGCTCTCATACGTCTCGAGCATCCGGGAGGCGCAGGTGGTGCGCGTGCCCACGAGATTCATGTTGTCCTTGATGGCGAACGGGACACCCGCGAGCGGGGGGAGTTCCTCGCCGGCGGCGCGGCGGGCGTCGACCTCCTCGGCGGCGGCGAGGGCGAGCTCGGGCGTCACCTGCAAAAAGGCGCGCACCTGCGCATCACGCGAATCGATGGCGTCCAATGCGGCGCGGGCGACCTCCACGGCGGAGAAGTCGCCCGAGGCGACCCCGGAGGCTATTTGGGCGGCGGTGAGGGAATCGAGGTTCTCCGACATCAGCGCTCACCTCCCAGGATGGAGGGCACGAGGAACTGGCCGTCGCGCCGGGACCCGGCGTTGGCGAGCGCCTCGTCCTGCGGCAGGGCGCGCACGTCGTCGGGCGCGTCGGGGCGCATGACGTTGGCCGACCCGCCCATGGGATGGAACGTGGGTTCCACGTCCTCGGCGGCATAGCGCAAGATCGGCTCGAGCATATCGACCGCGTCGTTGAGATACGCGGTCATCGCGGCGAGCTCCTCGGTATCGAGCGCGATCGTCGCGTACTCCGCGATACCGCGCACGTCATCCTCGGTGAGAGCCATCGGGTCCCCCTTTTCGACGGTGAAGGTGCAATTGCCCCATTATAGACGCACAAGGCACTCCACTTGCATGGAGTGCCTTGTTTATCCGATAGGTGCAAAGACGGGCGGTCCGGCATTGCGCCGTCGGCAGCGCCCGATCCCGCGGCGCCCGAGCCCTCGGCGGGCGATCCGGCATTGCGCCTGGGCCCGCGGCGGGCGCGGCCCTAGAACGCGAACGTCTCGCGCAGCGCGGCGGCGCAGGCGTCCTCGTCGGGACCCTCCACGCGCACCGTGAGCTCGTCTCCCCGGCGGGCGCACAGGCCCATGAGCCCCATGAGGTCCGTGGCGGGCGCGACCGCGTCGCCGCAGCTCACGCTGACCTCGCTCTCCCACTGCCCGGCGGCGGCGCAGATCCGGGTGACGGGCCGGGCATGCAGCCCCTGGGCATCGGCTATGACATGCGAGAACTCGACCGTCTCCCTCACCTCCCCCGGCTGACCCCGACGACGACGTCGCCGGCGGCGACGACGGCACCGGGCTCGACCGCCATGTCGACCGCCGCGAAATCGGCGGTGTTGGAGACGGCGAGGACGACGCAGTCCTTGTAGCCGGCCGCGGCGATCGCGGACCGGTCCATCTTGAGCACGGGCTGGCCGGCGGCGACGGCATCCCCCTGGGCGACATAGGCGGTGAAGCCCTTGCCCTGGAGGTTCACGGTGTCGACGCCCACGTGCACGAGGACCTCGATGCCCGAATCGGACCTGATGCCCACGGCGTGCCCCATGGTGACGGTGACCGTGCCGGAAACCGGGGCGTACACCACGTCGTCCTCGGGCCACACGGCGCAGCCCTTGCCGAGCACCTCGCCGGAGAACACCGGGTCGGGGACCTCGGACATGGCGATCGCCCTGCCGGAGACCGGTGAGCACAGCTCATCGGCGCCGGGTTCGACCCCGATAGAGGCCGGGACCGCCGGCCCCTCCTTTTTCTTGAACATATCGAACAGGCCCATGAGGTTCTCCTTGTCGTCGTGCCCGGTCGCAGCGCCCGAGATGGGGCGCATCTGCCTCATTCACATGATAACCCGAGGTTAATCGAGGTCCTCGCCATTCGTCTCGATGACCTTCTTGTACCAGTGGAAACTATCCTTGCGGCGGCGCTCGAGCGTGCCGTTGCCGTCGTTGTCCTTATCGACGTAGATGAAGCCGTAGCGCTTCTTCATCTCGCCGGTCGAGGCGGAGACCAGGTCTATGCAGCCCCACATGGTGTAGCCCATGAGGTCGACGCCCTCCGCGATGGCCTCGTCCATCTGCCTGATATGGCGGCGCAGGTAATCGATGCGATACGGATCGTGGATGGAGCCGTCCGCCTCCACCTCGTCCACCGCGCCCAGGCCGTTCTCCACGATCATGAGCGGGATCTGGTAGCGGTCGTAGACCTCCTCCATGTAGTACTTGAGGCCCTCGGGGTCGATCGCCCACCCCCAGTCGCTCTTCTCCAGATAGGGGTTCCCCGCACCGCCGAACACGTTGCCGCGCTCGCCGCCTTGCGGCTCGGCCGAGGCGGTGGAGCTCATGTAGTAGCTGAAGGAGTAGAAGTCCACGGTCCCCGCCTTGAGCGTGGCGGCGTCCTCATCGCTGACCTCGACGGTCACGCCCTCGCGCCTCCACAGGGACGGCGCCCACGCCGGATAGGCGCCGCGCACCTGGACGTCGCCGCAGTAGAAGTTGCGCTCGCGCTGCTCGCGCTGCGCCTTCAAGACGTCGGCGGGATTGCAGGTGCGCGGGTAGGTGGCGTTGCCGGCGATCATGCAGCCCACCTTGTTTTCCGGGTCGATCCCATGCGCCATGACCACGCACTTGGCGCTCGCCAGGAACTGGTTGTGCAGGGCGTCGAAGCGCGCCTGGGGATCGTCCCACTCGCATGCGCCGAACGTCATGGGAACGTCATCGAGCCCGTCGGGCACCATGCCGCCGCCCATCACGCCACCGAAACCGCCCATGAGCAGGCAGTTGATCTCGTTGAACGTGAGCCAGTACCTCACCAGGCCCCGGTACTCGGTCATGACCGTGCGGGCGTAGTTGAGGAAGAAATCGATGAGCTGGGGGTTCTTCCAGCCGCCGTAGTTCTTGGACAGGCCGTAGGGGAGCTCGTAGTGCGACAGGGTCACCATGGGCTCGATGCCCTGGTCGCGGCACGCCTCGAACACCCGACGGTAGAACTCGATCCCGGCCCTGTTGGGCTCGGCCTCGTCGCCCGCGGGGAAGATGCGGCTCCAGTTGATCGACATGCGGTAGCACTTGAAGCCCATCTCGCCGAAGAGCTTGATGTCGTCGAGGTAGCGATGGTACATGTCCACGGCCTCATGGCTGGGGTAATGGCGGCCGGGCAGGATGCCGTCGGTGACATGGCGCGGCTCGCTCACCGTCCCGCCGGTCATGACGTCCGGCACGCCGAGGCCCTTGCCGTCCTCGTCGTAACCGCCCTCGCACTGGTTTGCGGCCGTCGCGCCGCCCCAGAGAAAGCCTTGTGGGAAATTTGCCATGATGCACTCCTTTGTTCGAAAAAAGGGCGCGCGAGCACACACCCGCGCGCCCCTGGGGGTTCAGGTTACCTTACGGCGGGCTTGTAGGTCGCGTACTCGAGCACGAAGCCCACAAGGGCACCGGCCAGTGAGGCGACGATGGCCCAGACCATGTGCATGACGCCCACGCCGCTCGCGGCATCGACGGGCAGGAAGGACAGCCAGTTGAAGACGCCGAGGCCACCGGACATGTACACCACGGCGCCGGTGAGGCCGATGATGAGACCGCCCACGGCGGACCCGATGCACGCGTTGACGAAGGCCTTCTTGTCGGGCAGGGCGACACCGTAGATGGCGGGCTCGGTCACGCCGAAGAAGAAGGAGGAGATGATGGCGGGCAGGCAGATGCCGCGGAAATTCTCATCCTTGTTCTTGAGGTACATGGCGAAGAGCACGGCGCCCAGCGAGAAGGAATGGGCGATCATGGACCCGAGGATGTAGTCGTGACCGAGAGTCGCGAGGTTCACGAGCGCGATGGGCATGAGGCTCCAATGGAAGCCGAAGATGACGAGGCACATCCAGAAGGCCGCGACGATGGTGCAGCCGAGCACGGAACCGACGACCGGCAGGCCGAACAACACGGAGAAGACCATGGTCAGCAGGTTGGTGATCATCGTGGCGACGGGACCGATCACCAGATACCCGAAGGTGACGGAAAGAACCATCACGACCAGAGGGGTGAAGAACATCTTGACGGAGGCCGGCATCCACTTCTTGCACCAATGCTCGACGACGGAGCCGAACCAGACCATGAGGACGACCGGGATGACCGAGCTCGTGTACCCGGAGACGGGCATGATGATGGGGAGACCCAAAAACGTTGCGTACCAGGAGAACGTTCCGGCGAAACCGAGGTCGACGCTGCCCACGACCTCACCGCCGGTGAGCGCGACCATGGTGGGATACACGAGCGCCAGGCCGATGGCCATGCCCGTGAACTCGTTCATCTTGAATTTCTTGGAAGCGGTGTACGCGAGGACGACCGGCAGGAAGTAGAACATCCCATCGGCGACCGTATAAAGGACGGTGTACGCACCGTCGTTGGCGAAGGCGGGCCAGAACTGCGTGATCGCGGCGAGGATGCCCTTCATGATGCCGGCGGCGGCGAAGGTGCCGAGCATGGGCGCGAAGATTCCCGAGATCAGGTCGATGGCCTTCGCCGCGATGCCCTTGGGGGCGTCGTCCGCCACATCGACCTCGCCGGCGGCGGCAAGGCCGCCGACCGCCACGACGGCATCGTAGACGTCCTCGACCTTGTTGCCCACGACGACCTGATATTGGCCGTTGGCCCGCATGACCTTGATCACGCCGTCGAGGGCCTCGATCGCCTCGGTGTCCGCCCTGTCCTCATCCTTGAGCTTGAAGCGCACGCGCGTGATGCAGTGCGCCACGCTGATGACGTTGTCCCCGCCGCCCACGTTCTCCAGAATCGCGCGTGCGAGGTCGTCGTATGTTCCCGCCATATCCCAATCCTTTCCCTTCGAGAAGACCGATGACTCTGTTCGTATGCTCGTCGCCGCGCCGGGCCCTTGGCGCATGCGACGGGACGGTGAATGGATGGCGGCGGGCGCATGCCCGCCGCACGCGGGGCGCCGCGGCCCCAACGAGGCGCGGCCCCATCGCGGCGTGGGCGACCTAGCCCTGCCGCAGACGGTTGACGTGCATCATGAGATAGAGCATCTCCTCATCGGAGCAGCTCCAGTTGTAATCGCGTTTGAGGTACTCGTTGATTCCCGCCGCGCACCGGTAGGCGTCGGGGAAGTCACGTGCGGCCTGGCGGAAGAGACCGGAATTCTCGGTCTCCTTGCAACCGCCGCGCATGAGGCGCCTGATGAGGAAGCGCAGGTGCGCCACGAAGCGCACATACGCATAGGATGTGCGGTCGAGCTCCTGTCCGAGCTGGCCCTCGATGATCTGCATGGCGCGCTCCAAGATGACGGTGCTCTTCATGACAAGATCCATGTCCTGGACGCTACCCATGCCGTCGACCTCTGCGTTGACCAGGTGCAGGGCGATGGAGGTCACCTCGCTGGCGGGCAGTTCCACCCCCAGGCGCTCGCGCACCGCCTCGAGGCCGCGGCGTCCGATCTCGGTCTCGCGCGGATAGACGAATGCGACCTCATGGGACAGGGGGTTCTCGATGAAGACCCCCTCACCCGCGCGCTCGACGGCATACTGGAGGTGGTCCGCGAGGCTCACGACCAGGTTGCCCGCGAGCTTGCAGTCGAGCTCCTCGTCCGCCAGGGCCACGATATCCGAGGCCGCGAGGAGGACGTCGTCGCCGATTCCCTCGAAACCGTCGACGAAGCGCTCGTCCACATCGAGGAACACACGCTGGATAATGGACTCGTCCTCAAGCCGATAGGGTGTCTCGTGAAAGCCCACGCCCTTGCCAAAGACAACCACCTCTTCGCCCGCGTCGGTGGACGCGAGGGCGACGTTGTTGTTGATCTTTTTGAGGATAAGCATGAAAAAACTCCCCGAACCATCTCCGCGCACGAACGGCGGCCAAAAGGACCTCCCGAAACCAATGCGCAAGTGATGCCTCCCGAGGAGTAACAACCTTGCAACTGTCCATTATCTTAGGGGCAACTGAGGCGAGATGTCCCCGCGAGCTTCCCGCAGACCGCGAACGGCGATATTCCGACGGTGAACGGTCGCGCGAGCACACACCCGCGCGCCCCTGGGGGTTCAGGTTACCTTACGGCGGGCTTGTAGGTCGCGTACTCGAGCACGAAGCCCACGGCCGACCCGCGGGGCGCGCGGCCGGGCATCACGCCCGGCGCTTCTCCCGCGCCCATTCCGCGAACTGCTCGACATGATCCCACGAGGCGTCCTTGATCAAGTCGATCACCGCCGAGGAGATCGTCACCGTGATGAGCGAGAACGCGATCTTCGCCACCGGGATGTAGGTGAGCGAGAGGGCGAGGACCGTGAGGTCGGTGAACAGGTAGCAGCGGCCCACGCGCCATCCGGTGACCTTGGAGATCGAGAGCGCCAGCGCGTCGTCGCCGCCGGCGGAGGCGCCCTGGCGGATCACCAGCCCCACGCCGATGCCGACGAAAAGGGCGCCGAGCACCGAGGCCAGCAGCGGATCGCCCGAGAGGTCGGGCAGCATGTGGGGCAGGCCCTCCCACAGGCGGTAAAAACCCGCGACCGCGACGGTGGCCACGGCGGACCATCCCAAAAAGCCGCCGCCCAGCACCTTGAGCGCCACGGCGTACGACAGGCAGTCGAGCACCGGCGACACGATGGAGGACGGGATCCCGAACCAATGGTTGCCGAACAGCACGAGGCCGATGATGCCGCCCTCGGTGATGCCCGTGACGTTGTGGATGTTGTGCACGCCGAAGGTGAAGATGGCCGATCCGGCGAGGATGAGCGCGATGCGCCTGAGAAAATCACCCGGCCGCAATCCGGCGATGAGAAGGCCCCCGTCGCGTCCGCGACGGCGCGAACCGGGGCCGTCCGGGCGGCCCTCATCGTTCATCGTTGCCAGGTCTGTGCGGTGCTGCGTGTCCTCGCGCGGCATACGTATCACGTCTCCCCAGTGATCTGTCGGTATTTTCAGCCTATCCGAGGATCTTTGACGCGGCAAGCGCGGCAAAAGGGCGCCGGCGCGGCATGCACCCCTTCTCCATACCTTCGATTTTCCGCTACCGCGGTTCGGGTACCATAGGTTCATGAGACGGCTGACACCCCCTACGACCACCCGAAAGGCGCGCATGGACCGCAAACTCCACGACGGCTTTGGCCGCGGCATCAACTACCTGCGGATCTCCGTGACCGATAAATGCAACTTCCGCTGCGTGTACTGCATGCCCGAGGAGGGCGTGCCCGCGCGCGGCCACGACGAGCTGCTCACCGCCGAGGAGATAGCCCGCTTCGTTCGCATCGTGGCGCGGGAGGGCATCACCCGCGTGCGCCTGACCGGGGGCGAGCCGCTCGTCTCCCACCGCATCGTGCCGCTCATCGAGGAGATCCGCTCGATTCCGGGCATCGAGGACATCTCCCTCACCACCAACGGCGCCCTGCTCCCGCGCATGGCCGCCGACCTGCGGGCGGCGGGCCTCGACCGCGTCAACATCTCGCTGGACACGCTCGACCCCGTCCGTTTCTCCCAGATCACGCGGATCGGCCGCGTCGAGCAGGCGCTCGCCGGCATCGACGCGGCGCTCGCGCACGGTCTCGACCCGGTCAAGGTGAACACGGTCGTCGTGCGCCGCATGGGCCAGGACGTGCTCGAGCTCGCGCGCCTCTCGATCGAGCGCCCGGTGCACGTGCGCTTCATCGAGTACATGCCCATCGGCCGCGGCGAGGCGCGCCGGGCGGCGGGCGGATCCGCGCCCGACCCGCACTGCGGCGCACCCGCGGCGGCGGGGCCGCTCGACCCCGAGCTCTGGGGCGCCGGCGACGTGGTCCCCTCGGACGAGCTGCGCCAGACCATCTCCCGCAGGGCCCGTGACGCGGGCCTTGGGGCCCTGGAGCCCGTGCGGGGCGCGGGGCCCCTCGGCGCGGGGCCGGCGCGCTACTGGGCCTTCCCCGGCGCGGCGGGGACCGTCGGGTTCATATCCGCCATGTCGAACCATTTCTGCGAGTCGTGCAACAGGCTGCGCCTCACCGCCGACGGCACGATCCGCCCCTGCCTGTTCTCCGATGCCGAATACCGCGTCCGCGAGGCCCTTCGCTCCGGCGACGACGAGGCCGTGCGCGCCATCTACCGCGAGGCGGTCGCGCGCAAGCCGCGCAGGCACGACGACATCGACGGCACCCGGCGATTCATGTCCCAAATTGGAGGATGACCACCATGACCACGCACACCCCGGACAAACCCGAGCGCCCGCGCACCCTTGGCCGCGAGATCCATGAGAGGTACCCCGCCGCCGTCGTGGGCGAGGGAGCCGGTCTCACCCTCGTCGAGGGGGGCGACGCGGCGTCGGACGGCACGGCCGCATCGCCGGCCCCCGGCGCGCGCGACGCCTACCGCGACGAGCTCACCCACGTCGACGAGCGCGGCGACGTCCGCATGGTCGATGTGGGCGGCAAGCAAGTCACGCAGCGCCTCGCGATCGCGGAGGGGACCATCCTCATGCACCCCGAGACGCAGGCCATGGTCCTCGAGGACCGCGCCAAGAAGGGCGACGTCCTCGCCTGCGCCCGCGTTGCCGGCATCATGGCCGCCAAGCGCGCGAGCGAGCTGATCCCCATGTGCCACCCCCTCAACCTCACCAAGGCGAAGGTGGAGATCGAACCCGTCTCGGCCTCCGCCGTCGCGGCACCCGGCTGGGCCCCCGCGCGCGCCGACCGTCGCGTGGGCTTCCGCGTGCTCGCCACCTGCGGTGTGACCGGCGTCACCGGCATCGAGATGGAGGCGCTCACGGCCGCCTCGACCGCATGCCTCACCATCTACGACATGTGCAAGGCCGCGGACCGCGGCATGGAGATCGTCGATGTGCGCCTGCTCCGCAAGGAGGGCGGGCGCTCCGGTCTGTGGGAGCGCGGCGGCGCCCATCCGGTTCGAGACGCGGCCGGGACCGATGGCCCCCGGCCCGCCGACGAGCAGCCCTCCCCGCTTCCCGGCGGCCCGCACACGGGTGCGCCCGCGACCGCCGTGGCCTTCGTGGGGTATCAGAATGCGGGCAAGACCACGCTGGTGGAGAAAGTCATATCCCGCCTCACGCAGCGCGGGGTGCGCGTGGGGTCCATCAAGCACCACGGCCACAAGGGGTTCGACATCGACCAGCCCGGCAAGGACTCCTGGCGCCACGCCCAAGCCGGCAGCCGCCATGTGGGCCTCATCTCGCCCGACATGTACGCCGAATATGCGCGGACGACCGAGGAGGTCCCCGTGCTGGACATGATCACGCGCTACACCGACGTGGACGCCGTGATCGTGGAGGGTTACAAGGCGGCGGGCCTGCCGAGCATCGTGGTCGCCCGCTCGGGCATCGACCGCATGCGCGGGCGCGACTCGTTCGAGCTCATCAACGAGGACACGATCGCCGTCGCCTGCAACGACGTGGTGGCGCGCGACTTCCGCGCCCGCGCCGTCAAGCGCGCGCGGGAGGCGGCCGAGGAAGCCGGCCGCGCCTTCGCCGAATCCGACGTGCGGCTCCCGCCGTTCCTCGACATCAACGACTCCGCGGCCATCGCGAGCTTTGTATACGACTACGTGCAAAAGGCGCGCTAGGACGCGCCGGGACGCGTCGGCGGGCGCGCCGGGGCGCTACTCGATCGTCACGCGGCCGCGCTGGGAGCGCAGCGTCCGGAGGATGTGCCTGGGCACGGCGTGGAACTCGCAGCGCCCGATGACGGCGCTGGCGGCCGCCTTGGCCTCGGGGGTGGCGTTGGCCGTGGCATACGAATGACGGAACCGGCGCAGCATGACGAGGTCGTTGCCGCCGTCGCCGTACACGGCGATCTCGTCCTCCTCGATGCCGTAATAACGACCGAGCCACGCGATCGAGGCGCCCTTGTCGCACTCCCGGTCCGTGATCTCGAACATCACGGGGTCGAAGGGCGCGTTGACGACCGTGTCGGCGTGCGCGGCCAAAAACGCCTTGAGCTCGCGCTCCAGCTCGTCGCTCGTCACGCGGCAGTTGATCTTGCAGACCTCGTGGGAGAGGATCGAGGCGAGCGGCTGGTCGAAGAACTGCTCCTCGTGCGCCCCGCCGCGGGCGCGCATGCCGCGCATCACGATCCGCCGGAACACGTTGTCGCGGCGGAATCCCTCCTGATGCATCTCGTAGCTCCCGCTCGAGAACATGCCGTCGGGCGTGCAGCAGTCGAAGCAGATCTGCGGGAAGGCGCAGATCAGCTCCTCCACGAACGCGGGGTCGACCGCGAAGGTCTTGAGCAGCTCGCCGTTCCGGCCGCGGATGATGGACCCGTTCGCGCAGACGGCGTCGATCTTGAGGCCCGTGAAGCCGTGGTCGCCGATGGGCAGCACCGAGCGACCGGTGGCGGGCACCACGTGGGCCCCTTGCGCCAGGGCCTCCTTGATCGAGGAGCGGATCGTGCGGTCCGTCTCATGCAGGCCGTTGAGCAGGGTCCCGTCCAGGTCGCTCGCGAACAACTTGATCATATGCGCCATCCTCTCGCGGGGGCGGGGCCCCGTCGGTCTCTTCCGTTCGTCATTGCGCCTCCGCGGGCCGCGCCGGCGGGACCTCCCCCGTGGCGAGGACGCGCTCCAGCGCCGCCTCGTCGAGCACGGGCACGCCCAGGCCCTCCGCCTTCGTGAGCTTGGAGCCCGCCTTGGGTCCGGCGACCAGGTAGCTCGTCTTTTTGGAAACCGATCCCGAGACCTTGGCGCCCAGCAGCTTGAGGGCGGCTCCCGCCTCGTCGCGCGTGCGGTTGACGAGCGTGCCGGTGAGCACGAACGTGAGGCCCGCGAGCGGCTGGGCCTCGGCGAGGTCCGCGGCGACGCCGGTCTCGTGCGCGGCCTGCGCCACGGCGGCGCCCAGGTCCTCCTCCAGGCCGAGGCCCGCCTCGCGCAGGCGCTGCAGGACCTCGAGGTTCTCGGGAACCGAGAGGAACTCCCGCACGGACGAGGCGATCTTGGGGCCGATTCCCTCGCAGGCCGCGATGTCCTCCTCGCCCGCCGCCGCCAGTGCGTCGATGGTGAGGAAGCGCCGCGCGAGCACCTCGGCCACGGACTTGCCCACATGGCGGATGCCCAACGCGAACAGCACGCGGGACAGGGGCTGTTCCTTCGATCGCGCGATCTCGTCCATGACCTTGTTCGCGATGGTGGGGCCGACCTTGATGGGATCGCCGGCCGAAACGCCCTTCTTCTTGTCATCCTTGGCATAGGAGCGGCCCGTGTCGAGCGCGGCGATCGCCTGCGCGTCGAGCGCGTAGAAATCGGCCACGTCGTGCAGCAGGCCGGCCTCGATCATCTTGTCCACGAGCTCCTCGCCAAGGCCGTCCACGTCCATGCAGCCGCGGCCCACCCAATGCAGCAGGCGCTCCTTGAGCTGAGCCGGGCAGTCCAGGGAGATGCAGCGATAGGCGACCTCGTCCCCCTCGCGCACGACCGTGCTGCCGCACGCAGGGCAGGTCGGGGGCATGTCCCACGGGGTCGAGCCCTCCGGGCGCTCGGCCAAGACGGGACCCACGACCTCCGGGATCACGTCGCCGGCCTTATGGACGATGATGGTGTCGCCCGGGCGCACGTCCTTGCGGCGGATCTCGTCGAGGTTGTGCAGCGTCGCGCGGGCGATGGTCGAGCCGGCGACCGTGACGGGGTCGAATTCGGCCACGGGAGTGAGGACGCCCGTGCGGCCCACCTGGATGCGGATGTCCCGCAGGATTGTGGTCTTTTGCTCCGGGGGGAATTTGAACGCGATGGCCCAGCGCGGTGCGCGGGCGGTGAATCCCAAATCGGCCTGCTGGTCGAAGGAGTCCACCTTCACCACCACGCCGTCGATGTCGTAATCGAGCTCCCCGCGGCGCGCCAGGGCATCGGCGCAGAAGGCGTGGACCTCGGCCGGCGAGGTGCATCGCGCGACGTTGGGGTTCACGGAAAAGCCCGCCTCGGAGAGCCAGCCCAAAAACGCATGCTGGGAATCGACGTGCAGCGGAGCGGTGTCGGCGATGGAGTAGATGAAGGTCGCCAGGTTGCGCGACGCCGTGACCTTGGGGTCCTTTTGACGCAGGCTGCCCGCGGCGGCGTTGCGCGGGTTGGCGAACGGCTCGCGCCCCTGCGCGTCGGCCTCGGCGTTCAGGCGCGCGAAGCTGCCCTTGGGCATGTAGACCTCGCCGCGGACCTCGATGGGGGTCCCACGGTCGGCGCCCATCCGCTCGAGCGCGGCCTCGGACAGGCGGGCGGGCACGTCGCGTATGGTCCGCACGTTCAACGTGACGTTCTCGCCCGTCGTCCCGTCGCCGCGGGTGGCCGCCCGCACGAGCGCGCCGTCCCGGTAGCTGATCGCCACGCCCAGGCCGTCGATCTTGAGCTCGCAGGTGTAAGCCACGCGTCCGGCGCCGAGCGCGTCCTCCGTGCGGGAGAGCCAATCGTCGAGCTCGGCGAGGTCCATCGCATCGTCCATGGAGTACATGCGCGCCATGTGCACGGCGGGGGCGAACTGGTCGGACACGTAGCCGCCCACGCGCTGGGTATAGGAGTCGGGCGTGACGAGCTCGGGGTGCGCCGCCTCGATCCGCCCCAACTCGCCGAGGAGCGCGTCGAAGGCGGCGTCCGTGATCTCGGGCGCATCGAGGGCGTAATAGCGGTACGCATGGTAATCGAGCAGGCGGCGCAACTCCGAAGCGCGCGCCGCCGCCGCTTCGAGATCGGCTGCGGAGGAACCGGACCGGCCCTCCCCTGCAGCCGCCCCATCCCCAAACAAGTTCCGACTATCAGCCACGAGCGCCTCCCCGATTCGAATCCAACACGGTACAGGGTACCATCACGCGGATGCCGATCGGCGGACGGCGGGCACCGCGGGCGCCATCCCCGGCGGGCGCGGCGGCTCAAGGGCGCGGGGCCGGTGGCTGGCTAGTAGGTGATCTCGTCCCTGATGAAGGTGCCCTCGCGCAGGTCCCGATACGCCCGTTCCAACTCGGAGCGCGTGTTCATCACGATGGGCCCGCCCCATGCGATCGGCTCGCCGAGCGCGCGTGACGCCATGTAGAGCACATGGGCCTCCCCCTCGCCCTCGTTGCGCACGGACAAGACGTCCCCGTCGCCCAGTTTGACGGCCGTCTTCTCAGCGATCGGGGTCCCCGCGATCGACACGTCCCCGAGCAACGTGAACGCCATGGCGTCCGCCCCCTGTTCCACGGGGATCTCGGCCGAGGCCCGAGGCGGCAGGACGACGTCGTAGTAATCGAGGGGAAGGTGATCCCCCCGATGACCCCGATGCCCCGAGAACGACCCGGCCAGGACGCGCACCGTGGCCGCCCCGCAGGGCACCTCGGGGATGGAGGACGCCTCGATGCCGTGGTAGCCGGGGGCGGACATCTTCTCGGCCGCCGGCATGTTGAGCCATAGCTGCACGCCCAGCAGGCGCTCGGCGGCGGGGATCTGCTCCTCGTGCTCGATGCCCGAACCGGCGCACATCCACTGGACGCCGCCGTCGGTTATCGTGGCCTCGTTGCCGAGCGAATCGCGATGCCTCATCGCCCCACGGCACAGATAGCTTATCGTCTCGATCCCGCGGTGCGGATGCAGCGGAAAGCCCGCGGTGTACTCGCGCGGATCGACGCTGTCGAAGGAATCCAGCATGAGGAACGGGTCGAACGCCGAAGTTGTGTCGTGCCCTAAAACCCGCACCAGCTGAACGCCCGCGCCGTCTTGGGCCTTGACCCCCTGAACCGTCTGACGTGGAATTCTGCTCTTCATATCAACCTCCCATGCAATCGGATAGGACTCTTCTTTCGTTCTACCCGAGGCGCCCTCGCGCCAACCGAACGCCATCTAAAACGCATGCGGCCCCGACCGGAAAGCCGATCGGGGCCGCATGCGAATGTTGGCCGGAAGGATGCGAGGGAACGACGGATCCCCTTATTCCGCGGGCTGATCTGCGGGCTGGGCCGCGGGGGCCGGGGCGGGCAGGTTCGACAGCGCGCGGAAGCCGACCATAAACACCACGGCGAATATGGCGCCCAGCGATGCGTCGAACACCCTGAGCACGGAGGCGGCGCCGATGCCGTATATCGTGGCGGCCATGGAGATCGCGCCAAAGCAGTTGGCCATGGTCTTGTAGCGGTAATCCGTGCAGAAGCCCAGCGTGAAACCGCCCAGCGGCCCCAGGAACGGCAGGAACTGCTCGGGGGTGATCGAGTAGGCCGCGAAGAAGATGGCCGACCCGAGGAGCGCGCCCTGGATACGCTTGATGCAGCGCTCCACGCCGTTCTCGTCATACGGGAAGGTGGAGAACAGGGAGGCGGCGGCAAAGCCGAGCCACACGGAGCGGGGAAGCCCGATGGCCCGGCCGAAGGCCAGCGCGCAGGCCGTGCCCACCGCGAGGCGCGTCATCCAAACGCCCGTCGGGCTCGAGAAGGAAAAGTCGCGCGCCGTGGAGAGCACCGTGACGCCCGCGTTATCCTTGCGGTGCTTGAGCAGCAGCAAGGCCGCGCACAGCACGAAGCCCGTCACGGCGAGCTCGCCGCGGCGCATGAGGGCCTCTCCGTACACCGGGTTGCCGCTCAGATAGACGTATGCGAAGTTGTACACGCCGCCATTGCCCATCTCGGGATGCTGGCAGGTGAGGAACAGGATGGCGAAGAACGCGACGGCGTGGACGGCCAGGCCCGGCAGCACCGGGACGGCCTGTGCGACCGAGGGGGCCAGTGTGAGGAGCGCCAGCGTGAGGGCGAGCGAGCCGAGCGAGCTGCCGATCGAGAACCCGAACCCCACAAAGCGAAACGCCAGGAACATGCAGAAGATCACAACGGCCAGCGGCATGTTGTCGTCGCCGAACACGCGCCCGAGCGTCCCGATGAACAAGACGGCGAACAGCACGATGAGCAGCGAGCGCGACGCCATGGCAAACCACAGCCTCCTGCGCTCCGCCGGGCTCTCCGCCTTGCGGATCATCGGCTTCACAACGGTCGGATCAAGCTGAAGCAACTGGTAAAAACTCATATTCCCCTCACGCACGTCGTTGATTTCAAAACACTGTACAGCGAAGCGGCGCCGATGGAGCGCCGTTTGAGACATCTGCATAAAAAGGATGAGTACGCCGTTTCATGAAAAAAGGCCCCATCCCCCGCCCGCAGGGCAAAGGGGATGGGGCCTCGTTCAATCCGAGCGGCGGCGACCTCAGTCCTTCCGCCCGTCTTCATCGGAGCGGGAACGTGCGCGGCGGCCGGCGATGAACAGCACCAGACCCACCAGAGCCGGCACCGCGGTGATCCAGAGGAAGTCCCCGGTCCGCGGCAGCCAGGGGAACACAGGCGGCCTCACCTCGGAGGGCGGCTCGGGGACGTCGGGCTCGGGGGGAATGGGGACGGGCTCGCCTACCTTGGGCGTCGCGTCCACATCGTAGCGGTAGGCTCCCCCGTCAAACGCGGGGACCGAGACCAAGAACGGCCTGATGGGCTCCCAACCCTGCGCGGGAAGTTCCTGCATGACCAGATAGAGGCCCAGCTGGCCCCGGGGGACCCGAAAGGTGAGGGAGCCGTTCTCGACCTGCACGGCGGAACCCTCGAGCCCGCGCTCGTCGGCAAAGGCGGCCAGGGCCTCGGCGCTCCGGGGGGAGTGGATGTCCTCCAGGGACACCCCGCTGTCGGCGAAGTCCGCCGTCAGCCGGTAGGCGTAGTCGCCGTCCTCGTGGTACGGCTCCCCCACGCGGTAAAAGGCGAGGGAACCCGAATCGACGCTCGCCTCACCGGATGCGAGGCGGACGGTTATGCTGCCCCCCGCGGAGAGGTCGGGGGTGCCCTTGGCCAAGGCCGCCTGGGGCGACGCGGTCAAAAGGAGCGCCGCCAAAAGCATGGCACCTGCTCTTCTCATCAATGTGAAAACCTCCCTTGCCCTCTCTTGCGCTTAATAACCACCAGCGCCGCAATCGCAGCCGGGACGGCGACCAGCAGCACGATGGGGAATACGGACCGAGACGGGCCTGCCGACGGGGCGTGGCCGTCGCCGGTGGATTCGGGCGCGTTGGCGACCCTGCTCCCCCGCACGAGCATCCGATGCGAGTTGATGCCGTAAGGCGTGCAGGTCACCAAGGTGCACAGGTCACGATCCGGCTGTATGTCCAGCTCGGAGATCTCATCGGGCTCGACCACCAGGATCTGATCGACCTCGTAGGTCAGCGTCTGGCCCAGGACGTGCAGGACGAACGTGTCGCCCTGCTCGACCTGATCCAGGTCGGTGAACAGGCGCGACGTGGGAAGGCCGCGGTGCGCCATGAGCACCGAATGCGTCCCCGCCCCACCGATGGGCAGGGACGAACCGGGCATGGTGCCCACCCCCACCTGGAGGGCGGCCTCGTCGTCACCCATGTATATGGGCAGGCTGACCCCGATGGACTCGATCTCCATGTAGCCCACGGCCCCGCCGTCGGAGCCCAAGAGGCGCATGTATGCCTCCAGCTCACCGTCCTCCGGCTGGAAGCGGTCCGGGCGGGTTCGCACCGACTCGTTGTAGGCGCGCGCCTCGGCGAGTAGCGACTCGATCTGGGAATCGTCCAGCTGCTCCATGCG
>JARIBW010000003.1 GCA_029264355.1 Collinsella sp. | reverse complement strand
GCGGTCGAACTTCAGCTCGTATTTTCCGCAGCGCCAGACTTTGGAATCGCGTGCCATGAGGATCCTTTCGAAACAGACAAACTCGTTCTATTGTATCCAGTGCAAGCGGTACCAGCACGCGCGGTCGACGATTTCCAAGTCGCGGCGCACAGAGTCGGGAGACGGGGTCTCCCTAAAACTCGAACGCCCGCGCGATGTCGCAGGAGATGAGCAGGTCGGCGCGCTCATCCTGAGGTGTGGGATCGCGGTTCACGATGATCAGGGAGTCTCCCTGGAAGAAGCGCGTCAGCCCGGCCGCCGGGTAAACCACCAGCGAGGTGCCGCCGATGATGAGCGCATCGGCCCGCGAGATCGCGCGCACGGCCCCATCGAGCACGCCCTCGTCGAGTTGCTCCTCATAAAGCACCACATCGGGCTTGATGGAACCCCCGCACGCCGGGCACACCGGAACACCGTCGTCATCATCGTGCTCGCGCGACATGATCCACGCGGCGCCGTACACGGCTCCGCATGAGCGGCAGATGTTGCGGCAAACCGAGCCGTGCAGCTCATAGACTGCGCGTGAACCGGCGACCTGGTGGAGGCCATCGATGTTCTGCGTGACAACGGCCGAGAGCACGCCCGCCCGCTCGAGCTCGGCGAGCTTGAGGTGACACGCATTCGGCCTCGCATCGAGCGAGATCATCTTCTGTCGGTAAAAGTCGTAGAACTCGGGCCGATGCGCCTCGTAAAAACCGTGCGAGAGCATCGTCTCGGGCGGATAGGCGAACCGCTGGCCGTACAAACCGTCCCGGCTCCGAAAATCGGGTATGCCACTGGCCGTCGACACGCCGGCCCCACCGAAAAACACCACGTTCGAATGCGTTTGGAACAGCCTCGAGAGGGCCCGTTGCGCAAGGATCGGATCGGTGATGGCTCGGGACATGGGCATCCTTTCTCAAAGGCCCTGATAACGGGGCGAGCGCGAAAAGCGCGATGCCTCGCGGGCGAGGGACCGCTATCCATCTAGTATAGTTAGCCATGCGATACCCCAGTAGGGCCATTTTCGCCCAGCGGTCCCATTGCGACGATGTCCGAGCGACCTCCCGTGGGACCTCATCATATTCAGCGCATCTCGTCGTAGAAGGAGACCATCATGACCGACACCGCCGCACACACGCTCAAGCTCGCCTCCTGGAACGTCAACGGCCTGCGCGCCGTACTCAAGAAGGACCCGAGCTTCACCGATATCGTGGCCGAACTCGACGCCGATATCCTCGGCCTGCAGGAAACCAAGCTGCAGGAGGGTCAGGTCGACCTCGATCTACCCGGCTATCACCAGGTATGGA
>JARIBW010000053.1 GCA_029264355.1 Collinsella sp. | reverse complement strand
CGGCTTCGTGTACGTCGACCGGGACGACGAGGGCAAGGGCAGCCTGGACCGGTATCGCAAGGACAGCTTCTTCTGGTATCAGCGGGTCATCGCGAGCCGCGGTGAGGATCTTGGCTAGTCCCGCGCGTGAGCACGTTCTGCTCGATTACCTTACCGGCGGGACGCGCTTCGCCTTCGATATCAAGAGGTAGGCATCGCGGGCCGTGTTGAGCAGATCGATGCGGCCCGCGTTCATTTCGCCATTTCGATGCCGTTTTCTATGCCTTCGAGTCCGATGCGCCCTTGGCCGTAGGCGACGTGGTTCCCCTGTGCGTCGATAAGATGGGTGACGGGTACGGCGTTGACGCCGTAGGCGCTCGCGGCCGACATCTCGGTGTCGTAGTAAACGGGGAAGTCGTAACCGTTCTCTTCGATATATGCGGCGGCGACATCGCGAGTCTCGGTACCCGCGGTCAGGTTGACCATCATGAAGTGGACGTCGTCTCCGTACTTGGCGTACGCGGCATCGAAGTCGGGCATACCCTGCTTGCATATGCCGCACCAGCTCGCCCAAAAACTCAAGACCACGGGTTTACCGCGAAGGTCGGAGAGGCGGACCTCGTTGCCGTCGGTGTCGATCACCGTGAAGTCCGGCGCGGCCTCAGGTGCCGGCGCATCGGCGCCTTGCGCTGAGTCTTCGGATGAGCTCATCGAGGGCGTGGCGATCGTGCCGCCCATGGATGAGTAGAGGGCCCCCGCGCCGCCGACGACGAGGGCGAGTGCGAGCGATCCGACGATGAGCATCTTCTTATCGTTCACGGAGTTTTCTCCTTTCAAGATGGGGAAGGGCGCCGCACGAGATCAGCGCGCTTGCCGGCCAGATCGTTTACGAAAGGGCGCCGACGATGCCCGTCATCGCCCCGCTGGCCATGAGCAGGCCGAGGAGGACGAGCATGACGCCGCAGACCATGTTGACGAGTTCGTAGTGTCTTTTGATGGCGTCCATCGCACCCTTGAGTCGGTCGATGAGCAACGCGCTGATGAGGAAGGGAATGCCCAGACCGGCTGAGTAGGTCAAGAGCAGCAGCATGCCCTCGACGGCATGCGCCTGTTGCCCGGCCAGCATGAGCGCCGAACCCAGGAACGCCCCGACGCAGGGGGTCCAACCGAGCGAGAAAGCGATGCCGAGTGCGACCGATGAGGGAAATGTCGGCTCCCCCATGGCCCGGCCCCTCTGGTTTCCCCGAAAGACGCCGAGCCTGACGACGCCCAGGAAGTCGAGACCGAGGAGAATGACGACGGACCCGCTCAACAGGTCGACGGCCGTTCGATGTTCGCGCAACAGGCCGCCGATCGTCCCCGCCATCGCGCCCATGGCGACGAACACGAGGGTGAATCCCAAGATGAAGCCCAGGGCGTTGCGCAGCGCGCCGCGCCTCCCATGTTTTCCGCCGCCGGCGAAATATGCCATGTGAATGGGGAGCATGGGCAGCAGGCAGGGGGAGATGAAGGTGATGATTCCCTCGAGGAACGTCGCCATATAAGTCACGGGGCCATCCTTTGCGGTCGGGGTGGTCGGCGTGCGTGCGGTTCCCTGCAGTTTAACCGAGCGGGCGGGTAATTGCCCGTGATTTCGTCACCTTTCAGGTTTTCCGTGCATTTCAGTGGCGTTGCGGCCTTTTGCATCGTCCAACCTCGGCATATGCTATCATTTCACCACTGCGTTGACGGAGAGGTCGGGTCTCGCCGCATCGCCGCCAAGAGAGGGAGGGCCATCGGCTGGGAGCCCGCCTGCGACGATGAGCCCCGAGTTCACTCCCGAGCTGCGACCTGAACGGCGCACGGGCGCGGCGTGCGATATATGCACGCCTCGATCATGCAAGCTGAGTAGGGGAGCCGCCCGCCCGTGCGATATCGGGCAAAAGAGGGTTCGCCGGGCAGAAAGCCGGCGGCCAATCAAGGTGGTACCGCGGAATCTCATCCGTCCTTGGGAATGCGAAGGCATGTCCGAGGACGGATTTTTTTGTTACGAGAGGGGAACAGATGAGTTTGATCGACGAGCTCGAGGAGCTTGAGCAACGCGCCCGGCAGATGATCGAGAGCGCTGAGACGACCGAGAGGCTCGAGGCCGCCCGTGTGGCGCTCATGGGCCGCAAGGGCGAGATCACCGGGCTCATGCGCATGATGGGCAAGATCGATCCCGAGGAGCGACCGGTGCTCGGCAAGCGCGCGAATGAGATGCGCCGCATGGCCGAGACCCTGATCGAGGGGCGCATGAAGGACCTCAAGCGCGCGGCGGTGCGCGAGCTCATGGCCACCGAGGCGGTCGATATCACCCTGCCGGGGTCGCGCCCGCAGATCGGCCACGCGCACCTCATCAACCAGATCATCGAGGAGATCGAGGACGTCTTTTGCGGCATCGGCTATACCGTCGAGACCGGTCCCCAGGTGGAATCCAGCTGGTACAACTTCACCGCGCTGAACGCCCCCCTCGACCATCCGAGCCGCTCCGCGCGCGATACCTTTTATGTGAGGGACAACGCCCCCGGCACCGCGGCGCATCCCGAGGAGCACGCGCATGGCGAGTCCGATGTGCTGCTGCGCACCCAGACCTCCGGCGTGCAGGTGCACACCATGGAGGCCGGGGAGCCGCCCATCTACATGATCGCCCCGGGCCGCGTGTACCGACCCGACACGGCCGATGCCTGCCATCTTCCGCAGTTCCACCAGATCGAGGGTCTCGTCGTGGACAAGGGCATCACGTTCGGCGACCTCAAGGGCACGCTCGACTATTTTGTGAAGTGCATGTTCGGCGAGGATCGCGCGACGCGCTACCGCCCTCACTTCTTCCCGTTCACCGAGCCCTCCTGCGAGGTCGACGTGAGCTGCGGCGTGTGCGGCGGCGAGGGATGCCCCTTCTGCAAGCATTCCGGCTGGATCGAGATCTTGGGATGCGGCATGGTCGACCCCAACGTGCTGCGCAACTGCGGCATCGATCCCGAGGTTTATTCCGGTTTCGCGTTCGGCGCCGGCGTGGAGCGCATCGCGGCGCTTCGATATGACCTGCCCGATCTGCGCACGCTCGTCACCGGCGACATGCGTTTCCTGAATCAGTTCTAAGAAGAGGTTTGAGATGAGAGTTTCCTACGACTGGCTTTCGAGCATGGTCGAGCTGCCGGACGATCCGTCCGAGCTCGCGCGCGAGTTCATCCGCACCGGCACCGAGGTCGAGGCCATCGAGACCGTGGGCGAGTCCTTCGACCATATCGTGACGGCCAAGGTGGTTTCCAAAGAGGCCCACCCCGATTCCGACCACCTTTGGGTCACCTTGGTCGACGTTGGCGACAACAACGTCGATGACGAGGGGAATCCGGCTCCGCTGCAGATCGTGTGCGGCGCTCAGAATTTCAACGAGGGCGACCACATCGTGACCGCCATGATCGGCGCCCAGCTTCCCGGCGACGTCAAGATCAAGAAGGGCAAGCTCCGCGGCGTCGTTTCCATGGGCATGAACTGCTCGGCCCGCGAACTCGGCCTTTCCGCCGATCATGCGGGCATCATGATCCTGCCCGAGGGAACCCCCGTCGGCATGCCCTTCTCCCAGTACCTGGGCACCTCCGACGTCGTGCTCGACTGCGAGATCACCCCGAACCGAGCCGATTGCCTGTCCATGATCGGCATCGCCCGCGAGGTCGGGGCGATCTACGACCGCGATTTCCATGTGGACCTGCCCGCCATCGCCGCCGAATCGGGCCCCGCCGCCCCCGATACCGTATCCGTCGAGCTCACCGACGGGGGGCTGTGCGACCGCTACGTTGCCCGCGTGGTGCGCGGAGTGAAGGTCGGCCCCTCGCCCGAGTGGCTCGTCCAGCGCCTCGATTCCTGCGGCATCCGCACGCACAACAATATCGTGGACATCACCAACTATGTGATGATGCTCACCGGTCAGCCCCTGCACGCCTTCGACCTGGCCGCCTTCGAGGAGCTCGACGGCAAGCGCTCCGTGGTCGTCCGTCCCGCGCGCGAAGGGGAGCTCTTCCGCACCCTGGACGATGTCGAGCGCGTGCTTTCCGCAGGGATGGGGCTTATCGCCACGGGCGAGGCGGGCGCCGTCCCGGTCGCGCTCGCCGGCGTCATGGGGGGCATGGATTCCGAGGTCACCGATGCCACGGTCGACGTCTTGGTGGAAAGTGCCTGCTTCAACGCGGGGCGCACTTCCCACACCAGTCGCGATCTCGCGCTGATCTCCGATGCCTCCATCCGCTTCGAACGCCAAGTCGACGAGACCGGATGCGCCGAGGTCGCGGATATCGCCTGCGCTCTCATCGAGCAGCTCGCCGGCGGCCAGGTGGCTCCGGGCTGCGTGGACGTGTACCCCGCGCCCAAGCAGTTCGCCCCCATCGAGTTGCGTCTTTCCCGCGTGCATGAGTTGTGCGGGGCCAAGATCGACCCCGCATTCGTCGAGAGCTCCCTTTCGCGCCTCGGGTGCTCCGTCGAGGTGTCGGGCGAGGGCGATGCGCGCGTGTTCGAGGTCGTTCCCGCGACGTTCCGTCCCGACCTCTCGCGCGAGATCGACCTCATCGAAGAGGTTTTGCGCCTGTGGGGCATGGATCGCGTCGAGGCCACCATCCCGGCGGCCAAGAACCACATCGGTGGGCTCACCCGTGAGCAGCGGCTCGTCCGCAAGGTCGGCCGGGTGCTGCGCGCCTGCGGCCTCAACGAGACGATGAACTTCTCATTCGCCGCCCCCGGCGACATTTCCCGTATCGGCATGTCCGACGAGGGCCGCGGTTGCCCCGTGGAGATCATGAACCCGCTCATCGCCGAGCAGACCGAGATGCGCCGCTCGCTCATCCCAGGGCTTCTGCAGTCCGTCGAGTACAACATCAAGCACAGCACCGCGAACGTGCAGTTGTATGAGATCGGAACCTTGTTCTTCGGTCGCGAGAATGCCAGCGCCCCCAAGGAGCGCGAATCCGTCGCGGGTGTGCTCTCCGGCTCCATGGGCGATGTGACCTGGAATCGCAAGCCCATGCCGCTGCGCTTCTTCGACGGCAAGGGCATCGTCGAGGAGCTGCTCGATCAGCTGCGCATCCCCAAGGTCCGCTTCCGTCCCACCGATGGTGACGGGTACGGCTTTTTGCAGCCCGGCCGCGGCGCCGAGGTCCTTTCCGGGGGCACCGTGCTCGGTTGGGTCGGCGAGATACACCCCGATGCGCGCGACGTCTACGGGATCGATATCCCCGTGGTCGCGTTCGAGTTGAACCTCGAGGCCCTTCTCAAGGGTGCCGGCGCCCAGGAGGCCTATCGCGAGTTTTCCCAGTTCCCAAGTGTCGAGCACGACCTCGCGATCGTGGTCGGCGACGACGTCACGTGCGAGGATCTGGAGCGCCGCCTGCGTTCCGCCGGTGGCAAGCTGCTCGTGGGCGTGCGCTTGTTCGACGTGTACCGCGACCCGGTCCGCGTGGGCGCGGGTAAGAAGTCCATGGCCTTCGCGCTCACCTACCGTGCCGACGACCATACGCTGACGAGTGAGGAGGTCGAGCGCGCCCATTCCAAGTTGGTGACGAAGGTGTGCAAGGCCACTGGCGGCGAGGTTCGCAGCTAGTGCCCAGCTGGAACATACATATCGCGCACGCGGAGCGGCTGCTCAAAGGCAGCGGCTCCGTTGCGCGCGCCGTGCGCGACCGCAATGCGTTTCTCTTCGGGAACCTGGTCCCGGACATTTACGTCGGGTACATGGTCCCCGGTGTGGCACGGCCCGTCCCGTATCGCGTGACGCATTTTGCCAAGCCAGAGCACATCCCCAAGCCTCGCGCCGGGGAGTTCTTCGATGCGTACGTGTCGCCGTTTGCCCGTGAGGCGGGTACGGCCGGCCCCGGCGATGAGGCCCCCTGGTTCGAGGCGGCGTCCCTGTCGGCCGAGGTCGAGCACGTTTCTCCCGCGCATGCACCGTCTTTCGAGTGGGAGTTCGATGTTCGCGGCACCGCCGCGCGTCAACGCGACGCGTTCGGGGCCGCCGGGCGCGCATTGAGTCCCGTGGAGTTGCGTCGGTCCCTGTTCGACATGGTGCTCGGCGCATGGGTGCACCTGCTCGCCGACTGCACGTGGAACCAGGCCGTGAGTGATTTGCTGGAAACTCGTGGTGAGAGGCCCAGTCGGGACTTCCGCATCAAGAAGCAGGGTGATTTCGACCTGTTCGGCAAGTCGCTCGCGCTCGACCTCATGCCGCGTCTCACGCCGCAGCTCATCGACGTCGCGGCGGCGTTTCCGCAGTACGAGATCGACGCGGCTTCGGTCGCTGCGACTTGCGCCATCGCCCACGAGACCGTGCGCACCAACCACCCAGTTGCCGGAGCCTCGTACCGCCTGCTCGACGAGGCGTTTTTCGATCGCGTCTTTGCCGAGGTCAACAACCGGGCGGAGCGCAAGCTGGAATGCATGGCGGTTTGACGGGGGAGTCAGCGGGCCAATTGGCCCCAATCCGAGAAGAGCTCGCATCTTAAATTTCGTTCGGCGGCTTCCATTCGAGGGGATTTCGCTTTTCGCCGTATTCCCAGCAGCGACGACAGATGGGCCGACAGGCGATGGAGCCTTGCCGGATCATAGAGTTGCTCGGCCGTCACCATGATGACTTCAACACCCATATGTTTGAGGCCGAGCATGCGGTTGGAATCTATTCCGCCCGCTCGGCCCCCGTCGTGGATCATGTGACCCTGGAGCTCGATGTCGATTGCTGGGCGGGTGTTGTTTTCAGGAAAGAGAATATCGGCGTAGCAGGTCGATCGACCAGCGAGAATGCGGGCATCGCGATTGAGCGGGATGGGATGGTTGTTAAGGATGGGCCCCAGCCCCTCACCGCCGAGCCGCCGCGGAAGGCTTAAGAGCATGGATGCCTGCACCTCGAGGGGAGATGCCGTTATGCCCGTGATTGCGCGTGCTGCCTGGGAAAGTTGACGATGACCTCGCATCCCCTTGCTCGCTTCGCAGAATCTGCGCAGCTCGTGAAGGGTAATGAGCGGTTCTCGATGCCAAAGGGATGTCGCTTTGCCTGCGTGGTCGTACACCTGACGCCATCCGCCCTCCCATGTGAGGCGCTGGTCGCGCAGGCTGTCGAGCTCGTGCTGCACTTCTTTGGAGGGCGTGTAGACGGCGAACGATCCGCAGAGTTCGTAGGTGGCCATGGTGAGACGGTGCGCCGGGATGAGCGGTGCAAGGGTGAGCAAGGTCATGAGCGGCGACGTATATCGAACTCCAATATCATTGTTTTCCCAGATCGCCGCGCGTGGAAGATCACCACTCCAGACGTGGTCCCTGATCGCCGAAGATCTTGTCCTGATCGACGGGTCACTGCACAGGGTGTGTATCGGCAGTTTCAACCAGGGGTCAAGATCGTTCGATTGGGAAATGGCGCGTCGTTGTCGGCGCGTCGAAAAGCAGGGGAATTGCGGAAACAACAGTGTTACTTGTGGCGGAATACGATAGAGCTCAAAAGCGCTGGCACCACAGATCACCTGTTCCATTGAATGCCCCCTCACCTCGATGCGGAAGCTTGTACCCAAATGGGCGGATGGAATGCGCGAGGGAGTTTGAAATCAATACATCGACTTTTGGTAACTAGTTTTCGAATCCATGAAATACAACGCAGGTGCGGAGGAGTGTATGCAGGCATTTTGAGCATCAAAATCTCGGGCTATTCCCGGAATTTGGAAACTAGTTACCAAAAGTCGATTATTTGAAATTTGAGAAGATGAGCCAGTGCATAAATCGCGTTAATCTGACGCGGCAGGCACAGGGGAGCCCGGATTGGATGCAAAGTGGTATGTTTTCGGCAGGGCGGCCGATACCAGTAGAGGGCGCCAAAGAAATAAAAGGGGCGTCAAAGACAATTGACGCCCCAAAGAGGAAATGCTGAATCGAATAGGTTGAATTGTGAGTTAGAGGGTGCCTTGTTCGGCAACGGCCTGCATGGCCACGGCGCCGATGAAGTTCACCGGCTGACAGAAGTTCGGCTGGAAGAACAGGTCGACGTTGGCGAGTTGATCGATGGTGAAACGTGCCTGAATGGCGATGGAGATCGCATTGGCGGCCTCGGCCACATCATGTCGGCACAGGAATTGGGCGCCGAGCACGCGACGAGTCTCGGGGTCCCAGGTGAGGGTCGCGGTGACCGGCGTGGTGGTGAGCATGAAGTCGGGGCGGTAGTCCTGGATGATGGTGGTGGAGCGAGCGTTCACGCCACGGGCTTCTGCGCCGGCTTGGGTGAGGCCGCTCGCGGCGAGAGACAAATCGTAGAGCTGAACGGCGCTGGTCGCCTGCGTGCCCATGTATTTCTGCACGGGCCGCTCGATATTCGCGGCCACGAGCAGGGCCTGGCGCACGGCGTTTGTTGCGAGCGGGATGTAGTCGTAGGTGCCGGTGGGGTTGTAGAGCACGGTGCAGGAGTCGCCGGCGGCGAGGATATCGGAGCTCGCCTCGGTGCCGCCGACCGGGAACGCGCGCATGTACTCGTCTGTTTTGATCGCTCCGTTTGGGAGGGTTTCGAGCTGGCCCGCGAACAGGTCGGTGCGCGGGAGGAAGCCGGCGCCCATGATGGCGTAGTCGACATCATACTCACCGGCGGTGGTTACGACGGTGACGCCGGAACCGCTCTCGTTCAGACGGAATTCGGTGACCATCTGGCCCAGCGCCAATGTCACACCGTGTTCGGCGTACACGGCTTCGACCTGGTCGGTGATGGGCGCATCGAAGTTCTTGGCGAGTGCGCGGTCGAGGCCGTCGATGAGGGTGGCGTGCACCCCGGCCTCGCTGAACTGCTCGACGAGCTCGGCGCCGATGTATCCCGCGCCGATCACGGCGACGGAATCCGCCTGCATGGCGTTTTCCTTGATTGCCTTGCCGTGGTCCCAGTTCTTGCACAGCATCACGCGGCCATCCTCAAGACCCTCGGCCAGGCCGGGGATGGATGGAATTACGGGTTTGGACCCCGTCGTGACGACGAGTTTGTCAAAAATGTAGGTCGATTCCTCGCCGCTGGAGAGGTCGCGCGCCACGAGGGATTTGTCGGTCACATCGACGGAAATCACGTCGTGCCGCATATGCATTTGCGCGCCGAGCTCGGCGAGGGATGCAGGGGAAGAGTAGAACATGCGGTTGGGGTCACTCACGTGCCCGCCGACCCACAGCGCAATGCCGCAGGAGAGGAACGACAGGGTGTCGTTGCGCTCAAAGACGTGCACGGTCCAATCGGGGTGCGCGGCGAGGATCGACTGGGCGGCGAACGTGCCGGCATGTGTGCAACCCACGACGGCAACGGTTTTGGGGGTGGAGGCGGTGGTCATGATGACTCCTTTTGAGGTAAACGTGTCGGCACCAGAAATGATACAAAAAAGAAAACAGTTAGCAAGGACAAACTGGCAAGCGGACGAACTGGTAGGCGGGCAAGCGGACGAACTGGCAAGCGGACAAGCGGGCAAGCGGAGGAACGGGCAAGCGGGGCGTAGCGGACAAACGGTGCGCGGTGCCCTATCCGCATGCGATAAGATTCTGTTGAATGAGCCGTGTGAAACAATGTGTCACGAACAGGAGCGCACATGTCTTTTGCCGCAAAAGCCGCAACCTCATCCACGACGGCAGCCGAGGACCTGCTCGACTTTATCGCCGAGAGCCCCACGATGTTCCACAGCGCCGCCGCCATCCGTGCGCGCCTGGATGCGGCGGGTTTCATCTATTTGAGCGAGGGCGCCGCATGGGAGGTGCGTCCGGGGGGCTCGTACTATACGCAGCGCAACGGTTCGAGCATCGTGGCCTGGCGCGTGGGCGAGCGGGTGGCCTTCCCGGCTTTCGGGCCCGATAGTGCCGCCCAAGTTGGATCCGCCACTCGCGTCGACGGCGCCGCCCAATCTGGATCCGCCCCCGCCGCCAGCGACCCCGCCCCCGGCGCCCCTTACCACTTCCAGCTCACGGCTTCGCATTCCGATTCACCCTGCTTCAAGGTGAAGACGAACGGCGAGCTGGAAAGCCCTGCCGGTTATTTGCGCCTGGACACCGAAGCCTACGGCGGCATGATGGACTACACCTGGTTCGACCGCCCGCTTTCGCTCGCCGGACGCGTGCTGGTGCGCGAGGGCGCGCGCATCGAGAGCCGCCTCGTGGCCCTCAATCGGGATGTGGCGCTCATCCCGAGCCTCGCGATCCATATGGACGGCGGAGTGAACAAGGGCTTTGCCCCCAATCGCGCGAGCGACTTGTTTCCGCTGCTCTCCGCAGGCGACTTGGCGAGCGGCTCGCTCGATATGATCGTGGCCGATGCCCTTGAGATCGAACCCTCCCACATCGTGGCGCGCGACCTGTTCCTGGTCAATCGCGAGCGCGGTCGCGTGTGGGGCGTCACCGGCGAGTTCATCTCCTCGCCCCGTCTCGACGACCTCATGTGCGCTTACACTTCGCTTGTCGCCTTTATGAACGGGGGAAACGAGCGCACCGTCTCGGTCTATGCGTGTTTCGACAACGAGGAGGTCGGTTCGGAGACCAAGCAGGGGGCCGCATCGACGCTTTTAGCCGACACCCTTTCCCGTGTGAACGCCGCCTTGGGCTTTGGCCCCGAGGACTACGTCCGTGCGCTCTCCGCCTCCATGCTCGTGAGCTGCGACAACGCACACGCGCAGCATCCCGCGCATCCCGAGCTCGCCGATGGCCTCCATGCCCCGCAGATGAACGGCGGCATCGTGGTGAAGGAGGCGGCCAACCAGCACTACTGCACCGACGCCTTCAGCCGCGCGGCGTTCACCGCCGTGCTCGACGATGCCGAGGTCCCGCACCAGGCGTTTGCGAATCGCAGCGACAAGGCGGGAGGCTCCACGCTCGGCAACATCTCGAACATGCAGGTGAGCGTGCATGGGGTCGACGTCGGCTGCGCGCAGCTCTCCATGCATTCGTGCAATGAGACGGCCGGTGCCCGCGACGTCGACCTGGCCATTGAGGCGCTCACGGCGTTTTACGACACCGACATCCGCATCGACGGCGCCGATTCGATCGAGCTCTGCTAGGTGGGCATCGCCTCGCCAGATGCGAATGTTGAGATGGGGCGGCGCATCCCTGCGGAGCGCCGTCCTTTTCCGGTCGGCTTATCGGACGAAGCTCGTGAAGGTCCCGGCTTCCCGGTGGGGCAGGTCGATTCCGACCTTGCGGCCCGCCTCGATGGACTTGAGGAGCCAGGCCATGTTGCGTCCAAGCTGCCTCATCGTCCATAGGCCCTCCTGGTCTTGTTCGACCTCCTCGGGCGTGCACCCATGGACCATGTTCCAGTAGCGAGAGCTCACGATGGGCATGTTGGAGATGGTGAAGAACTTCTGCACGTCGTCGAGGGCGGCCGTGGTGCCGGCGCGGCGGGCGGAGGCGATGGCCGCTGCGGGCTTGAAGCTCAATACATCGGGCGCACCGGCCTTGCCGTTTGAATAGAACAGGCGATCCATGAAGCCCATGAGGGAGCTTGCGGCATGGGCGTAGTGGACGGGTGCGCCGAATACGAAGCCGTCCGACTGCTCGGCAAGGATTCGGAACTCATTCACGGCATCGTCGAAGACGCAGCTGCCTGTTTCGCGGCAGCGTCCGCACGCCATGCAGCCGGCGGCGGGCTTGGCGCCGATCCAGAAGATCTCGCTTTCGACTCCATGCCTTTCGAGTGCCGCGGAGACTTCGACGAGCGCGCGTTGGGTGCAGCCATTTTTATGTGGGCTGCCGTTGACGAGCATGACTCTCATGGCGGCTTCCTTCCTCGTTGCCCGCAAGTACATGCGGCCTTTATCTGCTTCTCATAAGTTTAGTCCGTTCTGTCGCGCTGCGGCTTGGGCCTTGGTTGCATCTGGTATAGTTCCGCAGGTGAAAGAAATGAAGGGGCGAGGTTCGCTGCGCCCGCATAAGAAAGGAGCGTCCATGATCAAGGAGCTCGTGAAGGACGAGGCCATCCTCTCCGTTCCGTGTGAGCCCGCCTCCGCCGCCGACGCGGATGTCGCGCAGGACCTGGTGGATACCCTGCTGTCCATTGAGGATGCCGCCTGCCTGGCCGCCAACCAGATCGGTGTGACCAAGGCCATCTGCGCCCTGGCCGACGACGAGGGCAACACGCTCGTGATGTACAACCCCAAGGTCCTGTTCGGCATGGGTGCCTTCAAGGCGGAAGAGAGCTGTCTCACCCATGAGGGGTCCGTCAGGGTGACTCGTTTCGTCAAGATCAAGGTCGCTTACGAAGAGCTGGTCGACGGCGAGCTCAAGCCGCGTAAGCGCGATTTTGTCGAGTGGCCTGCCGAGCTTATCCAGCATATGTGCGACCACTGCCAGGGCAAGCTGGTTTAAGTTGCCTGATCAGGCGGGCTGCCCCACGTGGATTTGCCCCGGTCTTGATTTCGGCTTGCGCCTCGTGCCTTAAACCCGGACCATCCGACCGATGACGGTTTTGGATGGTCCGGGTTTTTTTATTTGCAATGCAGGTCTCGGCCGCCCTTCGTGGGCGTTGCGTCGAGATCGGGTAGACCGATCATGCCGTTCGACGCACATGAACTGCAGTGCCGTATGCGGTGGTCATTATCATTTCGGCAAAGGTCTCGTATCCCACGTTCGCGCCGATGATGGCGTTGGCGCCAAGCTCCTCAGCACGTTGCGACATCTCGCGTAGGACTTCCTCGCGTGCCCGGGCCATCTCGCTTTCATACCCCGCGGATCGCCCGCCGAATACGTTGCGCAGCCCGGCGCCGATGTCGCGGAACATGTTGATGCCGCTTACGGCTTCGCCGGTGACGATTCCGAGATATTCGACCACCTCGTAGCCGTCGAGGTTGTTAGTGGTGGTGATGGTGAGCATAGCCTCTCCTTTTGACGTAACTTCTTATACCCATCGGTGCGTTTTGAAAGAAGTGGTCAAAAAGGGTCGATTGTGCGCTGGATGGCGGCGAGAGAATAATCATGAATAGTTTTCAATCATATAAAACCGCAGGTCGTGTACGAGCGTGCTTCCGACGCGTGCGGCGCGTGGAGGCGGTCTCTGCGCGGAGCTTGTATCCATTCGCTCGAATCCAGGGGTTTGCCATAAACGAGTTGCATGGTCGGCGCACAATTAGGGTATTTTGACCAGAAATTGGAAAACGTACGAAAAGGAGGCGAAATCGTATGCAAATCGACGCCAATCTTATGCAATCTCTCGTATGGGCCGCGATGGGCTGTGGTTTCACCTGGCTCATGACCACGGCCGGATCGGCCGTGGTGTTCTTCTTTCGCAAGGACCGCGCCATCACCCATCGCATCTTTCTCGGCTTCGCTGCGGGCGTCATGATCGCCGCGAGCGTGTGGTCGTTGCTCAACCCTGCCATCGAGCGCGCCGAAGAGCTTGGCCAGGTCGGTTGGATTCCAGCAGCCGGCGGCTTTTTGCTCGGGGTGGCGTTCCTCATGGCGCTCGACACCTTCCTGCCCCACCTACATATGGAGAGCGATCATCCCGAGGGCGTGAAGACGAGCTGGAGGCGCACTACGTTGCTTGTTTCGGCTGTGACCTTGCACAACATTCCCGAGGGAATGAGTGTGGGCTTGTTGTTCGCGATGGCGGGCCAGAGCTCGGGTCCCGAGCAGTCGGCGTATCTCGGTATGGCGGTGGCGCTTGCCATCGGAATGGGCCTGCAGAACTTCCCTGAGGGCGCGGCAATTTCCCTGCCGTTGCGACGCGAGGGGATGAGCCGGGGTAAGGCGTTCGTGATGGGCAGCCTGTCCGGCATCGTCGAGCCGATCTTCGGCATTCTCGTGGTGTTGGTAAGCTCGCAGATCACGCCGTTCATGCCCTGGATGCTCGCCTTCGCCGCCGGAGCGATGATTTACGTCGTCGTTGAAGAGCTAATCCCCGAGGCGCACCTCGGGGAGCATTCGAACATCGGCACGTTGGGGGTCATCGTGGGCTTCGTGGTCATGATGGTGCTCGACGTCGCATTGGGTTAGCCGACTGGCAAATGGCGGTATTCCGCTCATTGAAAAGGCCCCGGGATTCCCGGGGCCTTTTCTTGGTGCGCACGTCGACGTTCGTTGGTTTGCGCTGATTGGTTTGCGCTAGTTGCCGTTGCGTGTGTCAGGTCCGCGGCGCGCTTCGTGGATCTCGCGCGCGGCGGCGACTCGGGCCTCGCGCGCATCGCGCAGGGCGTTGTGCGCGCCGATCGTCTTGCTGCGTGCGCCGCGCAGGGTTTCGGCGAGCTGCGGGTTCGTTTCGGCCACGTGCGTCACGAGCGGTCCGTCCAACTCCTCTTGCGTGGGTTCGGCCAGGAAGTCGATGGCGTACTGGGCGGCGACCGTGGAGCCCTTGACGAGAACCGACTCATCTACTTTGAAGAAGCACGAATGCTGGGCGAACGTCGCGCCGATTTGGGGGTTGCGGCAGCCCACGAACGCCAGCACGCCCGGAACTCGGCGCAGGTACTCGGAGAAGTCCTCTCCGGACATGGTGCCGCGGTAGCTGCCAACGCCTGCAGATCCGAGCGTCTTGAGGACCGCCTGACGGCAACGCTCACTTGAGGTGGGCTCGTTTTCGACCTTGTAGTTGGCGATGGTGTAGTCGGAGAGCTCGGCTTCGGCGCCATGGGCCTGCGCGATGTGCACCGCGATGCGCTCGATGAGCGCGGGCATGAGCTCGTGCGTCGCAGTGGAATAGGTGCGTACGGTGCCCTCCATGTGGGCTTCTCCCGCGATGACATTGCGCGCGCTGCCCGCGTGAAGCTTGCCCACGGTGACCACGGCGGGCTCATAGGGGGAGAGCTCGCGGCTCACGATGGTCTGCAGCGCATTCACGATCTCGGCGGCGACCATCACGGCATCGCTGCCGCGTTGGGGCATGGCGCCGTGGCAGGACGTGCCGTGCACGTCCACGCGGAACCAGTCGGTGTTGGCCATGCGCGGGCCGGGTTCGCAGCTGATGGTGCCCGCATCGACCTCGCTCCAGACGTGCATGGCAAACGCGCCGTCGACACCCTCGCACACCCCGGCCTCGCACATCATGCGCCCACCGGAGCCATTCTCCTCGGAGGGCTGGAACACCACGCGGATTTCGCCGTGGAGGTCGTCGGTCATGTGGCGAAGGATCTGCAGGGCGCCGAGCATCATGGCGATATGGCAATCGTGACCGCAGGCGTGCATGCAGCCCTCGTTGACGCTTGCGAATTCGTCGTCGGTGCGCTCGGTGACGGGCAGCGCGTCGATGTCGGCGCGCATGAGCAGGCGTCGGCGCGGCGTGCCGTCCTCGCGATAGGCGTCTGGGGCGGTTCCGCGCAGGGTCGCCACGAGGCCGGTTTCGAGTGGCTGTTCGTAGGGGATGTTCATGGCGTCGAGCTGTCCTGCGATATCGGAAGTGGTCCGCACCTCCTGAAGACTCAACTCGGGGTGCTTATGGAAGTGGCGGCGTTGCTTGATGATGTAGGGTTCGAATTCGGCGGCGATGTCTTGAATCGCCGCGGTGACCTGCTCGGCATCGCGATGCTCTTTGTGGGCCATGATCTGCTGCGCTCTGGTCTTGGGCATGGTGTCCGCCTTGCTTTTGAGGGGCGCTTCGGCGCCCGCGCCTATCTGCTGCCTCCTACCATACTCCTTGAGATGCGAAAATGGGTTGCCGATATGGATGGGCTCGGGAGACGAACCGCCTCCCATCTTGTGCGCACAAGAGAGGGGAAGCGGTTCGGGCCGTGATTTGCGACGGGGTGTTGGTTTTGAGCCTTTTTGCGCTTACTGGTTTTCGGATGCGTTGGATTTGATCGGAGCGTTCGGTTCATCCGCCCCGCCCGCCGCGACAGACTCGCCCGCCGCGACAGACTCGCACGCCGCCACGGCGGATGTATCCGGCTCGGTCTTCGCCGAGGTCTCCTTGCCGCCCTCTCCCTTAACGCGATTGGCGATCTTCTTGGCGCTGCGCTTGAGGTTGGTGAAAAGGCCCCCGGCGGGGTGCGCGGCGTTGAAAGCGTCGCGCTTGTCGCGCTTCAAGCGCTCCTCGACCAAGATCTCGCCATAGTCGGCGAGGAACTTGTCGTAGAACGCGACGGCTCCATCGATGTCTTCCTGGTTGGGGCGGCCCTTGTTCATGCCGCCCACGAGTTTGTACGGACCGAAGGTGTCGAAGCCCGGGCAGCCGTAGGTGCACATGAGCGTGGCCATCTTCATGCGGCACACGCCGTCGAGGTCGCCGCCGTTGAACTTGGCGGCACCGCCGTAGGTCATGAGGCCGATCACGTTGTCGCCGTCGCGCAGGCAGTGGTCGCACACGCGTAGGACGTCCTTGTCGAACTTGGTGTAATAAATGCCGGAGCCGACGATGATGATGTGATAGGGGGAGAGGTCGGGATACTCTTCCTTGCCGAGCGTCGCCACGTCGATGGTGTCGATCTCGGGGTGGGCGGTAACCAGGGCGTCGACGAGCTTCTTGGTGTTGCCGTGGTGCTTTGACCTGTAGAGGATGACCGTTCTTGGATCCATGGTCGGGCCTTTCGTGATGAGTGGGCTGACGTGGTGGGCGTTCGGGCCGCGCCCACGGCGGTTGCGAGCACCTGGGCGCATGAACCGCAGGTGGATGAATCAATTGGCGCAACTGGTATTAAAACGAGTCAAACCAGCACCCAAAAAGTAGATACCAATCAGTTCAAATCTTCATAATTGTATAACCAGTGGCACATTTGGCCAGCGGGTTTGCGAGTGGACGGGCTGGAAGCAGAGAACCTGCGCAAACGCTTGAGGGGGAGCTGAGCGGTAGCGAATGGGCAGTTAAATACAACCGGAAAAGATGAACGGTCGGTTCTTGCCGATGAACGGCTCGAAACCAGAAAAAATCGAAATTTCGGAAACAGAACATTCACAACTGCTATAGTGAATAAGACTTGTTACGTGGTTACTACCAGTACCGCACCAGAAGACGCGGTGGAAGCAGGAAAGAAGGATTAATGGTCGGCTTTATTTTGACTGGTCATGGCAACTTCGCCAATGGCATCAAGAGCGCGCTCGATATGGTCGCTGGCGATCAGGAGGCGTTCGAGATCGTTCCCTTCGAGGGTTCCCAGGCTGCCACCTATGGCGATGACCTCCGCGCCGCCATCACCAAGATGCGCGGTGAGTGCGAGGAGGGCGTGATCGTCTTCGTCGACCTGCTCGGCGGCACCCCCTTCAACCAGTCCATGATGATCGCCAGCGATGTCGACAAGCTCGAGATCGTCACCGGCTCCAATCTTCCCATGATCATCGAGCTGCTCTTCGCCCGCAACGGCGCCACCGATGTGACCGCTCTCGCCGAGCAGGCCGTCACCGTGGGCCAGCAGGCCGTCACCCGTCAGTCCCTTGCTTCCGTCATGGGCGCCGCTGACGAGGACACCGCCGAGGACGGCATCTAATGGAGGGTTTCGGACAGAACGTCCTCGCCTCCTCCATCGCCCTGCTGCTCATCATGGCGGTCATGGGCGTCGTCTACTTCATCTGGTCCAAGGCCAACATGAAGAAGAAGGTCAATTACTTCGAGCACATCCACACCGACTTGGCCCCCGGCCAGCGCGTGATGTTCGGCGGCGGCATCTTCGGCGACGTGAAGAGCGTCAACGGCGACGTCGTCGAGGTCAAGGTCCGCTCCGGCGCGACGCTCGACGTCTCCCGCTACGCGATCCAAGAGATCGTCAAGTAGCTTGACGAGACCCGGCCCCACCGATGTGAGGCCCGATCCCTTAGGTAGTAAAAGCCAGTACGCGAATACGAAAGGACGGATCGCAATGGCAGAGCCCAATATCCTTCTCACCCGTATCGACAATCGACTGATCCACGGTCAGGTTGCCACCCAGTGGAACTCCACCCTGGGTTCCAACCTCATCCTCGTGGCCAATGACGAGGTCGCCACGAACACCATGCGCCAGAACCTCATGAAGATGGCCGCTCCCACCGGTGTCCAGACCCGCTTCTTCTCCATCCAGAAGACCATCGACGTGATCCACAAGGCCTCCCCGGCCCAGAAGATCTTCATCGTGCTCGACTCTCCTCAGGACGCGCTCAAGCTCGTCGAGGGTGGCGTGCCGATCAAGAAGCTCAACATCGGCAACATGCACATGGCCGATGGCAAGCGTCAGGTCGCCACCACCGTCGCCGTCGACGACGACGACGTGGAGTGCTTCCGCAAGCTCCAGGAGCATGGCGTCGAGCTCTCCATCCAGCGCGTGCCCAGCACGCCCGTTGAGGATACCAACAAGCTGTTCGCGTAATTTGGGGGTTTAGCGAGCCAGTTTGTTCGTATACGGAATGAAATCATTCCGGTCGTTAATCTCGTACGAGAAAGTACATTTGAAAGGAGGAGCAAAAGATGGACGTGAATTTCCTTCAGATCGCCCTGGTCTTCCTGGTGACCTTCGTTGCCGCTATCGACCAGTTCGACTTTACGGAGTCCCTGTACCAGCCCATCGTCACCGGCCCGGTCATCGGCGCCATCCTCGGCGATGTGCAGACCGGCCTCGTGGTTGGTGGTACCTACCAGCTCATGACCATTGGTAACATGCCCATTGGTGGTGCTCAGCCGCCGAACGCTGTTATTGGTGGCATTATGGCAGCCGTCTTTGCCTGCACCCTCGACATGGATCCCAACGTCGCCGTTGCGACCGCGATTCCGTTCGCCCTGCTCGGCCAGTATGGCGTGACCCTGTTCTTCACCCTTCGTGCCCCGATGATGGAGTCCTTCCGCGCCGCGGCTGTGAAGGCTGACACCAAGGCCATCACCAAGCTGACCGTCGTCTCCGAGATTATCCTCGGCCTCATCTTCGCCGCGATCGTCACCCTGTTCTTCGTCGGTGGCCTCACCGCCGGCCAGGCTGTTGTCTCCGCCATCCCCAAATGGCTCAACGCCGGTCTGTCCGCCGCTGGTGGCATGATGAAGTTCGTCGGCTTCGCGATCCTGCTGAAGATCATGATGTCCCGCGACATGTGGGCCTTCTTCCTGCTCGGCTTTGGTCTCACCACCATCGTGCACGGCATCCCCGCGCTCGCCAAGCCCGAGCTCCTGATCATGGCCATCATTGGCTTCGGTATCGCTTTCTGGGACTTCCAGCAGCAGACCGAGCTCAAGGGCGCTTCTTTTGACGGAGGTGATATGAGCGATGGCATCTAATGAGTTTGTCGTCCCCGCGCAGTACGAGGATCTCACTCCTGCGCCGAACGTCGATAAGAAGACGCTCAACCGCATGGTCTGGCGCTCCTACTGGCTCCAGTCCTCGTTCAACTACGAGACCATGCAGTCCGGTGGCTGGCTGTTCTCCATGGTCCCCGGCCTCGAGAAGGTTCACACCAACAAGAACGACCTCGCTGCGTCGATGTACCACAACCTGGACTTCATCAACACGCACCCGTTCCTGGTCACCTTCGTCATGGGTATCGTTCTCTCCCTCGAGCAGAACAAGGTCGATACCCAGACCATCCGCTCCGTGCGTATTTCCGCTGCCTCCCCGCTGGGCGGCATCGGTGACGCCCTGTTCTGGCTGACGCTCGTGCCGATCACGGCCGGCATCACCTCGAACATGGCCATCGAGGGCAACATCATCGCCCCGCTCATCTTCCTGGTGGTCTTCCACGCCGCCCTGTTCGCCTGCCGCTTCGGCCTCATGAACTGGGCTTACAAGATGGGCACCTCCGCCATCGACTCCCTGACCTCCAACATGCAGGCCTTCACCCGCGCTGCCGCCATCATGGGCTGCTTCGTGGTCGGTGCCCTGACGGTCAACATGGGTGGCACCCAGATCAACCTCAACATCCCGAACGGCACCACCCGTGGTCTCGCCGCTCACACCGTTGTGGTTTCCAACGAGGAGGCCGAGAACTTCGACCTCGCCATCGATACCGAGACCGCCGAGCCCGGCGCCCTCGGCATGACCGCTGAGGACGGCTCCGCCCTCATGGCTGCCGACGCTGATGGCAACGCCGTTGAGACCGGTATCGTCGACCTGGGCAATGGCATGAGCTCCGTCACCTACGCTGAGGTTACCGAGACCCCGGTTTCCTTCTCCGTGGCCGACACGCTTGACACCGTCATGCCCAAGCTCGTTCCCCTGGCGCTCGTCATGCTGCTTTACTTCCTGTTCGCCAAGAAGAACTTCACCCCCATCAAGGGTATCGTTCTGATGCTGATCATCGGCATCCTCGGCGCCCTGCCGCTCAACGAGTGGCTCGGCCTCACCTGGTGGACTGGTCTCTGGTAATTCCAGCTGACTGATGAGGTGACATCTCCCCCAGATGCGCCTGCAGACCCGGCGTGGGCTTTGTTCTCACGCCGGGTTTTTTCTAACAAATTCGTCGATTGCAATCGTCTCGCCAAGCGCATTGCCTTCGCTTTGACGATTCCCCCTTGGTATCGGAGGTGATTCTCATGGCGGCAACGGCTCGCAAACAGCCTTTGTACGACCAGCTTGTGGATATTCTCGCGGACAAGATCGAACATGAGTATCATGCCGGCGACATGATCTCCTCCGAGCGCGAGCTCTCCGAGCGTTACGGCCTGTCCCGTACGACGGTCCGCCTCGCCCTCCAGGAGCTCGAGCGCCTGGGATTGATCGTCCGCCAACATGGGCGCGGCACGTTCGTGGCCGATCGTTCCGCCCAGGCCACCAACCTCATGCAGTCCTACAGCTTTACCGAGCAGATGCGGGAGCTGGGTCGCGATCCGGAGACCACCATCCTTGAATTCTGCGATGTCGAGGCGGATAAGAATCTTTCCGAGCACATGGGCGTTCGCCTCGGCGAGAAGCTGTTCAAGCTCAAGCGCCTGCGTTCCGCCGACGGAATGCCGATGATGGTGGAACGCTCGTACCTCCCCGTTCGCAAGTTCTTGTCACTGAAGCGCCCCCAGCTTGAGTGCAAGCCCCTCTACGACGTGATCGAGAAGGACTACCGCGAGAAGATCAGCGTTGCCGAGGAGGAGTTCTTCGCGAGTATCGCGCGCCCCGCCGATGCCCATCTTTTGGACATCCCCGAGGACTCTCCCGTGCTTGATTTGGTTCGAACCACCTACAACAGCTCGAACGAGATCGTCGAGTACACGTTGTCGGTCGCCCGTGCCGATCAGTTCAAGTATCGGGTGCAGCATCGCCGGAGCAGCTAGCTCGAGCGTGGGCAGTTGAGGGGATTGCGGGTGCGTGAGATCCCCCTCGTTCACCGACAGGGTCCTCAACTGCTCAGGTATGCCCCAGCAATTGTGTCCAACCCGTGAAGTCTAGAACTACTGGTTATAACCAGATTACCAACATATAATTAAAAGAGCTTGTAAAACCACAAGTCAAAAAGGAGTGGTATCAATGTTCGAAATGACGACCGACCAGCTCAACGAGATTGGTGGCTTCAACACCACCACCGAGATCAAGCAGCAGCCCGAGCTGTGGCTTGACACCCTGAACATCTACAAGGAGAACATCGAGGCCATCGAGGCCTTCCTGGCCGAGGCTCGCGCCATGGGCGAGGGTCGCCTCTCCGTCGTGTTCACCGGTGCCGGCACCTCCGACTACGTCGGCGATACCTGCGCTCCCTACCTGCGTCACGCCGGCGATACCAAGCTCTACGATTTCAAGCCCATCGCGACCACCGACATCGTGTCCGCTCCCCGCGACTTCCTGAACCCCGATGAGCCCACCGTGGTCGTGTCCTTCGCCCGTTCCGGCAACAGCCCCGAGTCCCTGGCCGCCGTCCAGGTTGCCAAGACCTTCGTGAAGAACGTCAAGTTCATCAACATCACCTGCGCCCCCGAGGGAAAGCTCGCCGTCGAGTCCGAGGGCGATGCCGATCAGCTCACGTTGCTCATCCCGCGCGCCAACGATAAGGGCTTTGCCATGACCGGCTCCTACAGCTGCATGACGCTGCTCTCCACCCTCATCTTCGACACCGCCTCCCTCGAGCAGAAGACCGCTTGGGTCGAGGCTGCCGCCAAGCTGGGCGAGGACGTCGTTGCCCGCGAGTCCGAGATCGCCGAGTTCCTCTCCGGGGACTTCAACCGCGTGACCTACCTTGGTTCCGGCTCCTTCGTCGGCCTGGCTCAGGAGGCTCAGCTCAAGATCCTCGAGCTCGCCCACGGTCTCGTTGCCACCTCTTGGGACTCCTGCATGGGCTACCGCCACGGGCCGAAGTCCTTCGTCGATGACAAGACCATCGTGTTCGTGTACATGAACAACGACGAGTACACCCGTCAGTACGATCTCGACATCCTGAACGAGATCAACGGTGACCAGATCGCCGCCAAGACCATCGCCATCCAGCAGGACGGCGCCACCAAGTTCGAGGGCACGTCGTTCACCCTCGCCGGCGAGGCCCTGCCCGAGGGTTACCTGGCCCTGCCGTTCGTCATGGTCGCCCAGGTCATCTCCCTGTTGAACTCCGTGCGCGTGGGCAACACCCCGGACACCCCGTCTCCGTCCGGCACCGTGAACCGCGTCGTCAAGGGCGTGACCATCCACCCCTTCGAGGCCTAGGCTCCCGCAATTGGGGACAGGTGCAGATTGCGCAGATTGCGCTCGGCTCGGAAATGGGCAAAACGTACCTGTCCCCAAATGCACCGAAACAAATAGGTGGCGCCCGCCCGGTCTGCAAGGACGGGCGGGCGCTTTTCTTACTGCTCGTTCCTTGCTTTCTGGGTACAAAACCAGTGCGTGCGTCAATTTCGTGTTAGGAGAACACATGAGCACTTATGCGATCAAGGCAGACGCCTTCTACCTGCCCACCCGTGTCGCCCGGGGCGGTTACCTCATGGTCGAGGACGGTGTTTTCGGCGAGTACGTGACCGAGGCCCCCGACTGCGAGATTCGCGACTACTCCGGTCATGAGATCGCCCCCGGCTACGTCGACACCCATATCCACGGCTTCGACGATCATGACATCATGGACTGCGAGTCCGAGAGCGTGGCCGTCGTCTCCCGTGGCATCCTGCGCAACGGCGTGACCAGCTACCTGCCCACCACGCTCACGGCGAGCACCGAGCAGCTCGAGCGCGCCTGCGCATCCGTCGCCGAGTACGTCGAGTCCGGCGACGAGACCCCGCACGCCCGCATCCAGGGCATCTTCCTCGAGGGCCCCTTCTTCACCGAGAAGTACAAGGGCGCCCAGAACCCGGCTTATCTCTCCGCCCCCACCATGGAGAAGCTGAACGCCTGGCAGGCCGCTGCGCACGGCCTCGTCAAGAAGATCGCGGTCGCCCCCGAGTACGACGGCGCCGTCGAGTTCACCGCCGAGGCCGTCAAGTCCGGCGTCGTTGTGGCCCTCGGCCACTCCGCCGCCACCTGCGAGCAGGCCCGGGCCTGCCTGGACGCGGGTGCCAAGGTCTTCGTGCACACGTACAACGGCATGAGCGGCCTGCATCACCGCGAGCCCGGTATGGTGGGCGCGGCCCTTTCCAGCCAGGACAAGTCCTTCTCCGAGCTCATCTGCGACGGTCACCACGTCAACCCCATCTCCGCGGGCATCGTGATGCACGCCAAGGGCCACGAGCATGTCGCGCTCATCACCGACTGCATGTGCGCCGGCGGCATGCCCGACGGCGATTACTTCCTGGGTGAGCTGCCCGTGGTTGTGGCAGGTGGCACCGCGCGCCTGAAGGACGGCGGCTCCCTGGCCGGTTCCATCCTGAACATGAAGGACGCCGTCAAGAACGTCTTCGAGTGGGGCATCGCCACCAAGGCCGAGGCCGTCTACATGGCCACGCAGGCCCCTGCCGAGGCCAACGACATCGCCGATGAGTGCGGCTCCATCCGCCCGGGTCGCCACGCCGACTTCGTCGTGCTCGATCCGGACCTGTCCCTCGTCGAGACCTATCTCGGCGGAGAGAGCGTCTACGTCGAGAAGTAGCCTCCATCGCCGATGAGAGACGGCGATATACCGAGAGCGCCCCGATCCGGTTTTTCGGATCGGGGCGCTCGGCATATCGAGAGGCGTCAGATGGGGAGTCCGACGGGTTAGTCGGCGACTATGACCCGTGTGGACTCGAGGACCATAGCGCGCTGGCGATCGGTGATGTTGGCATCGGTCACGACGGCGTCCATCTGATCGAGGTTGTAGAAGCCGAAGAAATCCATCTGGCCGATCTTGCTCGAGTCGCACACGAGGTAGCGCTTGGCGGCCCGATCGCAGGCGAGCGCCTGCAGGCGCCCCTCCTCGAGGTTGGAGCATGAGATGGATTGGGCGAGGATGCCGTTCGTCCCGATGAAGCACGTGTCTATGCCCAGGGGCGCCAGCGCATCTTCGGCCACGGGGCCCACGAATGATCCGGAGCGCTTCCGGTATTGACCGCCCAGGGCGCAGATCTCTATGTCTCCACGCGATTGGAGCATGTTCAGCACGATGATGCTGTTGGTGATGACGCGCAGCCTCACGGGCGGCAACGCGCGGGCGATGAGCGCGCAGGTCGAGCCGGGCCCCAAGAAGATGGTGTCGTGATCGCCGATCAGGGCCGTGGCGCGACGGGCGATGCGCTCCTTTTCGTCCGATCGAATCGAGAGCTTCTCGAAGAAGGGCACTTCGCCGACGGTGGGGGAGCCGGTGGAGAGGCGGATGCCCCCGTGTTCGCGCACGACCTCGCCGCTCTGCGCGAGTTCGTCGAAATCCCTTCTCGCGGTCATCTCGGATATGCCGAAGATCTTCGCCGCCTGGGCGACGGTGACCATCCCGCGCTGGGTGCAAAGGTCGAGCAGATGTTCATGGCGTTCTGATTTGAGCATGGGAGGGCCAATCGGGTTATGCGGTGATGACGGAGGTGTAGGCGCGAAGCGCCTCGATGGTCTGAGGCTCCGCGTCGGCGTTGACGAATGCGGCGGTCATTTTTTCCAAGGTGCTGAATTGGCAGAAATCGCGCCTGCCGACCTTCTCGGCGTCCACGACGAGGTAGCGCTCCCGCGCACGCGCGAGGACGTCTGAGAGGACCATGGTGGCGTCGGGACGCGATCCGAAGACCTCGTTGCCGAAGATGCCGGTGGCCGACACGTATGCCTTCGGCGCCGAGAGCCCGTAGAGCTCACGCCCGTTGTAGGGCATGGTGAATACGCGCGTGTCATGGCGCATCATGCCCCCCACGAAGAAGAGGTCGACATGCGGGTTGTCTGCCAGCAGGTTTAAGACCGGAAGGCTGTTGGTGACCACGCGGATATCCTCTTTCGGCAGGTAAGAGCACATGAGCTCGAGGGTCGAGCCGCCTCCGAGGAAGATCGTGTCGCCGGCGGCGACGGTGCGCGCGGCGGCCATGGCGGCGGCGCGCTTCTGGCCGACGTGGGAGTGCTGCTTCTCCTCGTGAGAGATCACGCGGGAGAGCGAGGTTCCGCGCGCCGAGCGCGGAAGCTGCGCGCCTCCGTGGACGCGCATGAGGAGGCCCTTGTCGGCGAGCTCGGAAAGATCGCGCCTGACGGTCATGTCCGAGACCCCCAGGGCATCGGACATCTCGTTGACCGTTGCGGAATGGCGCTGATCGAGCAGATCGAGGATGGCCTGCTGACGTTCGGATTTCATGGCCTGAACTTTCTTATCGAGCGTTTATGTCTGTTTCCATTAAAACGAACAACATAAACAAACGCAAATCGGTCACAGAAACACAATGACCTTTCACCGGCTAAAACAGCACGTTCACGGGAAATATATCGGACAATCCCAGATAAATGGAATAAAAAAGGCTCGTTGCAAAAACATCCCTTGACCAACAATCAAACATAGACGAACATAACTAAACAGAACGAGCACAAAATCACAAGTTTGAAAGGACAGCAGATGCGCATCGGAGTCATCCTCGCGAGCCACGGAGAGTTTGCACGGGCGGCATTGGGCGCCGTCGAGATGATCGCGGGCAAGCAGCCCGACGTCGTCGCCCTCGGCCTCACCGCCGAAAAGAGCCTGGAGACCTTCGAGGCCGAGATGCGCGAGGCCTATGAGGGCCTCAAGGCCGAGTGCGACCTTGTCGTGACCCTGTGCGACATCTACGGTGGGACCCCGTTCAACGTGACCACGCGCTGCCTGCTCAACGGCATGGACATGATCGCCTACACGGGCCTGTCCATGCCCGTCGCCGTCGAGCTCCTGCTGACCCGCGACGGCCTCGATTCCGCCGATGCGGTGCGCAAGCAGCTCGTCGGCGCCCATGCGACCGCCCAGCAGGAGATCACCGCCCCGGTGCCGGCCTCCGAGGACGAGGACGACCTGGACCTCTAACCGACTGCCGGCCGATATCGGTACCCGAGGGGCGGCGAGTCCTTGCGGGGCCGCGCCCCTGGCCGCTATGCGGCATATCGCCGAGAGTGAAACGAAGTGCGAACGACAAAGGAGAACATCATGGCACTCAAACTCGTTGACATCGATGACCGCCTGATTCACGGGCAGGTCGCCACGACCTGGATCCCGGACTTCGGCATCGAGTCCGCCATCATCGTTTCCGACAAGGTCGCCAACGACCCCGTCCAGAAGTCCGTCGCCGGCCTCGCCGCCCCCGATATCAAGGTCAGCGTCTTCGGCGTCGAGAAGTTCATCGACGTGCTCAAGAAGACGGAGCTCAAGAAGGCCACGATGGTGCTGTTCACCAACCCCATCGACGCCCTCAAGCTCCATGAGAACGGCCTTCCGTTCGATTACCTGAACGTCTCCGGCATGCGCTTCAACGACCAGCGTCACCGCCTGCACAAGAACATGTCCGTCACCGCCGAGGAGAAGGCCGCCTTCGAGGAGCTCATCGGGCTGGGCGTCGAGTGCTGGATGCAGACCACCACGCGCGATTCCAAGGAGCCGGTCTCCGAGCTCCTCAAGAACTACTAAGTCGGTAACCGGCTCCGGGCAAATGGGCCCGGGGTGCGCCCGCCGGAAGCGATCGGCGGACGAATAGGGAAGGAGAGGCTTATGCTTCAGGCACTTATGCTCGCCATCTGGGCGGGTCTGTGCACCTGGGACCAGTTCGGTCCCCATCTGGGCTTCCGCAAGCCCCTGCTGGCATCTGTCGGCGTCGGAATCATCCTCGGCGACATGACGACCGCCATCATGATCGGCGCCACCATGGAGCTCATGTGGCTCGGCGTCAACAACATCGGCGCCTATGTTCCGCCGGATGTCATCTCCGGCACCATCGTCGGTGCCGCGCTGGGCATCATGGGCGGCGGCGACACCGCTTCCGCCATCGCTCTGGCCGTCGCCATCGGCATCCCGACCGCGACCCTCGTCCAGCAGCTGAACATCCTGGTCATGACCACCAACGTCTCCCTCGTCCACGGTGCGGACAAGGCCATCGAGTCCGGTAAGTTCAACGCTGTGAACAAGTACTTCTGGACCGGCGCCCTGTGCTTCTTCCTGACCCGCGCCATCCCGGTCTTCATCGCGACGGGCATCGGCTCCTTCGTGATCGAGGACATCATGAACTTCCTGCAGAATCAGGTTCCGTGGGTCCTCTCCGGCTTCTCCACGGCAGGCGGCATGATGCCCGCCGTCGGCCTGGCCATGCTCCTCACCATGATGATGAAGAAGAACATGTGGATCTTCCTGCTCGCCGGATTCATCATGGCCGCCTTCCTCAACGTCCCGACGGTGGGCATCGCCCTCGCCGCCTGCGCCGCCGCCGGCGTATGGGATGTCATTACGGAGGGTCAGAAGAACCAGCCCGCCCCGGTTGCCGCCGCTGCCGGCTCCGATGATGACGAGGAGTACGATCTCTAATGGGAAAGATCTCTAAGTCGACCCTGAACAAGGTCCTGCTGCGCACCCAGGGTTGCCAGTTCGCGCACAACTACGAGCGCATGCAGTCGCTTTCGCTGACCTACTGCTTCGCCCCCGTCCTCGAGGAGCTCTACAAGGACGCCCCCAAAGAGGAGCGCGTCAACGCGATGAAGCGCCACCTCGAGTACTTCAACACCCACCCGCTGGCGATCCCCTTCATCCTGGGCATCACCGCGGCGCTCGAGGAGTCCACGGACGAGGACCAGAAGGATACCGTCGTCGGCATCAAGACCTCCCTCATGGGCCCCTTCGCCGGTCTGGGCGACTCGCTGCTGAACCTCACCTGGTTCCCCATCGCCGGCTCCATCGGCGCCTCCATGTGCGTCGATAACGGCTCCATCGTCGGCCCGCTCGTGATGTTCCTGCTCATCAACCTTCTGTACTGGCCGCTGAAGTACTTCGGCCTGCACAAGGGCTACGAGATGGGCATGGAGCTCGTCGAGAAGGCGGGCGTCCAGGTCTTCGACCGACTGGGCAACCTCGCCAACGTGCTGGGCGTCATGGTCACCGGCGGCCTCATCGCCACGACCGTCAAGCTCAAGCTCGCCGTGCAGTTCGCCTTCGGCGAGGGCGACCCGCTGGTGCTGCAGGACCAGCTCGACAAGGTGCTGCCCTTCCTGCTGCCCGTCGTGCTGACCTTTATCTGCTACCGCCTGCTCAAGAAGGGCCAGGGCAAGAACTCCGCTCAGATCATCATCGGCCTGATCGTGTTCGCCCTCGTGTTCGCCGCCATCGGCTTCTACTTCCCGGCGTTTAAGATCTTCGCCTAAGTGCGAACCTGCGCAAGGCTGATCGTTCGAGGCCCGCGCCCCGTATGCCGGGCGCGGGCCTTTTCGTCGAAAACGGGCTCGCCGACCGCCGACGCGCCCGTCCCCCTGATGTCCGATTTGCCCAGGTCGGGCATGGACCAAATGAAAGGATGCCAATGAGAACCGTTCTCGTGCTCATGGATACCCTGCGCCGTGACGTCCTGTCGTGTTACAACCCCGCGACCGACGTCCAGACGCCCAACTTCGATGCGTTCGCCGAGCGATCCTGCGTGTTCGACAACCATTGGATCGGATCGGCGCCCTGCATGCCCGCGCGCCGCGACATCCTCACCGGTCGCTACAACTTCCTCGAGCGCCCCTGGGGTCCCATCGAGCCCTTCGACGTCACGCTGCCGGCCTGCCTGCGCGCGAATGGCAACTTCTGCCACATCACCACCGATCACTGCCACTACCTGCGCACCGGCGGCGAGGGCTATCTCCAGGAGTTCAACACCTGGGATTATTACCGCGGCCAGGAGGGCGATCCGTGGGTCAGCCGCATCGACGAGCCCGACAACATGCCCGAGACTTTCTACGGCCGCGTGCGCGAGCAGTATCAGAAGAATCGGCAGCTGTGGCCGAACGAGGAGGACATGCCGAGCCCCAAGACCTTCCAGTCCGCCTGCGATTGGGTTGATGGCAACGCGGGCAAGGACGATTTCTTCCTGATGGTCGAGGCGTTCGACCCGCATGAGCCCTTCGACGTGCCGGACGAGTACATGGAGATGTACGGCGGCGTGGGCGACCTGGATCGCGATTACTTCGAGATTCCCGAGTACAAGCGCGTTTCCGCCACCGATGTCGACGCCGGGGCCGAGGATTACCTCCAGCGCCGTTACAAGGCCCTGGTGACCATGACCGACCGCTGGTTCGGCAAGCTGATCGACAAGCTCGACGAGCACGGCATGTTGGACGACACCATGGTCCTGGTGACCACCGACCATGGCTACTTCCTGGGTGAGCGCGACTACATGGGCAAGAACTACATGCACCTGTACAACGAGCTCGCGCACCTGCCCTTCATCGTGCACTTCCCGGGCAACGCCCGCGCCGGCGAGCACGCCCATCAGCTCACGCAGGCGATCGACATCATGCCCACGGTGCTCGACGCCCACGGCTGCGAGATCCCCTCTGACGTCTGCGGCGTCTCCCTCGTCCCGCTCATGAGCGACCCCGAGGCGCCCACGCGCGATTACGCCCTGTACGGCGTCCATGCCATGACGGTGAACGTGACCGATGGCCGCTACACGTACTTCCGCGCCCCGGTGCCCGGCAACCAGCCCTGCTTCGAGTACGCCGCGCTGCCGCACACCATTCGCAAGAAGATGGGATCGGACTGCCCGGAGGAGATCGAGTGCGGGCGCTACTTCAAGCGCACCAGGTACCCGCTGTTCAAGATCCCGTGCAAGAAGCCGGCCCAGATCGAGGGCGCCACGCCCCTGGCGGAGGTCGAGCAGACCATGCTCTTCGATTTGGAGAACGACTACGGTCAGGTGAACAACCTGGTCGGCACGGGCGATCCCGCAGAGGAGCGCATGATCGGCCTGCTGCTGCACGGCCTGGAGGAGCACGAGGCGCCCGCCGAGCAGAAGGAGCGCCTGGGCCTTGCCTAGGATTCTCATGCGTTTTGTGGGGGCCGGATGCCATCGCCTCGGGTAAGGTGGTGGTATCCGGCCCTTGGGGATGGGGCTGTCCACGCAAGGGGGGCTTGGCGTCATGTGCGCGGCGAAGCATATCGGCTTTCTGATAAAACCGGCGTCCAGTGCCTGCAACATGCGGTGCAGGTACTGCTTTTACTGCGACGTGGCCGCGCATCGCGAGGAGCGCCGTGCACGGGTGATGGGTTGGGATGTGGCGGATGCCATCATCGACCGCGCCCTGGCCGTCGCCCCCGACGCGCACGTTTCCTTCGCGTTCCAGGGAGGGGAGCCCACGCTCGCGGGCCTGGACTTCTTCCGTTCCTTCGTCGAGCGGGTCGAGCGCCGTCGCGAACGGCAGCAGGTGAGCTGGGCCCTGCAGACCAACGGCTATCTCATCGATGACGAATGGGCGGCGTTCTTCGCCGAGCACGGGTTTCTCGTTGGTGTGTCCGTGGACGCGTATCGCGAGCTCCACGACTCGATGCGCCCGGACGCGCACGGTGCCCCCACCTATGCCCGCGTCATGCGCGGCGTGCGCCTCCTGCGCGCGGCGGGCGTCGACGTCAACATCTTGTCGGTCCTGACCTCCCAGATGGCCGCGCATCCGCAGCGCGTCTTCTCGTTCATCAAAAGGGAGGAGGTCACGCATATGCAGTTCATTCCCTGCTTGCCGGGCCTCGATGAGGACGCCGATGCGTTTTCCCTCGATCCGCACGCGTTCTGCTCTTTTTATTGCCGATTGTTCGACGTGTGGCGACGCGAGCTTGCCGAGGGCCGCTATGTGAGCATCTGGCTGTTCGAGAACATCATGCAGATGGCGCTCGGGCAGTTTCCCTCGCAATGCGGCATGCTCGGTCGGTGCGCCCCGCAATTCGTGGTCGAAAGCGACGGGTCGGTGTATCCCTGCGATTTCTACGCCCTGGACGAGTACCGCGTGGGGGACATCCGCACCGATGACTTGGTGGAGATGGCCACGTGCGAGGCGATGCGAGCGTTTTTGGGCGAGCCCCGCCGCCCCTGTTCGCGTTGCGCGGATTGCCCCTTCGAGGGAATGTGCCATCGCAACTGCAAGCGCCTGAACATCGCGTATTACCGCGAGGATTACTGCGGCCTGCGCGAGTTTTTGGAGTACGCCTATCCGGGTTTGAGGCACGTGGCGCGACTTCTCGCCCGCCGTTGACCCCGCTGACCGTTCTCGCCCCCATGTCGCCGCCGGTAGAGGCGGCATCGGCGAATCCCCGTCACCCGCACCCGTCCCGCGAGTTTGGAGCCCCTTATGTCCCAGCAACCCAACGTCCTGCTCATCATGTGCGATCAGATGCGAGGCGATTGCCTGGGCATCGCCGGCCATCCGGACGTGAAGACCCCCTATCTCGACACGCTCGCCGCCGACGGTATGCTCTTCGAGAACGCCTATTCCGCCTGCCCGAGCTGCATCCCCGCCCGCGCCTCGCTGTTTTGCGGCAAGACGCCCGCCGGAACGGGCCGCGTGGGGTATCAAGACGGAATCGCGTGGGAGTACGATCACATGCTCGCCGAGGAGATGCGTCTCGGCGGATACCAGACCGCGCAGGTGGGCAAGATGCACGTGCATCCCCCGCGTCTGGGTTGCGGGTTCGAGCACATGCGCCTGCATGACGGCTATATCGGACATTACCGTCGAGCCAACCTGCCCTACTGGATGCATCAAAACGTCTCCGACGACTACATGCGCTTCCTCAAAAACGAGCTGGGGGAGTTCGCCGATGTGAATGGATCGGGAGTGGAGAACAACTCCTGGATCACCCATCCCTGGGCCTACGAGGAGCGCCTGCACCCCACCAATTGGGTGGTGGACGAGTCCATCCGCTTCTTGGAGACCCGGGACCGGACCCGTCCCTTCTTCCTCATGACGAGTTTCGTGCGGCCCCATCCGCCCTTCGACGCGCCGCAAACCTACTTCGACCTGTACCGGGACATGGACCTGCGCCCGCCCGCCGTCGGCGACTGGGACGACGTCGAAGCCACCGAGCGCGACGGGATGGTCCTCGACAGCGTGCACGGCTGCCGCGACGCCGAGCTGCGGCGCGAGGCCATGGCCGGTTACTATGCCTGCATCACGCATATGGACCACCAGATCGGCCGTCTCATCACGGCGCTCGAGAATGACGAGACCTACCATGACACGGTGATCGTGTTCTGCTCCGATCACGGGGAGATGCTGTTCGACCACGGCCTGTTCCGCAAGGTCGTGCCCTATGAGGGGGCGACGCGCATTCCCCTCATCGTGCATGTGGGCAGGAACGTGGCGATTGTCGGGGGCGATCGAGCGCGCGGGACGAGCTCGAGCGTCGTGGACCTCATGGACATCATGCCCACGATCCTCGACGCGTGCGGCCTCGCCGTTCCCGAGGGCGTCGAGGGGTCCTCGCTCATGGGCGAGTTGACTGGAACCGAGACCCTCGATCGCCCGTATCTGCACGGTGAGCACAGCGGCACTCGGGAGCAGGCCAACCAGTGGATCGTCACCTCCCGTGACAAGTACATCTGGTTCACGCAGACCGGTGTGGAGCGGTATTTCGATTTGGCCCGCGACCCGCATGAGACCACCGACCTCATCGACCGCCCCGAGTGCGCCGAGCGCATCGCCGAGCTGCGCGCATGCCTGATCGGGGAGCTCGACGGCCGCGAGGAGGGCTATGTCGAGGATGGGGAGCTGGTGGTGGGCCGCACGCCCGCGGTCATGCTCGAGCACACGCCGCTGTAGGAGAGGTAGGCAAACATGGATATCAAGACGATCGGCATCGTCATCATGGTGGTCGCGCTGCTGTTCACCGTTTATATGGAGGTTCAGAAGCGCACCACGTTCGCAAAGCTCGAGGCGTATCTGCGCGAGGGCGATCTTGAGAAGTACCTGGAGGTCCTCGACCGTCCGCTCACCAGCGTGCTGTATCCCAAATACAACGTGCTGTTCATGCGGCTGAACGCGTTTTTGGCCCTGGATGACGCGGACCGGACCGCGGCGCTTCTCTCCGAGATGGGCGGCCTCAAGATGAACGAGGAGCAAAAGCTCGCCCTCGCCGCCAAGGCGTTCGCCTTCTACGTCGAGGTCGAGGACGAGCCGCATGCGCGCCAGGCGCTCGAGTACCTGGAGGCCCGGGGGGATGAGGGGCCCGCGCGCGCGAACCGTCGCACGTACGAGATCTTCCTCAAGCACTCCTTCGCCTATATCGACGAGATGGAGCGGGCGCTTTCCGGGATGAGCGGTCTCGAAGAGGCCCTGCAGTGCCAGATGCTGGCGGTGCAGTATGAAAACAAGGGAGACGAGGGGCGCTCCAAGTCGTATCGCGAGCGCGCCGAGCGTCTGATGGACGCGGCCATCGCCAAGTAAGAGGGAAGGATCTGACCGGATCATATGTTGATCATCGTATTCGCAATCGCGTTTTTCGCCTCGACCATCGGTGCCATCTGCGGCATCGGCGGCGGCATCATCATCAAGCCCGTCATGGACGCGGTCGCCGCGACCGATGTGGCGACCATCAACTTCCTCTCCGGGTGCACCGTCTTGTCCATGACGTGCTACTCGGTGATCAAATCCAAGGTGTCGGGCGATTCCGAGATCGACCCGGCCATCGACACGCCCCTGGCGGTCGGCGCCGCCTTGGGCGGCTTGGCGGGGCGTCAGATGTTCTCCGCCGTGGCGGCGTTTTTCGGCGATGCCAATATGGCCGGTGCGGTGCAGGCGGGCACGCTCATGCTCGTCACCGTGGGGACATTGGTCTACACCCTGAACAAGGAGAAGATCTCCACGCACCGGGTGACCGGCGTGGCGGCGTGCGTGGCCATCGGCCTGGTGCTCGGCATATCATCGTCGTTCCTGGGCATCGGCGGAGGCCCCATCAACCTGGTGGTGCTGTTCTACTTCTTCACCATGAGCACGAAGCGCGCGGCCCAAAGCTCCCTGTACATCATCTTGTTCTCCCAGGCGGCGAGCACGATCGCGGCGCTGGTGGCCGGCGTCTCCAATCTGGACGTCGTGCTGTTGGCCGGCATGGCGGCATGCGGCATCCTCGGCGGGATCGCGGGCCGCGCCGCGAACAGGCATATAGACGACGCCGCGGTCGACAAGCTGTTCTGCGGGCTCATGGTGCTCATCATCCTCATCAGCGGCTTCAACGTCTTCCGCTATTGCGGGTGACGCCCCATCGCCCGACGGGAAAATGACACGATCATTCGTATGCGCACATGGTGACATGTGCGCATATTTGTACGAAAGTGTGTACAAGACTTGCGAACTTGTGAATCAGGGCATTTCTTCTCGACAAAAATGTTCATATATGTTTATATTTGTTTATAAATTAGCGCTTGCATGTAGCGGCGCGCATCGCCTCAAAAAGGAGGGCCAATGAGAGTCGTAATCGCATCCGACGCCGAGGGCATGCCCTTGAAGGAGGTCGTCAAGGAGACGCTCCTCGCCGATGGCCACGAGGTCGTGGACCTGTCCGAGACCCCCGCGGCGGATTTTGTGGATTCCGCCTGCGCCGTCGCAGCCGACCTGCTCGAGAACGAGGGGTCGCAGGGTCTTTGCTTCGACGCGTATGGCGTGGGCAGCTACCTGGCGGCCACGCGCGTGAAGGGGATGGTCGCGGCCAATATCTCCGATGAGCGCAGCGCCTACATGACCCGCGAGCACAACAACGCCCGCATCGTCTGCCTGGGTTCCACCGTCGTCGGCACCGAGGTCGCGAAGAAGATCGCCCGCGAGTTCCTGAAGGCCGACTACGCCGCCGGCCGTCATCAGATCCGCGTCGACATGCTCAACAAGATGGCCTAAGGGGGACTCACCATGACCAAGAAGATCGTCGCCCTCGGCTGCGACCACATCGTCACCGATGAAAAGACCTATCTGCACGACCGCCTCGAGGAGGCCGGTTACGAGGTGCTGGACTGCGGCACGTACAGCCATACCCGCACCCATTACCCGATTTACGGCAAGGCCGTCGGCGAGGCGGTCGCGTCTGGTAAGGCGGACCTGGGAGTCGTTTTGTGCGGCACCGGCATCGGCATCACCAACTCCGTCAACAAGGTTCCCGGCGCCCGCTGCGCGCTCGTCCGCGATATGACGAGCGCCCTGTACGCCCGCCGCGAGCTCAACGCCAACATCGTCGGTTTCGGCGGCAAGATCACCGGCGAGTTCCTGATGGCCGACATCATGCTCGCCTTCCTCGAGGCGGAGTACGAGCCGACCCCGGAGCGCGACGCCCTCGTGGCAAAGATCGACGCCGTGAACAAGGCCGACGCCGAGGCTCAGGCCGACCCGCACTTCTTCGATGAGTTCATCGAGAAGTGGGATCGCGGCGAGTACCACGACTAACCCGGCATCGTAGGCGAAAAGGCCCGTCGTCCGCTCGACAGGCATGCGATTCGTGCGTAGCCCCCAAGCCCGCGCCTCCAAGGGGCGCGGGCTTTTCTTTGGTTTCCTTTATCCGCTTCCCATCTGGGCCTGCGCGGCGCGGCGAGATCTCGCCGCCGCTTGCGAGCGGTACAATCACAACACGTCACGTGCACATGCGATTTCACGTCTTTGCATGTCGTCGTGAGGAGAGGAGAAGGCGATGGCCGATTTTACATTGGATAACGGCACCCTGCGCGTGGGCTTCACCACCGCCGGGGGTTCTTTCACGTCCCTGGTTTCCCAAGGGCGCGAGTATCTTTGGCAGGGGGACCCGGCCGTGTGGAGCGGGCAGGCGCCCATCTGCTTCCCCATTTGCGGTGGCCTGCGCGGAGATGCCGCCCAGACCCGCTCGGGCAGGCAGATCAAGCTGGGCCGCCATGGCTTTGCCCGAAAGCAGGAGTGGGAGCTCGTCGATCGCGGCGAGGACACGCTGGCGTTCGAGCTCTCAAGCGATGCCCGACCCGAGTTGCTCGAGCAGTTCCCCTTCCCGTTCTCGCTGGTCGCGCGCTACACGCTCGACGGACCCACACTCAATGTGAGCTACGCGGTCACGAACAGGGGCGACGAGGACATGCCGTTCTTCATAGGCGGCCACCCCGGCTTCGCCTGCCCGCTCGGCGAGGGCGAGGCGTATTCCGATTATGAGCTTCGGTTCGAGTCGGACGAGGCCGAGAGCCTGTGCACGGCCGTTCCCTCGACGGGCCTGATAGACGTTGAGAACAGGAGCGCCAACCCGATGGACGGCCGCACCCTGCCGCTCACCCATGAGCTGTTCGACTTCGCCGAGACGATCTTCGACGTCTTGGAGAGCCGCACGGTCGATCTGGTGAGGAAGGATGGGGAGAAGGGCCTGCGCGTGTCCTTCCCGGATTTCCCGTACCTGGTCGTGTGGAGCAAGCCGGAGGGCGATTTCGTCGCCATCGAGCCTTGGGGCGGTCTGTCCACCTGCTCCGATGAGGGGGATGTCTTCGAGGACAAGCGCGGCTGCCTGATCGCGAATCCCGGTGAGACCGTCGTTCGCTCGTTCTCGATCGAGATACTCTAGCGCCTGCGTGCCCGTGCGATGGCGATACCGCCGTCGCGTCGAATCGGGCTTCATCGTGTTGTACCGGGCCCCGGGTCCCGAGGCCCGAGAATAGGAGGAACCATGATACTGACCGTCACCATGAATCCCGCCATCGATACGGCGTATCAGCTGGACAAGCTGATCATCGACGACGTGAACCGCGTCGCGCCGAAGAAGACCGCCGGCGGCAAGGGCCTGAACGTGAGCCGCGTGCTGTGCCAGCTCGGCGATGACGTCGTCGCCACCGGCTTGCTCGGCGGCCACATGGGCGCCTACATGGGCTCCCTCATGGATGCGGATGGCATCGACCACGACTTCACGCCCATCGCAGGCGAGACCCGCATCTGCCTGAACATCCTGCATGAGGGCAACCAGACCGAGCTGCTCGAGAGCGGCCCCGAGATCTCCGCCGAGGAACTCGCCGCCTTCTCCGCCAAGTTCGCCGAGCTCGTGGCCAAGGCCGATTGCGTGACCATCTCCGGCTCCCTGCCCAAGGGCGTGCCCGCGGATTTCTACGCCGGCATGGTCGCCGAGGCCGCCAAGCACGATGTCCCGGTGCTGCTCGACACCTCGGGCGCTTCTTTGGACGCCGCGCTCGAGGCGGAGGTCAAGCCCACGCTGGTGAAGCCCAACCTGACCGAGATCAACGCGCTGCTGGGAACCTCCTACACGCCCGAGCAGGTCACCGAGCTCGCCGCCGCCCTCAAGGCCGATGAGCGTTTCGCCGGTATCCCGTGGGTCGTCGTGTCCATGGGCGCCGCCGGCTCCTTCGCCTTCCACGGCGATAAGATCTACCGCGCCGTGACCCCGCCGATCCCGGCCGTGAACGCCACCGGCTCCGGGGACTCCACCATCGCCGGGTTCGCCCATGCCATCGCCGCCGGCGCCGACGACGTGACCGTTCTCAAGACGGCCAACACCTGCGGCAAGCTCAACGCCATGGACCCGCAGACCGGCCACCTGGTCATCGAGCGCTGGGACGAGGTCTACAACGCCGTCGAGGTCACCGAGCTTTAGCTTCACGGCTCGACGTCGCGCCCTGCGGTCACTGCGACCCATCGCCGCCGCAGGGCGTTCGCATCGGGTGCATATAGCCCCCTTTCCGATGTGGCCCGCCATCTCGGAAAGGGGGCTTTTCACGTTGGCCGACTCCGCTCATGTTGATTTCTGTTCGATTTAAGAGTCGGTCCCATCATGTGGATTTCCATGATGTATGGGGCAGCCGAACAACAAAATAGGCAGGTAAAACATATTACCTATCGCTAAAATGGGAAAAGCGACCACTTACCGAACTATTGTGATATGTCCGATTGTGTTCGGATAGATTCAAAGTGTTTTGAAAACTTGATCCTGCATCCACGTTCGGAATTGGGGTGGCGCATGCGCGATACCATTCGAGTAGTTCCCCGTTGGGCCGCTGCCGCGGCCATCGCATCGGCGCTGGCGTTCACGCCGGCGGTTGCTTTTGCCGTCGAGACATGGGTGGGTGATGCGGAGCTGAGCTCGGGTGCGGTCGTCGCCCCCGAAAAGGACGACGTCGTCCCCAATGCCTGTCAATACGCCTATGCCAAAGAGGAGCTTGCCGCCTTTTGCCACTTTGGGCCCAACACCATGGCGAATATCGAATGGGGGGAGCATTACGGCACCACACACGACGGTGTGACGTGGAAAACCGCGACGGAGTATATGGATGCGCTCGAATCGTTCGATGCGGCCGAGTATGTCAAGACCATCAAGGAGGCGGGTTTCAAGCGCCTTATCGTGACGGCCAAGCATCATGACGGGTTCCGCATGTGGGATAGCGCCTCCAGCGAATACGATATGGCCGCCACTACCTCAAAGATAGACGTGCTGGAGAAGATCTCCGAGGAGTGCACCAGGCAAAATCTCGACATGGGCCTGTATCTTTCCCCGTGGGACATCAACGATCCCACCTATGGCAGGGGAGAGTGCCGGGCTGATTGCCCTCCCGATTGCAAGGAGGACCATAACGGCGACTACAACCAGTCCTATGTCAGGCAGCTCGAGGAGATCTTGGGCAACCCCAAGTACGGGCGCAACGGGAAGTTCGTCGAAGTCTGGATGGACGGCGCCAAGGGCACGGGGGGCGGTTACCAAGAGTACGATTTTGACAAGTATTATGAGGTCATAAAGAGACTCGAGGGCGAAGAGTGCCTGGCCTTCCAATGTGGCCGCCAGGGCGAGGCGCGTTGGGTGGGCAACGAGGACGGCGTTGCGCATGACACTACGTGGAATCGCGTGAAGATGCTCAAGGACTGGGACCAGTCAAAGAACAACCAGCCGTTCGAGCAGAACAAGACGACTGATTCCTCCACGGGCAAATCGGTTATCGTGGGCAGCCCCGATGGCGAGAAGTGGCTCATGCCCGAGTGCGATGCCCGCATCACCTCCGGCTGGTTCTGGGGCCCCAGCAAGGCGGCCCCCAAATCGCTCGCCGAATTGGGGACGATGTACTTCATGTCCGTCGGCCGCGGCGCCCCGTTGCTGCTCAATGTTCCCCTCGACACCAAAGGCGAGATCACGCCCGAGATCAAGGGCCGCGTGGAGGAGTTCGGCGCGAGCGTCCGCGAGGGATTTTCCGATGACCTCACCCGTGCAAATGAGGGGAAGGGCCGCGCCCGCGCCACTGCCCAGGTGACATCTGTGCATCAGAACAGCGCGTCATACGGACCGGCGAAGATGCTCGACGGACAAGATGACACGTACTGGTCGGCCGACGAGGCCGGCGAGCAGTCCGTGCTCATCAAGCTGCCCGCCGCCACGCAGTTCGACGTCGTCTCCATGGAGGAGGCCATCGAAAACGGCCAGCGCATCGAGAGCTTCAAGGTCATGTACCGCAACGGCGCGGACGGCAATTGGGCCGAGTTCGGTTCCGGCGGCACCGTCGGCGCGCGGCGCCTGGTGCGCGCCCCCAAGGTCACGGCTACCGAGGTGAAGATCGAGCTCACCCCGCTCGACGGCAAGAAGGTTCAGCTATCCGAAGTCGGCCTGTTCAAGATGGGCCGCACCCTCGAAGCTCCTTCGGTGATCCCCGGGGGCATGGAGACGCTCGACAATGCCAAGATGACGCTTGGCGACGAGGCCGACTGGACCAAGAACGGCGGATCGCAGTTCATCGACGGAACGAACATGTTTTCCAAGAAAAAGGGCGCTTTTGCCACCTTTTCCTTCACGGGCAGCAAGTTTCTCATCATCGGCACCGTCGATCCCGGTCACGGCCCCATGAAGGTCACGATCGATGGCAGGGATTCCGAGGCGCAGGTCGTCAACACATCCGGAGAGCGCAAGACCGGTCAGGTGCTTTTCGCCTCTCCCACGCTCTCCCATGGAGAGCATAGCGTGAAGATCGAGGTCGTCGAACAGGACAAGGCGGTGGCGATCGACGCCGCGGCCGTCCTTAACAACAACGGGGCCGGCATGCTCGATTTTTCCGAGGCATCCATCGTCATGGACGAGGACAGCACGTACGATCTGGGAATCAAACGGACGGGTGGGTCCTCCGGCCCGCTCGAGGTCGTGGTGAACTTCGAGCCCGGCACGGCGGTCCAAGGAGACTTCCACACCGATCCGGTCCGTGTGAAGTTCGCCGACGGCGAGACCGAGAAGACCGTGCAGGTGCGCACCAAGCGCAACAACACGGGGGCGAACGCGTCGGTCAACACACAGTTTTCCGTTTCCATGACGGTTGTCTCACCCGGCGATTTGGTGATCGGCCCGCAGGGCGTCACCACGGTGAACATCGTCGACCGCGATTCCAATTACACCAAGGAGAAGCTCGAAGAGGCCCTTAAGCGCGCGGAGGCCGCCCCGGTGAACGAGGGAAGCCATGTCCGATCGGATGCCGAGGCGTATCGGGCCGCCCTGGTGAATGCCCGTGCCATCCTCGCCGATGGGTCTGCCGGCGTGGATCAGCGCTTCCATGCGATCAAGGCCCTCGAGGCGGCCATGGACAACCCCGCGGTCCGCACCGAGGCGTACACGAAGGAGAACCCATTCGTCTTCCCGAGTATCGTGGGGGAGACCCAAACCATTGAGGCCGAGTTGGGCGGGCTGGTAGATGACCCCTCGAGCAACGGGGCCGGCGAGACGAAGTATCCCGCCGAGGTAAAGGAGATCGCGGGCGCCTCCGGCGGCAAGGTCGTGAATTCCCTCAACAACAAAGATACGCTGGCTATCCCATTTACGGTGGAGCGCGCCGGAGAATACGAGGTGACGCTGCGCTACATGAGCGGATCGAACGACAACAAGGTCGCATGGGGTGTCGCAACGGCGCCGACGGGCGAGGGCCTCGCTTTGTCCGAGGCCGATGGGGAAGAACGAGCCCTTGGCCCCGATGCCGACTTGAGCGGTGGCGCGATCGTGGAACCCGGGGAGGTCGGTGCCGGGGGCACTGACCAAAGCGAGTTCAAGACGGTGAAATTCACCTTTAAAGTCAAAGAGCCCGGCTCGTCCACGCTCGTGTTCACGGGTCCGGTTGAAAACTCGCCGCGTCTCGACAAGTTCGATATCAAACTCAAGGCCGATTCGCTCGCTGAGTTCGGCATCGTGTCGCTCGCGGGCACGGGCGGTACCGTCGAACCTGCAGGTTACATGCGTCCGACAGGTGGCACGGCGCGCTTCACGGTGACGCCGCGAGAGGGGTATCGCATCCGGTCCGTTGCCGTTGCCGGCGAGCCGGTCGAGATCGACGGTCGGGAAGGGGCTTACTCCCTCGAAGTCCCGTTTAACGAGGCCGCCAAGGAGGATTTGACGGTGATCGCGGTGTTCGATAAGAAGGCCGTTGACCCGGTGGGCCCCATAGACCCGGCGCCCGAGCCCTCCCCACAGCCGGACCCCGACCCGACCCCGAAGCCGGACCCTGCCCCGCAGCCGGATCCCGACCCGGCCCCGAACCCTGCGCCGCAGCCGGATCCCGACCCGGCTCCGAAGCCCGACCCTGCACCGCAGCCGGATCCCGACCCGGCCCCGAAGCCCGAATCCGGAGATGGGCAACAGGGCGATGGGGGTCCGAGCAAGCCAGGTGCGACCGACGGGGCTCTTCCCAAAACCGGTGACCCGATAGCCGATACGGCGGCCGTCGCGTTGATTTCGACGGGTCTTCTGACGGCCGGCGTCGTCGCACGCAGGAGGACGTGGAGGTCATAGGGTTTTGACATCCGCGGAGCCGGGCCGGTATTTAAGGTGGACTTTAATGGGCGAGGATCAAGCGGCATCTTGTCTGATCGGACGCCGAGCGGGCCCCGTCGCCCCTTCTCGATTCCTCGGCTATGGCCCGCGTGACGGCACCGTCGGGATCTTCGTCCATTACCACGAATTGCGTGTCTTCCAAACGGGCGAATGAGTAGATGCCGCGCGCGTGCAGCTTGCTCGAATCCATGAGGACGGCCGTTCGCGTCGCGGCGCGAATGGCCTCCTTCTTGATCTCGGCCATTTGGGGGAAGTCGGTCATGAAGCCGCGTCCTGCGACGAATGCGCCCGGGCAGATCACGGCGAGATCGGCGTGGATGGTGGCGATGGCCGCCATGGTGAGCGGGCCGAAAAGGTAGCGATGGCCTTTGCGCAGTTCTCCGCCGAGCATGATGACGTTGACCGAAGGCAGGCTCTCGTCGATGAAGTCGGCGATGGTGATATCTGCGGTGATGACGGTGATGTCGGAGCGCATATCCAGCATGCGGACGAATTCGAGCGCCGTGGTGCCCGAATCGACGAACAGGGTGTCTCCGTCTCGCACAAGCTCCAAGGCGCTGCGCGCGATTGCCTGCTTGGCGTCCACATTGACATTGATTCGCTGGTCCTGAACCGAAACGGTCAGGGTCTTGTGCAACGAGACGGCGCCGCCGTGCGTGCGCCTGAGTTTGCCCGCGGCGGCGAGCGCGTCAAGGTCGCCGCGCGCCGTGACGGTCGAGACGCCAAAGGTCTGAGCGATATCTGCGACCTGCACGGACGCGTTGTGTTCGAGCATGTTCATGATGGCCGCGCGCCGCTCCTCGGCAAACGCGCGGGATGTGGGTGCGGACATCGGGGCTCCTCATCGAATCGTGTGCAAAATGTGATGAATCCATTTTGCATTATTTTCTTTTTGAGAAACAAAACGAGTTTGCTTTTCTTTCTTTTCCTCATGAACGCAAATATGGAGAAATGGACGACGATGGACGAATCTTTCGTATTTCTTCTGATGGGGGAGTGGGGACGTGTCGTGCGGACATGAATGGCGCAGCATGTGAATGCCCGCTTTTATACAATGAATTCGGCAAATACGCCGGCACGGTGCCGGCGGTGGCACGTGCCGCACCCGCTTGCGGCGCGAAGGAAGGGAGCGATCGCTCATGCTCGTAACCACCAAGGAGATGCTGCTCGACGCGCAGAAGAATCACTACGCCGTCGGCGCCTTCAACGTCGAGAACCTCGAGTTCGTCATGGCCGTCCTGGCCGCCGCCGAGGAGACCAAGTCCCCCGTCATCATGCAGACCACCTCTGGCACCATCAAGAAGACCGGTCTCGATTACTTCTACGGCATGGTCAAGGCCGCCGCTGAGCGCGCTTCCGTGCCCGTGGCCCTGCACCTCGATCACGGCGACGGCTACGATCGCTGCATGAAGGCCCTCCGCACCGGCTACACCTCCGTCATGATCGACGGCTCCCACGAGTCCTTCGAGGACAACATCGCCCTCACCAAGTCCGTGGCCGACGCCGGCGCCTGCATGGGCGTGCCGGTCGAGGCCGAGCTCGGCAAGGTCGGCGGCAAGGAGGACGACGTCGAGGTCGAGGGCGAGTCCCCCTACACCGACCCGGTCGAGGCCAAAGAGTTCGTCGAGCGCACCGGCTGCACCTCCCTCGCCATCGGCGTGGGCACCTCGCACGGCGTCTACACGTCCGATCCGCACATCGAGCAGGACGTCGTCAAGGCCATCGCCGCCGCCGTCGACGTGCCGCTGGTTCTGCACGGCACCTCCGGTGTGCCGGACGAGCAGGTCGCCGAGGCCGTCAAGAACGGCATCTGCAAGGTGAACTACGCCACCGAGCTTCGCCAGGCCTACACCAAGGGCTACATGGCCTACATGGCCGAGAACCCCAACAACTTCGATCCCAAGAATCCGGGTAAGGCCGGTGCCGAGGAGATCACCAAGATCGTCAAGATCCGCATGGAGAACCTCGGTTCGGTCGGTCGCGCCTAATTCGCGCTAACAACTTGCTCCCATCGAAGGGCCGGCGTGGTTTCCATGCCGGCCCTTCTGCATGGGCGTGCCGTGACGTATTCGCCGCGGGCGGCTAAACCGATGGATTCCATGTCGGCCCTTCTGCATGAACACGCCGCGCGGGTCGTGAATGGCTGCGGGGCGGGGACATGAGACCTGGGATAAGATGGGCGCAAACGTTTTGAGAGGGGATGGACATGATCGCAGACGTGAGAGTCAGGCCGGCGTGTATCGAGGATGCCGCCGCATTGGCGGCGATATACGAGCCCTATGTTCGCGAGACGGCGATTACCTTCGAATACGTACCGCCCACGGTCGAGGAGTTCGCCGAGCGCATGCGTAAGACGATGGAGTTCTACCCGTATCTGGTCGCGGAGCGTTCCGGCTGTTTGGTGGGGTATGCCTATGCGGGGACCTTCAAGGGCCGGCCCGCCTACGACTGGGCGGTCGAGACCTCGATTTACGTGGCGCAGGGTCATGCGGGCGAGGGGATCGGCCGTGCCCTGCACGACATGCTTGAGGTCTCGCTGCGCGCGCAGGGGATTGTCAACATGTACGCCTGCATCGCCGTCCCGGATGGCGCGGACGACGAGACGCTGACGCGCAACAGTCAACATTTTCACGAGCATATGGGCTACCGCTTGGTGGGGGAGTTCCGTCAATGCGGGTTTAAGGGCGGTCGTTGGTACAACATGGTCTGGATGGAAAAGATGATCGGCGAGCATCGTGCGGATCAGCCCCCGGCGACGCCGTTTTCCAAGACGCCCGCCGCATGCGCGGCGCCGGTTGCCAAGAAGGTCGGCCTGCCGGCAACGCCGTTTTCCATGTCGTCTGCCATATGCGCGGGATGCTGAGCCCAGACCTGCGTTTCATCGTACGACGCCAGGCCCAATAGGCCGAGATTACCTTGCGGTCCGTTGGATTTTCCTACGGGCTCCTTCGGTTTGCCTCCGCTCACCCTGAGTTTGCCTATGGCAACCCTGGATTTGCCTACGGGCTTGTTTGGTTTGACTATGGGCGTCCTGGGTTTGCCTACGGGCTTGTTCGGTTTGACTATGGGCGTCCTGGATTTGCCTACGGTTTTGTTACTTTGCCTATGGATGTCTTCCGTTTGGCAAGGTGAAACGGCAGATATCCATAGGCAAACGCCGAGGGCATAGGCAAATCCAAGGTGGACATAGACAATTTCGACCCGGCGGATTGATATGCGGATGTCGACGGCGGCCGGCGCGGGCCGACCGGCGACAGCGTGCCCGGCGCAGGCCGACGGCGGCCGGCGCGGGCCGACCGGCGACAACGTGCCCGGCGCAGACCGACGGCGGCGACGGCGGCGTCCGCCGCGACCGACGGTGGTGGCGCACCCGGCGGCCCGTTGTTTTCACATATGCCGAGCCAACGCTTTAGTGTGGTGCGTTGAGCTGCAGGTAAAACGTGTGGTAATGTTTTCCGAGTCGGGGGGCCGACGCTAGAACTATGTGATGCCGAGTGGCGCCTATGGGGTGCGGACACCACGCTCGGGTACGCGAGGGGGCCGGGATGACCAGCGTCGATCGCGAGCGTGGGGATGACATCACCACCGTCAAAACCATAGAGGACGTGCGCGCGATGAAGCGCGCGCATAAGGGTGGCACCTGGAAATACGCCTGTGCCTGCAGGTCCGGTGTGCGATATGAGGGAGAAAGCGAGGCGTGGGCTCAATTGAAGACCGTGATTGAGGAGCAGGTGGCGCAGGCCGCCGCAGATGTCGAGGAGAACGATCCGTTCGCAAGCAAGGACAGCGTGCCCGTTCCGCCCGAGGACCGCGCCCCGGGCAGGCTCCGCGGCGCCGGCGCACGTTCGCCGTTGTTCTGGAAGTTCATGCTCGTCGCCATGGCGCTCATCTGGGGTTATTCCTTCCTGACCATGAAGACCGTGCTCGACACGGTCCCCACGTTCATGTTGCTCTCCTGCCGGTTTCTCCTGTCGGCCGTCATCATGTTCGTCATCTTCCGCAAGCGCATCAAAGCTCACCTCAACCGCGAGTACCTTGGGTTCGGCGTTCTCATGGGGTGCGTGATTTGGTCCGCGTACGCCGCGCAGACGCTCGGCCTGGTGGACACCACTCCGGGCAAGAACGCGTTCCTCACCGGAACCTATTGCATCCTGGTGCCGTTCATCGCGCTCATCCTGTTCCGGGAGCGTATCACCAAGTGGCACATCTCCTCGGCGCTGCTGTGCCTGGTGGGTGTGGGATTCGTCGCCCTCGATAACTTCAGCATCCAGATGGGCGACCTCATGACGCTCGTGGGCGCCGTGTTCTTCGCCGTGGACATGGCGGTCGTGGGCCACATCGGCCGCACGCGCGACGTCAGCGTCCTGACCTCTTGGATGTTCCTGTTCGTCGGCCTGTTCTCGCTGGCCGCGACGATCGCCTTCGAGCCCCGCGTCCCCGCCGAGCAGTGGACGCCCGAGATCGTCGGCCAACTCGTCTTCCTCGCCGTGGTGTGCACCACCATCGGCCTGCTTTTGCAGAACCAGGCGCTCTCCCATGTGCCGCCGGCGACCGGCTCGTTGCTGCTGTCGCTGGAGAGCCCCTCGGGCGTCCTGTTCTCCGTCCTCATGGCGGGAGAGGTGCTCACCGGCAAGCTGATCTTCGGCTTCGCGCTGATCTTCCTGTCGATCGTGCTATCCGAGACCCATTTCAGCTTCCTGCGAAAGTGGTTCCCCAAGAAGTAGATGTGAAAAGGCGCCCGTCCTCGGGCGCCTTTGCTTTACGCTGTGCGAGATCGGCGGCACGGGCGCCGTGCGGGCTATGCGCACCCGCGCCGTGCGGCGGCGCGTAGGACATGTGCGCGCCGCGCGTGCGACGCGAGCCCGCGACGCGCGCCCGCGTGCCCGGGCCCTTTACAGCGCGGCGATGAACCCCATCAGCTCCTCGACATGCTCGGGACGGCAGGTCCAGCTCGTCACAAAGCGCAGCAGGACGCGCCCGCGGCCCGCGGGATCGAGCGCGGGCGTGACTTCGGCGCCGCATGCCTCGGTGATGCGCGCGGCGTCGTCGGGTTCGAACCAGAAGAACTGCTGGTTGCCGTTCGTGTGCACGTACGGTTCGAATCCGGCGTCCTCGAGGCCGCGGGCGAGCAGGCAGGCGCACTCGTTCGCGCGCGCGGCGTGGGAGAGGTAGGGGAGCGAGCCGTCCGCGGCGCGCGTGAACGCCGCGCCGTACTGCACGCCCATGAGGCGCCCCTTGGCGGTCATATGCCCACCTCGCTTGACGAGGTAGGGGATGCGCTCGATGGCGCGCCGGCCGCGCTTGGACCGCGGGTTCACCACAAGCGCCTCGCCGAAGAGCATGCCCGCCTTGGTGCCGCCGAGCGTGAACGCGTCGGCGCGCTCGGTCACATGCTCGAGCGTGAGATCGCCGCCGGGCGCGGCGAGCGCGCTGGCCATGCGCGCGCCGTCGACGTACACGGCCAAATCGAGCCTCTCCGCCACATCGCACAGCGCGTCGAACTCCGCGCGCGTATAGACATGCCCGAACTCGGACGTGTTGGAGAAGTAGAGCATCGCGGGGCGCGTGCAGTGGCACCCGCCTGCGATGGAGTCGCGGTGCATGCGCTCCACCTCGGCAGGGGTGAGGATGCCGAGGGCATCGCGCGTGGCGAGGATGCGGCGGCCGCAGGCCTCGATAGCGCCGGTCTCGTGCGCGGTGGGGTGCGCGTCGGCGGCGAGGATGGGTCCCTCGAAGTCCTCTGTGAAGGCGGAGATGCACACGGCGTTGGCCGCGGTGCCGCCGGGGATGAACTGCACGAAGGCATCGGGTTGGGCGCATGCCTCGCGAATCAGGTCGGCGGCATGCTCGCAATACGGGTCGACGCCGTATCCGGGCGCCTGTTCGCCGTTCGTGCGGATGAGCGCGTCGAGCATCTCGGGTGCGGCGCCCTCGGAGTAGTCGTTTCGGAACTGGTGCATGTCCTGCCCCTTCATGTGTACGGGAGTTGGGCGTAGGGCGGCATGCGGGTCGCGGCGAGGTTCGGCGACGCACGCTGCCAAAACGAAGTATAACGCGTGGAAAATGCCGGGGCTCATCCGCATCTGCCCCTATAATGAGGAGATTGACTATGTACCGCCCGGGGGACGCCGGGGGGATATGCGAAGGAGAGGCCACATGCAGGCACAGCGAGCAGAGGGTACCAAGGACCTCATCGGGCGCGATATGCGCGCTTGGCAGAAGATGCAGGAGGTCGCGGCCGAGGTGTTCGGGCCGTTTGGGTTCGACCCCATCGAGACCCCGGCGATCGAGCAGCTCGACGTGTTCGTGCACGGTATCGGCCAGTCCACCGATGTGGTCCGCAAGGAGATGTTCCGCGTTTTTTCCGGCGCCAATTTCGAGCGCGTCCTCGCGGAGGGCACCGATGCGAAGCTCAAGGCCAAGCAGCGCCTCGCCCTGCGCCCCGAGGGAACGGCCGGCGTTGTTCGCGCGGTGGTGGAGAATAACCTGGTGCCACAGGGTTCGGCCCCGTTCAAGGCATGGTACGCCGAGGCGATGTTTCGAGGCGAGCGTCCCCAGAAGGGGCGTCTGCGCCAGTTCCATCAGGTCGGCATCGAGTGGCTGGGCGCGCCCGACGCGTCCGCCGACGCCGAGTGCATCATCATGCTCATGCGTTTCTACGAGCGCCTTGGATTCGATCTCTCCCAGCTTCGCCTGCTGATCAACTCCATGGGCGACCCGGCGTGCCGTCCCGCATATCGCGAGTCCGTGCGCCGGTTCATCCTCGACCATGAGGACGAGATGTGCGACGAGTGCCGCGAGCGCGCGGAGCTCAACCCGCTGCGCGCCTTCGACTGCAAGAACCCGCATTGCCGCGAGATCATGCAGGGCGCCCCGCTGATGCCGGATTCCCTGTGCGACGAGTGCCGTGAGCACTATGCAAAGGTCAAGCGGTACCTGGACGCGGCGGGTATCGCCTACATCGAGGACCCCACGCTCGTCCGCGGCTTGGACTATTACACCCGCACCGTGTTCGAGGTCGAGGCCCCCGGCGCGGGCGTCGGGTCCATCGGCGGCGGCGGTCGCTACGATGGCCTGGTCGAGCTCGAGGGCGGCAAGCCCACGCCGGGCGTCGGCTTCGCAGTCGGTTTCGAGCGCGTCGCGCTCGCGCTCGAGGCGTTCGGCAAGGAGATGGATCGCGTCGTCGACCGCTGCGTGTTCGTCGCCAACGCCGGCGCCGATTTGAGGGACGAGGTCTTCGCGCTCGCGCTCGAGCTGCGCGGTCGGGGGGTCCGCACCGAGTGCGACTATCAGGGCAAGTCGCTCAAGGCCCAATTCAAGCTCGCCGACAAGCTCAACGCCTCGCATATCGTGATCATCGGCGGCGACGAGCTGGCTGCCGGCAAGGTCAAGCTGCGCGACATGGCCACCCACGAGGAGAGGCTGATCGAGCGCTCCGACGCCGCCGAGGTCATCGCGGGGCTGTAGGGGGGCCGAATCCCGTGGTCGCGGCGGGGAGAATGGTCCCGCCGCATCTTCGGCGCGGGCGCGGCCAGCGTGGGCGCGTTCGGCGCGGGCGCGGCCAGCGCGGGCGCGTTCGGCGCGGGCGCGGCCAGCGTGGGCGCGTTCGGTGCGGGCGCGGCCAGCGTGGGCGCGTTCGGTGCGGGCGCGGCCATCCGTCGGGATCTCCGCGCCGCTCGCCGATTATTTGTTGAAAAGCGGGAGAGGTACTCTATCAGACTAAAGTAGTTGGTGGGTGACGCATTGCCCGCCTATAATAGTGCGGTCGCACGGAGTCCCTTGGAGCGTCCGTGCCTGCATATAAGGAGGTAGCGTGGCAGAGAATACGTCTGCAGGGCGGCAGCTCGGAGACCTCATCACCGGCGACATGGTCGCCGACGTGATGTCCGGCACCCGCCGCATCGACCTGACCGACCTGGCGGCGGCCGTCGAGGTCCTATCCGATATCGACATCCCCGCCGAGCTTCGCGACAACCTCGCGCTGTTCCTGCGTCTCGAGCGCCGCGTCTTGCGCGAGTATGACGCGAAGGTGCTCGACGTCTTCGACGAGCTCATGATGAACGTGGTCCGTGCCAACGCCGGCGACCCCGGAGCGGAGGCCGATGGCGAGGCCGTGGATGCCCAGGGGATGCCCGCGAGCGACACGCCCTCCGCGCGCGCCTTCCGCGACGCCGTGGCGCTCATCGATTCCCTGCCCATGGATCAGGCCCAGGTCATCGTCCGCGCGTTCACCGCATTCTTCCACCTCGCAAACCTGTCCGAGGAGAATTACCGCGTGGTCAAGCTGCGTGAGCGCGAGCGCGACGTGCCCACCGAGGACGCGGTCGATCCGGTGAACGCCCTCACCGTGGCGTTCCATCGACTCACGGAGGAGGTCGGCACCTCCAAGGCGACCGATTTGCTGTCCCGCCTGGAGTTCCATCCCGTCTTCACCGCGCACCCCACCGAGGCGCGTCGCAAGGCCGTCGAGGGCAAGATCCGCCGCATCGCCCGGCTGTTGGAGGAGCGTCCGCACATGGGCGGTTCCGACCTCGTGGAAAACGAGCGCCACATGCTGCAGGAGATCGACGCCCTGGTGCGCACGAGCCCCATCGCGCTCAAAAAGCCCACGCCGGTCGAAGAGGCCGAGACCATCATCGACATCTTCGATAGGACGTTGTTCGACACCATTCCGGTGATCTACCGCCGCTTCGACGACTGGGTCTTGGGGGAGGCCGCGGGCACGGTCCCGCCCGCGTGCCCGGCGTTCTTCCATCCCGGCAGCTGGATCGGTTCCGACCGCGATGGAAACCCCAATGTCACCGCCAAGGTGAGTCGCCAGGTCGCCGCCAAGTACGCCACGCACATGATCTCCAAGCTCGCGGACAAGTGCCGTCGCGTGGGCCGCAACCTCACGCTCGAGGCCACCTACACGAGTCCCTCCGACGAGTTGCGCAATCTTTGGAGCCATCAGGTCGAGATGAGCGAGGTCCTCACCGCCCGTGCTCGCGAGATCTCGCACGCCGAGCCGCATCGCGCCGTCATGCTCGTCATGGCCGCTCGCCTGGATGCCACCGTGACGCGCAACGCCGACACCATGTACCACACGGCCGAGGAGTTCCTCGAGGACCTGCGCATCGTCCAGCGCTCGCTCGCCGCCGCCGGCGCCCGCCGTGCCGCCTACGGCCCCGTGCAGACGCTCATCTGGCAGGTCGAGACCTTCGGATTCCACATGGTGGAGATGGAGTTCCGCCAGCATTCCGTGGTTCACAGCCGCGCCCTGGCCGATATTCGCGAGCACGGCGTCCACGGCGACCTCGCGCCCATGACGCGCGAGGTGCTCGACACCTTCCGCGCCATCGGGTCCATCCAGAAGCGCTTCGGCCAGAAGATGGCCCGCCGCTACATCATCTCCTTCACGAAGAGCGCCGGGCATGTGGCCGATGTTTACGAGCTGGCCAACCTTGCGTTCGCCCACGCCGAGGACGTTCCCACGCTCGACGTGATTCCGCTGTTCGAGCAACTCGAGGACCTGGAGGGATGCGTCGACGTCCTCGAGGAGATGCTCGCCATCCCCGCGGTGCAAAAGCGCCTGACCGAGTCCGGCCGGCGCATGGAGATCATGCTCGGCTACTCCGACTCCTCCAAGGACGCCGGCCCCACCACCGCCACCCTCGCACTGCATTCGGCCGAGGAGCGCATCGTCGCGTGGGCCGAGAGGCACGATATCGACCTCGTGCTCATGCACGGCCGCGGCGGTGCCGTCGGCCGCGGCGGCGGTCCCGCCAATCGCGCGGTGCTCGCCCAGCCGGCGGGTTCGGTCAACTGCTTCTTCAAGGTGACGGAGCAGGGAGAGGTCATCTTCGCCCGCTACGGCAACCCGGCGCTCGCCCAGCGCCACGTGGAGTCCGTCGCCGCGGCCACGCTGCTCAGCTCCGCGCCGTCCGTCGAGCGCGTGAACACCGAGATGACCGCCCGTTACGCCGGCATGGCCGCCGTTCTCAACGAGGCCAGCCACGAGCGCTATCTCGACCTTCTGAACACGGAGGATTTCACGCCGTGGTTCTCCACCGTGACGCCGCTCACCGAGGTGGGCCTGCTGCCCATCGGCAGCCGTCCGGCCAAGCGCGGCCTGGGCGCCAAGTCGCTCGACGACCTGCGCACGATTCCCTGGGTGTTCTCCTGGAGCCAGGCGCGCATCAATCTGGCCGCCTGGTATGGATTGGGCACTGCCTGCGAGAAGCTGGGCGATTTGGAGTTGTTGCGGCGCGCCTACCGTGAGTGGCCCCTGTTCAGCACCTTCATCGACAACATCGAGATGTCGATCGCCAAGACGGACAATCGCATCGCCAAGATGTATCTGGCGCTCGGCGATCGCACCGATCTGGCGGACAAGGTGTTCGACGAGATGATGCTCACGCGCTCCTGGGTGCTTCGCATCGTGGGCGACGCGTGGCCGCTCGAGCATCGTCGCGTGCTCGGCCAGGCCGTGCGCATGCGCAACCCGTTCGTCGATGCGCTGTCGCTCGCCCAGGTCCGCGCGTTGCGCGAGGTCCGCGCCAACCAGGACGAGTTGTCCGAGGAGGCCAAGGTCGAGTTCATGAGCCTGGTGCTGGAAACCGTCACCGGCGTCTCGGCGGGACTCCAGAACACAGGGTAAATCGCCCCGTGACCCGCGACCCGCGACCCGCGGCCCGCGTCGGCGGCCGCGGCTCCGCTCTCGCTCACGACTCGGCAATTGCCTATGGAAACATGCCGTTTGGGATCACCTGAACGGCATATTTTCATAGGCAGTGTTGTTTGGCCCATGGGCAATTTGGCCCGGGCCTTGAGTTGCGAACCTGTTAAGACGGCGTGAGCCCGGCACTCTTCTGTGATAAAGTGCCGGGCTTTCCGCTATCCTAGTGAGCTGTCGCACGTGATGGCCGTACGCGGTGGGGTGTTTCCCGCCGCGGGCCCAGGAGGTGCGGGCGGGCTGATCGGCCCGATCCCGCCGACGCGTTGCGATATGCCGGGCCGCGCTGTCTACGCGCCCCGGCAGTCTGTACATCAGCCGCCCGTTCACGGCACGGGGCGGCGCAGATCATGAGGAGGGCTTATGGCCGAGACGCCTGCCACCAACCCCGCCAACATGCATTGCATGCACACCCACACGTGCGGCGAGCTTCGCGCCGCCAACATCGGCGAGGAAGTCACCCTCACCGGTTGGGTGAGCCGCCGCCGCGATCACGGCGGTCTGATTTTCTGCGACCTGCGCGATCGCGAGGGCATCACGCAGATCAACTTCGACCCCGAGCATTCCGATGGCGATGCCTTCAAGATCGCCGAGACCATGCGCCCCGAGTGGCCCATCTGCGTGCATGGCGTCGTGCGCTACCGCGGCGAGGATGCGGTGAACCCCAAGCTCGCCACCGGCGAGATCGAGGTCCTCATCGACCATGCCACCGTGCTCAACCGCTCCAAGACCCCGCCGTTCCAGATCGAGGACGGCATCGAGACAGCCGAGGACACGCGCCTGCGTTACCGCTACCTGGACCTGCGCCGTCCGGAGATGGCCGCGCGCCTGCGCCTGCGCTCCGATTTCACCTTCGCCATCCGCTCCGCGCTCCACGACCGAGCCTTCACCGAGGTCGAGACGCCCGCGCTCTTCAAGTCCACGCCGGAGGGGGCGCGCGACTTCGTGGTGCCGAGCCGCCTGCAGCCCGGCAGCTTCTACGCCCTGCCGCAGTCCCCGCAGCTGCTCAAGCAGCTTCTCATGGTCGGTGGCGTTGAGCGCTACTACCAGGTTGCCAAGTGCTTCCGCGATGAGGACCTGCGCGCCGACCGCCAGCCCGAGTTCACCCAGGTCGATATCGAGATGAGCTTCGTCGAGCAGGACGACGTCATGTCCCAGATCGAGGACGTCTTGTCCGATGCCTTCGCCCGCGTCGGCGTGGAGATGCCCACGCCGCTGCGCCGCATCTCCTACTGGGACGCCATGGACACCTATGGCTCCGACAAGCCCGACACCCGCTACGGCATGGAGCTCGTCGATCTGACCGACGTGTTCCCCGATTCCTCCTTCAAGGTGTTCGCCTCCGCCGCGACCACCGAGGGCCATGTGGTGAAGGCCATCAACGCAAAGGGCGCCGGCGCTTGGCCGCGCGCTCAGATCGACAAGCTCGCCAAGGTCGCCGCGACTTTTGGCGCCAAGGGCCTCGCATGGATCGCCTTCCGCGAGGACGGCTCCGTGAACAGCCCGATTGTCAAATTCTTCGCCGACGGTGAGATGGACCTGCTGCGCGAGCGCATGGGCGTCGAGCCCGGTGACCTCGTCATGTTCGCCGCCGGCCCGCGTCTGGAGGCCGATGAGATTCTCGGCGGCATGCGCTCTCATATGGCCGATGCCCTCGATGTCCCGCGCGAGGGCCACGAGTTCCTCTGGGTCGTGGACTTCCCGCTGTTCCATTGGGATGAGGAGGGCCAGCGTTACGAGGCCGAGCATCAGCCCTTCACCTTGCCGCACGTCGACGAGCTCCATCTGCTCGACGAGGATCCCCTCAAGATGGGGTCTTGCACCTACGACTTCGTCATGGACGGCTTTGAGGCCGGCGGCGGCGGCATGCGTATCCACGATGCCGGGCTCCAGCTCAAGATGCTCGAGTTCATGGGCTTTTCCGAGGAGCGCGCCCGCGCCCAGTTCGGCTTCCTCATGGAGGCGCTCGAGTTCGGCGCCCCGCCGATGGGCGGTTTCGCGCTCGGCCTCGACCGCGTGTGCATGCTGCTCGCCGGTACCGACTCCATACGCGACGTCATGGCGTTCCCCAAGACGAGCAGCGGTTCGGACCTCATGTCCTCCGCGCCGTCCGAGGTTGGGGCGGCTCAGCTCAGGGAGGTCGGCCTCCGCTTGGAGTAGCCGCGCACGTTGGGCTTCGGTTGTTCAAGGGGGCGCCGCGCG
>JARIBW010000006.1 GCA_029264355.1 Collinsella sp. | reverse complement strand
CCCCCCTCCATCGATCGCTCGCTTTTAAAAATTAGACTTGCGCATCGACTCTAATCCATGCTAGTATTCTCCTTGCTGAAAAGCACGGGCGATTGGCTCAGGGGTAGAGCATATCCTTCACACGGATGGGGTCACAAGTTCGAATCTTGTATCGCCCACCATCACAGAGTAAAGGCTCCAGGAGACTGGGGCCTTTTTGCTATCACGAGACATCTGGAGTAGAGGCTCATGATTCTCCTGGTCGACAAGATCGAAAAATCCTTCGGCGCCCGCACGCTGTTCACCGGCGCGACGCTTCAGCTCAACGCTGGGGAGCGTTATGCCCTCGTCGGCCCCAACGGCGCCGGCAAGACGACCCTCCTCAAGATCATCATGGGACTGGACAGCCCCGATGCGGGCAGCGTCACCTACGCGAAAGACACCAACGTGGGCTATCTCGAGCAGGAGACCAAGCTCGCGAATAGCTCGTCTATCATTAAAGAGGTCATGGACGCCGCCATCGAGATCCGCTCCATGGGTGAGCGCGCGGAGGAGCTCCAGTTGCAAATCGCCGAGGCGGGGGAGAGCGGCGAGGTCCCTCGCGAGTTGCTCGACGAGTACGGTCACGTGCAGGACCGTTTCGAGCGCCTGGGAGGGTATGAGCTCGAGAGCAACGCCCGTCAGATCCTTGCCGGACTCGGTTTCAGGACATCTGATTTCGACCGGCCCTGCTCCGAGTTCTCGGGCGGCTGGCAGATGCGCATCGCGCTCGCGAAGCTCTTCCTGCGTCATCCGGACGTGCTTCTGCTCGACGAGCCGACGAACCATCTCGATCTCGAAAGCGTCCAATGGCTCCGGGGCTTCATCGCCGCGTATGAAGGGGCCGTCCTGATCGTCAGCCACGACCGTGCCTTCATGGATGCCTGTGTCGACCATGTCGCGGCGCTCGAGAATCGCCGCATCACCACATACACCGGCAATTACAGTTCCTATCTCAAACAGCGCGAGGATAACTTGGAGCAGATGCGCGCCAAGCGCGCCGCCCAAGAGCGTGAGATAGCGCACATGCAGGTGTTCGTCGACAAGTTCCGCTACAAGCCCACCAAGGCCGCCCAGGCCCAGGAGCGCATGAGGCGCATCGAGCAGATCAAGAGCGAGCTGGTCATCCTCCCCGAGGGCCACAAGCACGTGAACTTCAAGTTCCCCGACCCGCCGCGCTCGGGTGACATGGTCATCAAGCTCGAGGATTTCGCCAAGCGCTACGGCAGCAAGACCCTTTACGAGCACGCCGACCTGACGCTGTACCGCGGTGACCGCGTGGCACTCGTGGGCCCCAACGGAGCCGGCAAATCGACGCTGCTCAAGATGCTGATCGGGCAAGAGGCCCCCACCGAGGGCATTCGCTCCCTCGGGACGAACGTCGGCGTGGCCTATTACGCCCAGCATCAGCTCGAGGGCCTCAAGGAGGGCAACACCGTCCTGCAGGAGATCGACTCGGTCGCGCCCGCGTGGACGGTTCCCCAGCAGCGCAGCCTCTTGGGTGCGTTCCTGTTCGCGGGCGAGGATGTGGACAAGCGCGTCGGCGTTCTCTCCGGCGGCGAGCGGGCCCGTTTGGCGCTCGCCAAGATGCTGGTGGCCCCCGAGGCGCTCCTGTGCCTCGACGAGCCCACCAATCACCTTGACATCGACTCGGTCGACATGCTCGAAAACGCCTTGAAGAATTTCCCGGGTACGATCGTGCTCATCTCCCATGACGAGCACCTGGTGCGCGCCGTGGCGAACCGCGTGGTCGATATCCGCGATGGCAAGCTGACCGTATTCGATGGCGATTATGACTACTACCTGTTCAAGCGCGACGATCTGGCCGCCCGTGCCGCGGCAGGGGGGACCGAACCCGCAAGCGCCCATGAGCAACAGGCTCGGCAGCGCACCGACGCGCCTCAGGCCCCATCGGCTCGCGAGGGCAAGAAGACCAAGGAGCAAAAGCGCGCCGAGGCCGCCGCTCGCGCCGAGCTCAACCGCCGTCTCAAGGGAACGAAGGACCGCCTCAAGAAGGTCGAGGCCGCACTTGATGTGAAGCGCGCCCGCTACGACGAGCTCATGGCCCTCATGGCGAGCGAGGAGCTCTACGCCGATCAGGAGAAGTTCAATGCCGCGCTCTTGGAGTACAACGGGCTCAAGCAGGAGCTCCCGGCACTCGAGGACGAGTGGCTCGAGCTTTCCACCACGATCGAGGAGGAGACTTCCCGTGGACTCGCGTAGGGCGCTCGCCGTCGCCCTGGCGCTTCTGGGCCTCGCTTTCAGGTTGTTCGCGCTCTTCCTTTGCGCGCTCACGGTCGTCCTGTGCTTCAACGGGGTCGCGACGATGCTCGGCATCGTGAACCTCGTCGTCGATCTCACGCGGGCGCTTCCGGACGTCATCGCGGGTTACGGGCTGATCCCCACGCCCTTCGGCGGGGTGTTTCGCTTCGACTTCGCAGTTGTCGCGGTGATGTGCTTCTTCGTGGATCACCTGCTCGGCCGTATCTCCCGAACCGTCCGCTAGGAGGCGCCCGGTGAATTTCGACTATCTACTCGGCTTGCTTGCAAGTGCGGCGGCCGTGATCATCGGCATCGTGGTGCATGAGAGCGCCCACGCGTTGACCGCCTATTATTTGGGCGATCGCACCGCTCGGTCCCAGGGGCGCATCTCACTCAACCCGCTTCGCCATATCGACCCCTTCGGTACCGTCTTGCTGCCCCTGATCATGATTTTGGCCGGTGGTCCCGTCTTTGCCTTCGCCAAGCCGGTGCCCATATACCTTGGCAATCTCAAGCATCCCAAGCGCGATGAGGTGATCGTCTCCCTGGCGGGTCCTTTGAGCAACATCGCCCTCGCCGTGCTCGGCGCGCTTCTTTTACGCGGTCTTGCCAACGACCCGGCGTTGTTCGCGGGCGGTCTTGCCCAGTACGGTCCGATCGCCCAGATCGCGCCGCATTTGGTTCGTTTTTCGTTGACGCTCGTGAGCGTCAATCTTTCTCTGGCGTTTTTCAACTTGATCCCGCTGCCGCCGCTCGATGGGTCCTCGCTTCTCGTCCCATTTCTCAAGGGTCGTGCCTTGCAGGCGTATTACGAAGTCCAGCGCTACTCCATGCCCATCCTGATCGTCGTCTTGTACGTGTTGCCGAGCTTGTTGCACGTCGACCTGATCGATTGGTATTTCAGCATCACGGTCGATCCCTTGTATCTCAATCTCATCAGCTTCGCTCTGGGGTTTTGATGCGCGCCGGTGCGCTAAACTCAAGTGCGTGTTCATTGTTTCAAGTGAGAGGGGGATTGCATGTCGTATCGCGTGTCAACGCAGGTCTATTCCGGTCCGTTTGACCTGCTGCTTCAGCTGGTGAGCAGGCAGAAGGTCGATATCGGCTCGATCTCCATCTCCGAGGTCGCCGGGCAATACCTCGCCGAGGTCGAGCGCCTCGAGGCACTCGACCTCGGTGTCGCAAGTGATTTCCTGCTCGTTGCCGCGACGTTGCTCGACATCAAGGCCGCGTCGCTTGTCCCCGACGACGTCCCCAATGCCGCGGAGGACGATGACCTGGATGACGAGTTCTCCGGCTTGGACGCCGATTCCCTGCGCGAGGTGCTCATTCAGCGCCTCATTGCCTACAAGCAGTTCAAGGGAGCCGCAGCCGCTCTGGGGGCGCGTATGGAGGCGGAGAGTCGCATGCACCCGCGCGTGGCCGGGCCCGATCCCGAGTTCCTGAACTTGATGCCCGACTATCTCGCGGGTATCACGCTTCGCGGTCTGGCCGTCATCTGCGCGGATTTGGACGGCAAGCGCGAGACGTTCCTTCTGGAGGCCGAGCATGTCGCCCCGAGTCGCGTGCCCATCGAGCTCACCGTGGCCTCGGTCGACCGCGTCACGATCTCGCGACCCCATCTCACGTTCCGGGAATTGTTGGACGGGGATGCGACCACCGAGCAGATCGTCGCCACGTTCCTGGCCATTCTCGAATTGTCGAAGCGCGGGTCCGTCACGCTTGAGCAAGATGAGAACTTCGGCACCATCCGCATCGACCGTGTCGAGGGCGCGCCCGAGTACCACCCCGAAGATGGTTCACTTTTTGATGAGGAGGACTAATGGAGCATTTGAGCGAGCTTGAGGCCGGCTCCATCAAGGGCGCCCTCGAGGCGCTGCTGCTCGTTTCGAGCGATCCCGTGAGCGCAAGCCAGCTCGCGGGCGTCCTCGGCTCGACTCCCGGCGAGATCGCGTCCCTTCTGGCCGACCTCAAGGTGGAGTACGAGGAGGCGAATCGCGGGTTTCAGCTGCGCGAGGTCGCGGGTGGGTGGCGCCTGTTCACCCATCCGGCGTTTCACGACCAGGTCGAGTCCTTCGTCTTGTCCTGGGATACCCAGCGCCTGTCCCAGGCCGCTCTCGAGACCCTTGCCGTCATCGCCTACCATCAGCCGGTGACACGCGAGATGGTCAAGGGCATTCGCGGCGTCAACTCCGACGGCGTCATCTCCTCGCTGGTGGACAAGGGCCTCATTCGCGAGATGGGTCGCGATCCCCAGCGGGGCCAGGCCATTCTCTACGGCACGACCAATGCGTTCCTCGAGAAGTTCGGCCTTCGCTCCACGCGCGACTTGCCCGATCTCGAGCAGTTCGCCCCGGATGAGCAGGCCCGCCAGTTCATCCGGGAGCGCCTTTCCGGGCGCTCCATTCAGTCGACGCTCGACGAGGTCGATGAGGATCTGGAAGAGGAACGCGAGCTCATGTCCGCCGATGGGGGCGAGGCCGACGATGACGTCATGACCGACGGCGATTCTCTCGACGAGGATCGCGATGTGTAGCGCCGAGAGCGCCCCGCTCGTCCATGAGGGCGACTCGATGCTGGTCCCCATGCGCCTGCAGCGCTTCCTCGCCCGTGCCGGCGTCTCGAGTCGCCGTGGATCGGAAGGGCTTATGACGGCCGGGCGCGTCCGCGTCAACGGCGAGGTCAAAACCGAGCTCGGCACGAAGGTCGATCCGCGATGCGATGAGGTCACGGTCGACGGAGTCCCCGTGGTGCTCGGCGCAGGGCCGGCCTACATCATGCTCAACAAGCCCGCGGGGTTCCTCACCACGATGAGCGACCCGCATGGTCGCCCCACGGTTGCGGAACTCGTACCGCGCCATCGCTTCCCCGGCCTCTTCCCCGTGGGACGGCTCGATATGGACACCACCGGCCTGCTGCTGTTCACGACCGATGGCGACCTCGGCCAACGCCTGTTGCATCCCTCGCACCATGTTTGGAAGACGTATCGCTCGGTCGTGGACGGACGTTGCTCGGATGGGGATTTGGACGCGTTGCGGCGCGGCATCGTCCTCGACGACGGTCGCTGCCAGCCCGCCCGGTGCCGTATCTTGAGCCCGGGCGCTTCCGGCATCCCCGGGTTCGCAAGGCTCGACCCGGGGACGACGGCCGTCGAAGTCGTCATTCGCGAAGGCCGCAAGAACCAGGTCAAGCGCATGCTCTCCAAGATCGGGCATCCTGTCATCGCCTTGCATCGCTGTCGGTTCGGGGACCTGAAGCTCGGCGATCTTGCCGAGGGCTCTTGGAGGGAGCTCACCGATGGGGAGCTCGCCTCGCTCAAATCCGCGCCGCGGATGGATTTATAGGAGGATTTCATGATCATCGCCATTGACGGACCCGCCGGTTCCGGCAAGTCCACCATCGCACGGGAAGTTGCCTCGAGGCTGGGCTTTTCCAAACTCGATACCGGTGCCATGTATCGCTCTGTCGCGCTGAGTGCGTTGCAGCGCGGCATCTCGCTCGACGACGCGTCTGCGACCGCCGAGCTCGCCCGCGACATTCATATCACGTTCGGCGCCGAGAGCCACGGCAACGTCTCCGTCTTCGTGGACGGGATCGACGTCTCCGATGCGATCCGCACTCCGGAGGTCGACCGCAACGTCTCGGCTGCGGCGGCGAATCCCGGCGTGCGCGCCGCCATGCTCGACCCGCAGCGCCGCTTCGCAGAAGGGCGCGATGTCGTGGCCGAGGGGCGAGACATCGGCACCGTCGTCTTTCCCAATGCGGAGCTCAAGGTGTTCCTGACGGCCGATCCGCGTGAGCGCGCTCGTCGCCGCGTCCTGCAGCGCCTTGAGGGCGTCGAGGTGGACGCCTCTGCGATCGAGGCCGAGGTGGAACGGACCCTTGCCGATATCCAGCGACGCGATGCGCTTGATTCCGAGCGTGAGGCCGCACCTCTCACCTGCGCAGATGACGCCGTGCGCATCGACTCGACGAATCACACCATCGACGGGATCGTCTCCATGATCGAGGGTCTCATCGCCGAGAGGAGGTAGCATGGCCGAGCAGGTTTCGACCCCGCGTGACGCGGCCGCTCATTACAACTGCCCCATGTCCGCATTCCCGCTGCATGAGCGTGTGATTTACGCCATCGTCATGGCCGTTCTCTGGGTGTTTTCAAAGATCATGTGGCGCTGGCGTCTCGAGGATGCCCGGAAAGTGCATGCCGGTCGCGGCGGCGTCGTCATCATCTGCAATCACACCTCGATGGCCGAGGTTTTGCCCATCGTCACGGGCGAATGGGCGGCAGGGCGTCGCGTACGCCCCATCTTCAAATCCGAATTCAACAAGACCGGCATCGTCCGTTGGGCTTTCGCGCTCGCAGGAGGTATTCCGGTCGAGCGCGGCGAGGCCGACATGGCGGCCCTGCGCGCGGCCCAGCATGCCCTTCAGCGCGGCGAGGATGTCTTGATCTTCCCGGAGGGCACCCGCGTGCGCACCGACGACCAGCCGGTCGAGGTGCACGGGGGGTTCGCGCTCATAGCCCAAATGGGAAAGGCGCCCGTATCACCGATGGCCGTCTGCGGTTTTCGCGATATCACGCCCGCCGGTAAAAGGCTCATGCGTCCCAAGAAATGCTGGATGCGCGCGGGCGACCCCGTTCTGCCCGATGACGCCCCCGCGGACCTGAAGCGCCGCGAGCGCACCCAGTGGGTCGAGGATGAGTCCATTCGTCGAATGTATGAGATTCGCGACGCCCTGCGCGTCGAGCATCCGGGGAGGTTCTAGATGTCCCACGTCGAGATCGAGGTGGCCCGCTACGCGGGCGTCTGCTACGGCGTCGAGCGGGCGCTCGGAATGGCCGAGAAGGCCGCCGATGAGGCCCGTAAGCCGATCTGCACGCTCGGGCCACTCATCCACAACCCCCTCGTCGTCAGCGATCTCGAGCGCATCGGCGTTGGCACGGCCTCAAGCGTCTCCGAGGTCGAGGACGGCACGCTCATCATACGGGCGCACGGTGTCGTGCCGCGCGTGGTCGAGGACGCCCGCGCTCGCGGCCTCGAAGTATTGGATGCGACTTGCCCATACGTCAAGAAGGTCCACAACGCCGCCGAGCGACTCGTGCGCGAGGGCTATCAGCTCATCGTGGTGGGGGAGAGCGGGCATCCCGAGGTGGAGGGCATTATGGGCCACGCCGGAGATGACGCCCATGTCGTCTCCGTGCCCGAGGACCTCGACGCCATCGACCTTTCGCGAAAGGTCGGCGTGGTGATCCAGACCACCCAGACACCGCGCGCCCTGGCCGATATCGTCGCCGAGCTCTCCAAGCGGACCATGGACCTGCGCGTCATCAACACCATTTGCTCGGCGACCCAGGAGCGCCAGGACAGTGCCGCCGAACTTGCCCGGCGTGTCGATGCGATGATCGTCATCGGCGGCAAGAATTCGGGAAACACCCGTCGCCTCGCCGAGATCTGCACGGCGGCCTGTCCCAAAACCCATCACATCGAAGATGCCGCCGAGATCGAGCCGGCTTGGTTCGACGACGTCGCCCGCATCGGCGTGACCGCCGGCGCCTCGACGCCCGCCTCGCATATCGACCGCGCCCTTGTCCGTATGCGGAGCCTCCTGGAGTCCTGATGGCCGAACGTGATTCGAACATGCCCTCGGTACCCTCATATGCGGGCACCGTCGCGCCATATGCCTTGTCCAAGGACCCGTCCTTAGACGGTGCCACCGTTTTATCGGTGATCCCAGACTCCCCCGCCTACGACATCGGGCTCGAGCCGGGCATGCGCGTTCTCACGGTGAATGGCAAGCCGCTTACCGACATGATCGTGTGGCTGTGGGAGACTGAGGGCGAAGAGGCCGAGATCGAGGTGTTCGACCCGCGCGACGATACGGTCGCCTCTGCCGTGATCGAGCGTTTCCCGGGTGAGGAATGGGGCGTTGATTTCGACGGCGTCGTGTTCGATGGCATGCGCACCTGCGTGAATGCCTGCATCTTCTGCTTCATGAACATGCTCCCCAAGGAGAGCCGTTCCACGCTCACCATACGGGACGACGATTACCGCCTGAGCTTCTTGCAGGGCAACTTCGTCACGCTTACGAATATGAAGGACCCGGAGGTCGAAGACGCCATCGACAAGATGCTCTCGCCCATGAACGTGTCGCTTCACGCCATCACGCCGGAGTGTCGGCGCAAACTCATCGGCCGCAACGCCGCGCGCGGTCTTGAGGTGCTCGAGCGATTCCTCGAGGCCGGGATCGAGATCCACGCGCAGATCGTGCTCTGCCCCGGAATCAACGACGGGGATGAGCTGCTCGCGACCCTCGAGTACGTCGAGGCGCATCCCGGCATCACGAGCCTCGCGATCGTTCCGCTCGGTTTCACCAAGCATCAGAAGCGCTTCACCACTTCCTACTCCGATGACGTCGAGGCGTCGCGCGCCGTGGTCAAGATGCTCGAGCCGTTTCAGCGGCGCGCCCGCGAAGAGCGCGGCTGCACGGTGTTCCAGTTGGCTGACGAGTTTTACATCGACGCGCATCTGCCCGTGCCCCCCGCCGAGACCTATGACGGTTTCCCGCAGTTCTACGACGGCATCGGCATGCTTCGCAGCTTCCTGGACGAGGTCGAATCAGTGAGGGTCTCCCGGGCCCGCGACGTCGCTCGCGCCTCAGAACGGCTCGGGGCCTTGAATCGTCGGGTCCTCATCATCTCCGGCGAGGCGGCGCGAGGCACCTTCGGAGCATTTTGCAGCTTGTTCGATACGGGCGACATCGATGTGCTCACCATCAAAAACGAGTACTTCGGCGGCAATGTGAACGTAACGGGCCTCATCTGCGCCTGCGACCTGCTCGGCCAGATGCCCTCCGATCTGACCGACATCGAGCTGCTGATCCCGGATGTGATGTTCAACTACGACGGCCTCACCCTCGACGGCCTCACTCGAGATGCGGTGACCGCCGAACTCGAGCGGCGCGGCGCGGCCGTTCATTACGCCACCCCCGCACCCAATCTCCTGTTGGATGCGTTGATGTAGCCGTTCTCCGGTTCCGCGGCCCCGTGCTTTCCAAGCTGCTTGGAGCCTTGAGGAGGCACCATTGGGGGCGGGTGCGTTCTCGCATCGCGTTTCGCGAGTGAGGCGGGCCGCACCCGAAGAGATTATGTCCACCCCGTGGGATGCGTCATCGCGGTGGGGCGCATGCTAGAATTTCATAAACTGTGACTATCCAAGGAGAACCCATGTCTCGTCCTATCGTCGCGATCGTCGGCCGTCCCAACGTGGGCAAGTCCACGCTCGTCAATCGCATCGCGCAGACTTCCGATGCCATCGTCCACCAGAGCCGCGGCGTCACGCGCGACCGCAGCTACCATATCGCCGACTGGAACGGTCGCGAGTTCATGCTCGTGGATACGGGCGGCATCGAACCCATGAAGAGCGACGATGTTTTCGCCACATCCATTCGCGATCAAGCCCTCGCCGCCGCCGAGGAGGCCGCGGTCATCCTGTTCGTGGTCGACGGCTCGATCGGCGTCACCGAGGAGGACGAGAGCGTCGCGCGCATGGTTCGTAAGCTCAAGAAGCCGACCTTCCTGCTCGTCAACAAGCTCGACAACCCCGCCCGCGAGAACGACAACCTGTGGGAGTTCTACTCCCTGGGGGTCGGCGAACCCGTCGCCGTCTCCGCATTGCATGGCCACGGCACCGGCGATTTGCTCGACGAGGTCGTCTCGCTGCTGCCCGAGGACGCGGGTGACGAGGACGATGAGCCCGACACGCTGCGCGTCGCCATCATCGGACGGCCGAACGCCGGCAAGTCCTCCCTTTTCAACAAGATGATCGGCAACGATCGCTCCATCGTGAGCAACGTCGCCGGCACCACGCGCGACGCCATCGATACGGTGGTCGAGCGCGACGGCAAGCGCTATCGCATGGTCGATACCGCCGGTATTCGCAAGAAGAGCACCGTTTACGAGAACATCGAGTACTACTCCATGGTCCGCGGTCTGCGGGCCATCGACCGAGCCGATGTCGCATTGCTTGTCGTCGATGCCTCCACGGGCGTGACCGAGCAGGATCAAAAGGTCGCCAATCTCGCCATCGAGCGCGGTTGCGCGCTGGTGGTCCTTCTCAACAAGTGGGACCTCCTCAAGGACGACTATGAGCGCCAAGCCGTCATGGAGACGGTCGATCGTCGTCTGACCATGGCGCCCTGGGCCGAGTACCTGCGCATCTCCGCCATGACGGGACGCAGCGTCCACAAGATCTGGGATATGGTGGACTCTGCCGCCGAGCGCCGCGCGAGCCATATCTCAACTTCGCAGCTCAACAAGCTCCTCACCGATATGCGCGAGTTCGGCCACACGGTCTCCGATGGCAAGCGCCGACTCAAGATGCATTACGTCACGCAGACGGGCGAGAAGCCCCCGGCGTTCACGTTCTTCGTCAACCACACCGACCTGGTGAGCGACAACTACAAGCGCTATATCGAGAACCGCATGCGTGCCACCTTCGATTTCAAGGGCACTCCGATCCGCCTGCGTTTCCGCGCCAAGAAGAGCGACAAGGACAAGGAATAGCGATGCCGGGGATGGATGATCTCCTCGCCCTCGCCGGTCCGGAAACGCCGGGTGCGTCCTGGTGGCCCCTCATCGCGACTTATGTCTTGACGTTTTTCGTTTGCGGCATTCCATTTGGAAAGATCTTCGCGAAACTGCTCGGCAAGATCGACCTGCAGAAGGTGGGGTCTGGCAACATCGGCACCACCAACGCACTTCGCGCCGGAGGCCCCAAGGTCGCGATTCCCACGCTCATCTGCGACGTTTTCAAGGGCGTCCTGGGCGTGGGCGCAGTCCGTCTCGTTGTTGCGGGCATGGCCCGCATCGAGCCCTCCGAGGTGCTCGCCCTCGATGGCGGCGCCGGCATCGGAGACACGTTCCTGGCGATCGGCGGGCTCGTGTGCCTGTGCGGTCACATCTTTTCACCCTATCTGCATTTCAAAGGCGGTAAGGGCATCGCGACGGGCGTGGGCGTGCTGTTCGGGCTCTCATGGCCCTTCGCCTTGCTGCACCTGGGCATCTTCATCGCGGTCGTCGCGCTCACGCGCTTCGTGTCGCTCGGTTCCATCGTCACCGTCTTGGCCCTCCCCATCACGGTCCCGCTGTATTTTGCGGGCGATAGCCCGAGCTTCAAGGTGATTTTGTCCCTGCTCGGCCTTTTGGTCGTCTGGGCCCATCGTTCCAATGTCAGCAAGCTCCTGAACGGCACGGAGTCCAAGCTGTCTTTTTCCAAACGCGTCGACGAGATGGATGGGTGACATGCGCATCGCACTGATCGGTACCGGTTCGTGGGGCACGGCCATGGCCGGCCTCGTGGCCTCTCATGGACATTCGGTCGTCATGTGGTCGTACGACCCCGCCCCGGCACGCGAGATCAATGAACTTCACACCAACAGATGCTATCTCTCCGACTATACCCTGCCCGAGAATGTGAGTGCGACCTGCTCCCATGAGGATGCGCTTGCCGGGGCGGACGCCGTCATCTTCGCCGTCCCGTCCTCGTTCTTGCGCGGTGTCGCACGCGATCTCGCCCCCTACATCGCCGATGACCTGCCGGTGCTTTGCCTGGCAAAGGGGATCGAACTCGGAAGCGGGCTGCTCATGAGCGACGTCATCGCCAGTGAGATCGGTCATCCCGAGCGCATCGCGGCCCTTTCGGGGCCCAATCACGCCGAGGAGATCTGCCACGGTGCGCTCTCCGCTTCGACCATCGCTTGTGAGAGCATGGAGATCGGCGAGTTCTTCAAGGGGATCACGCTTGGGCCGAACTTTCGCATCTACCTCTCGAGCGATCTGGTCGGCGTCGAGCTGTGCGGCGCGATGAAGAACGTCATGGCCATCATCTGCGGCATCGCCGCCGGTTCGGGTATGGGCGACAACGCCCTCGCGCTCATCATGACCCGCGGCCTGGCGGAGATCAGCCGTCTGGTCCATGCCTGCGGCGGTGAGGCGATGACCTGCATGGGCCTTGCCGGCATGGGCGATTTGATCGTGACGTGCACCTCGCGCCACTCGCGCAACCGCTCTTTCGGAGAGGCGTTCTCCCACGGTGAGACGCTTGAGGAATACCAAGCGCGCCGGAAGATGGTCGTCGAGGGCGCGGCGGCTGCGAAGAGCGTCAGCGAGCTCGCGCGTTCCAAGGGCGTGGACGTCCCACTCACCTTCGCGCTCGAGCGGCTTCTCTACGGCGGCATGACGCTCGAGGAGGCACTCGACCAACTGACCAGCCGAATGCCTGGCGAGGAGTTCTACGGTCTCGACGAGTAACCGTTTCGCATCTGCATCTGCCCGCATAACCGCATATCAATCCCTTTGAAAGGAACGCCGTGTCAGCTTCAATCCAGATTTCCCCCTCCATCCTCTCGGCCGATATGGCGAATCTCGCACGCGACCTCGAGCGCATCTCGAACGCCGACTTGATCCACGTCGACGTCATGGACGGTCACTTCGTGCCGAACTTGAGCTACGGCACGGCCATCGTAAAGGCGTGCAAGGGCTCGACGGACATCCCGCTCGACGTGCACCTCATGGTTTCCAACCCCGACGAAACGCTGGATTGGTACATCGAAGCCGGCGCCGATCTCATCACCGTCCACTACGAGGCCTCCACGCACCTGCATCGCACGGTCTCCCACATCAAATCCCGCGGTTGCAAGGCCGGCGTGGTGTTGAACCCCGCCACCTCCGTGGACGTGCTCGAAGATATTCTGGACGAGCTCGACATGGTGCTGCTCATGAGCGTGAACCCCGGCTTCGGCGGGCAGAAGTTCATCCCCCGCACCCTTGATAAGCTCCGTCGCCTACGTGCCATGTGCGTTGAGCACGGCGTCGATCCGCTCATCGAGATCGACGGCGGGGTGGGCGCCGGCAACGCCGAGCTCCTCGGCGCCGACGGCGCGACGGTCCTCGTGGCCGGTTCCGCCGTCTTTGGAGCCGACGATCCCGCCCGGGCGATCGAGGACATCCGCCAGGCCGCCGCGCGTGGTCGAGCCTCTAGGGAAGCGTAGGCGAAATGTCAGATACGTATATCAATCTCGACTACGCGGCTTCGACGCCCATGAGGCCCGAGGCGATCCGGGCCCAACTCGACTACGACGCGTCGCAGATCGCCGGCGCCAATCCAAACTCCCTGCATTCCCTCGGCCGAAAAGCGGCTCAGGTGCTCGAGTCCTGCCGCAGGGTCCTCGCCCGCAGCTTCGGTTCGCGCGTGCGACCCTCCGAGGTGCTGTTTTGCGGCGGGGGCACCGAGGCGAACGTCTTGGCGCTCTTGGGCCTTGCCGAGGCCGCGCGCGCGGCGGATCGCCGTCGTGACCGCGTCATCGTTTCCGCGATCGAGCACGATTCGATCCTCGACAATCTCCCGCAGCTCAGGGCTCTTGGATTTAGGGTCGATACGATCAGGCCCAATCGGCGCGGATGCGTCGATCCCATCGAGCTCGATGCGCTCATGGGCCACGATGTCGCGCTCGTGTCGATCATGTTCGCGAACAACGAGACCGGTGTCATCCAGCCCGTGCGCGAGCTTTCCGATGTGGCGCACGCGCACGGTGCGGTTTACCACGCCGACGCCGTTCAGGGTTGGCTGCATGTGCCCTTCGATGTCGCCGATCTCGGTGTCGATGCCCTTTCGGTCGCCGGACACAAGGTCGGAGGACCCGTCGGTATCGGGGCGCTGTATCTCAAGGGGAGGACGCCGATTCGTCCGCGCAGTCTCGGCGGTGGGCAGGAACGCGGTCTCAGGCCCGGCACCCAGGACCTGCGCGCCATCATAGGTCTTGCCGCGGCCGCCGACGCGCTCATGCCGCATGTGGGCGGGCACGCCCTCGAACTCAAGACGCTGGCCGACGGCCTGTATGCTCGGCTCTGCGAGAAGCCCGGGGTTCATGCCACGGTGGGGGAGTGGTCCGAGGTCGATCGCCTGCCCGGCATCGTGAGCATCTACGTCGAGGGGGTCGACTCGGAGGAGCTCATCTTGAAACTCGACGGCCTTGGGTTCGCCGTTTCCGCGGCGAGCGCCTGTTCGAGCGGCAGCATGGATGCCAGCCATGTCCTGCGAGCCATGGGGATTCCGCGCGAGGATGCGCTCGGGTCCCTGCGCATCTCCTTCGACGACCGTGTCGATCCCACGGCCCTCGATCGGTTCGTCGAGGCATTTTCCGAGGTGGTGCCCGATGCTCGTCCGTGATCTTGAATCCGCATTGTTCGCCCGCTTCCCGCGCCACGACGCCGAGGCGTGGGACCATGTCGGGCTCTCCGTCGGCGACCCAGACGCCGACGTGCGCGGCGTGTCGTGCGCTTTGGATGCGACCTTGGATTCACTTCGCGCCGCGTGCTCAACGGGCTGCAACGTGCTGCTGACGCATCATCCGGTCTACATCGCGCCCCCCGATCGCTTCTGCCCCGCCTCCGCCGAACGCCCCTCGAGCTCCGCCGTCGTATACGAGGCGGCCCGTCTCGGGGTGAGCGTCATTTCGCTTCACACCAACCTCGACCGTTCCCTCGAGGCGAGGGCCGTGCTTCCCGGGTTGCTCGGCATGGGCGCGCACTCTTCCCTCGAACATCCGGACGACCCGCATGCAACGGGGTTGGGAAGCCTGTGCTCATGTGACGCCATGACGCTTCGCGAGTTCGCCGACCGCCTGCGGTGCGCGTTCGAGACCACGCCGGTCGTTTGGGGTGATCCGGAGACGACGATCAGCCGACCGTCCTTTCTCGGTGGAAGCCTCGGTGATTTCGGTGAGCTCGCCATCGATGCGGGCTCCGATGTCGTGGTGACGGGAGAGGTGGGTTATCATCGCGCCCAGGACCTCGCCCTCAGGGGAATGGCGATCGTGGCCTTGGGCCACGATCGTTCCGAGCAGCCGTTCTGCTCGATTCTGGCCGATGCCTGCGTCTCAACCGGCGTCCCGGCCGAACACGTACATGTCAATTCGCTGCCCACGCAATGGTGGGTGCCGACGCAAGGAGATTTTGCATGAGCCTTGGTTCCGATTTGATCAAGCTGCAGGAGACCGACCTCGAGCTCGCAAGCCTGGGCAAGCGACTCGGATCGCTGCCCATCATCGACGAGCTCGCCAAGAAGCGCTCGGCCCTTTCCAAGCTGCGCGCCGAGGCCACGCGCCTGCTCGCCGTCCGCAAGGACGCCCAGATCGCCGTTGATGACCTCGATGAGGGTGAGCGCGCCTGCCACGAGGCCGTCGCGGCCGCCCAGGCGCGTCCGATCGATCCGAGCGATTATCGAGCGATGCGCGACCTGGAGGAGGAGCTCTCCAACCTCGCCAAGCGCCTCGAGCGCATCGAGTTCGACCGTCCCGCGGCCAGAGACGAACTGGCGGCTGCGCAGGAGCGCGAGGGTAAGCTCGTCGACTATATCAAGCGCTTCGAGGCCGCCATCGTCGAGGACACGCGCTCCGCCCGCGATCAGGCCTCTGCCATCCAGGCCGAGATCGACGAGCTCTCCCTTCGCCGCGGCCATCTGCTCGGGCGCCTGCCCGAAGACGTCCAGAAGCTCTACGAACGCTCCTCCAAGCGTTTCAAGGGCCTGTGCGTCGAGCGCATCCAGGGCAATGTCCCAACGGTCTGCCGCACCGCCCTCCAGCCGGCGTCCATGGACGCGCTGCGCCATGCGAGCTATTACGCCGAGTGCCCGTATTGTCACCGCATCATCGTGGTCGACGAGCGGGAGTAACCATGCAAAAGACCGTTCTCGTTTGCGTCACGGGCTGCATCGCCGCATATAAGTCCTGCGAGATCGTCCGTCTTCTGCAGAAGGCCGGCGTGCGCGTCAAAGTCTGCATGACCGCTCACGCGACCGCGTTCGTGGGGCCGGCGACCTTTCGAGCGCTCACGCATGAGGAGGTCGCGATCGATCTGTTCGACAACCCGTCCGACCCGATTCATCATATCTCGCTCGCAAAGGAGCCGGATGTCGTGCTCGTGGCCCCCGCCACGGCCAACATGATCGCCAAGATGGCCCACGGCCTTGCCGACGACCTTATGAGCACCACGCTTCTCGCAACCGATGCCCCCATCGTCGTGGCTCCCGCGATGAATGTGGGGATGTGGACGGCACGGGCCACTCGCGAAAACGTTGCGACGCTCGCCGCCAGGGGTTGCGAGATCGTCTATCCCGCTACGGGCTATCTCGCCTGCGGCGATACCGGCCAAGGCAAGCTCGCCGAAGTCGAGGCGATCGTGGGCCAGACGCTCGACGTCCTCGGGCGCTCCGATGCGCTCGCGGGCGAGCACGTGCTCGTCACCGCCGGCGGCACGCGCGAGCCCATCGACCCCGTCCGCTACATCGGCAACCGATCCTCCGGAAAGATGGGCTACGCGCTCGCGCGCGCAGCGCGAGACATGGGCGCCCGCGTCACCCTCGTGAGCGCTCCCACGGCGCTGAGGGCGCCCGAAGGCGTGTGCGTCGTCAACGTCGAATCGGCGGCGGAAATGCACCGAGAGGTCGAGCGCGCCTTCGACGATGCCACCATGCTCATCTGCGCCGCGGCGGTCGCGGACTATGCCCCCGTCAGCGTCGCTTCCGAAAAGCTCAGCAAGGCCGATGGCGAGCTCACATCGGTGCCGTTGACAAAGACGCGCGATATCCTCGCCGACATGTCGTCCAAGAAGGAGGGGCGCGTCGTCATCGGCTTTGCCGCCGAGACGAACGACCTGGCCCGACGCGCCACCGAGAAGCTCGCGCGCAAGGGCTGCGATGCCATTGTCGCCAACGACGTGTCGCGTCCGGAGTCCACGTTTGGCTCCGACACGGATACGGTCCTTTGGGTGACAGGGGAGGGCGCCGAGGACATTCCCTGCATGGACAAGCAAGAACTCGCCTACGAGCTGCTAAAACGCGCCAAAGCTCTAAAATCCTAAATAGATGTAAAAAAGTTCTTGCATCTATTGGATCCTTTGGGTAAAGTAATTCCTTGCTTCGGGACGTAGCGCAGCTTGGTAGCGCACTTGCATGGGGCGCAAGGGGTCGCTGGTTCAAATCCAGTCGTCCCGACCACGGAGCATCGAGGGCGGCCATATGGCCGCCCTTTTCCATTTTCAGGTTGTCGGCTTACACGTTCCGTAAGCGGGTATCATGCCTCCAGTGTTTCATGTTCTAGGGGAGTAAGGCGTGGCCGCAGGCAAGATCAGGAAGAAGATCAAGAAGGAGCTTATCGGTACCTCCGATTATCCCTCCAACAAGATCTTCACCATCTCAAACTTCATCACCTTCACCCGTTTGATTTTCACGGGCGTTTTCCTATATCTCTTCGTGAACGACCAGAATCGCTATGTCGCTCTCGCGATATATGCGATCGCGGCTTCGACCGATTGGCTCGACGGGCAGATCGCGCGTATGACCAAGACCGTGAGCTGGCTGGGAAAGATGCTCGATCCCATCGTCGATCGCGCCCTGCTCTTCACTGGCGTCGTCGGCCTGGTCGCGCGCGGAGAGCTGCCCCTGTGGATCTGCCTTGCCATCGTAGGTCGCGATGCCTATCTGTTCCTCGGGAATTTCGTGGTCCGCCACTATCATCGCAGACCCATCGACGTCGTTTTCATCGGCAAGCTGGCCACGGCACTGCTCATGAGCGGATTCACCCTCATGCTTCTCGGCATGCCGATGCTCGACGGCCTGGGGCTTGCGCCGGCAGCCGTCTCCTGGCTGCCCGGCATCAACGACACGGCGGCCCCGCTCGGCATTTACTTCGTGTACGCGGGCGTGTTCTGCTCGCTCGCAACGGGCGGAGTCTACACTGCCAAGGGCATCTCCGCCATCCGTGCCGCGATCGCGCACCCAGAGGACGAGGACGAGGACTTTCTCAACCCCGAAATCGACGAATCTGATGATACCGAGCTCGTAGAGAACGCATAACGGCATCGATATGCGAACTATTTGAGTTAAAATAGAATGTCGATTGTACGTTTCGGGTTCATCCCGTTTTGCCGCTAGGGGGTTACCATGGCCAATGCCGAGCAGAATGAGACGACGCGCGTTTTCCGCATGCCGAGCAGCGATGCTACCGCGCCTGATCTCATGAAGAGCGCGCCCCTCATCGTTCCCGTCCTCTCCATTATCAAAGGTCCCCAGACAGGCAATGTCTTTGAGCTCGATCAGCCCGAGGTCACCATCGGTCGCGATCCCTCCAACACGATCTTTCTCAACGACATGACCGTCTCCCGCAGTCATGCCAAGATCTTGCGCAACGCCGCCGGCATCCTTATCGAGGATCTCGGTTCCCTCAATGGCACCTGGGTGGATGGTGCGATCGTCAACTCCGCGCCCCTGCACGACGGTTCGTCCGTGCAGATCGGCACGTTCACGCTGATGTACCACGAAAGCACCGTGGAGCGCATCGAAACCGGTGAGTAGCTTGGCTGAGCGCAGCTATCTCAGCATCGGGCAGGTCGTCAACCTCCTGCGCGGAACGTACCCCGATCTTTCCAACTCAAAAATCCGCTTTCTCGAGGACGAGGGGCTGATCACGCCCCATCGCACCCCTAAGGGGTATCGTCAGTACTCAAAGGCCGACGTCGACCGCCTTGAAGTCATCCTGCATCTCCAAAAGACGCGGTACATGCCGCTTTCCGCCATCAAGCAAAAGCTCGACAGCGCCTCAGATCTGTCTGCGCTCGCTTTCGAGGTCGGACTTTTGGCGGATGCGCCCATGAAGGTGGCTTCCAAGGAGACGCGCCAGAAGCTTCACCCCATCGAGGATGTACCCGACATCCTCGGGGTCGATATCGCATTTTTGCGCCAGCTTTCCGATAACGACCTCATTCGCATCATCCGCAGTCCCCAGAACCGCGAGCTCATCGATGGCCGCGATTTCGAGATCATCCGTCATTGCGCCGAACTCTCGCGCTTTCATATCGAACCGCGCAACCTTCGTCAGTATGCGATAGCGGCCAATCGCGAGTCCGCACTTTTCGAGCAGGTTCTCATAGGCATGCTCGGTTCCGATGACTCCGACGATGACCGTGAGGCCAAGCTCGATCGCGCGTTTAAGACCCTGCACGACCTCACCGATGGCGTGCGCACCGCACTTCTGCGCAACCGCGTGTTCGAATCGCTCAACGCGGTCGTCGAGGATGCCGACGTCGATGCCATCGACGACGAGATAACGCGCGCCCAGCAGGCCGCTCAAAGCCATGCGAATCTGCCAACAAACCCCAATGGGCGAGAGCAGACTGTGAGCGCGCTGGATGCAAGCGAGCTTGCCGCCCAACCGATTCGCGTCCTTCCCGTCGACGCGTCATAGCGTCGGACGTCGTGACGATCAAGGCCCAAAACGAGTAGAAAGATATGCCGACATGTCCGACTTTGACTTCGAGTCCTTTATCACCGACATTCCCGATTATCCCGAGCCCGGTGTCGTATTCAAGGACATCACGCCGTTGTTCGCCGATGCCGGCGCCATGCGTCAGGCCGTTCTCGCAATTGCCGAGCACTTCCGTGACGCTGGAATCACCAAGGTGGTCGGCCCTGAAGCACGCGGTTTCATGATCGGCGTACCCGTTGCCATGGAGCTCGGCGCCGGTTTCATTCCCGCGCGCAAACCCGGCAAACTGCCCCGCGAGACCTACTCTGTCAGCTATGAGCTCGAGTACGGCTCCGACACGCTTGAGATTCACCGCGATGCGATCGAGCCCGGTGACCGCATCCTGATCGTCGACGACCTGATCGCCACGGGGGGCACGGCCGCGGCCACCGGCAAGCTCATCCAGGAAGTCGGGGGCGAGCTGGTCGGGTACGCTTGCATCCTTGAGCTCACGTTCCTCAATCCTCGTGATGTGCTCGCAAGCTCCGGTGATCAGGAGCTCTTCAGCCTGGTCAAGGTCGGGTAACATACCCGCTCGGTTATTTCGGGGGAGGAAAGGGGAGGCCCTTCCTCCCCATTTTCATGTAGGCTGGGTTTCTGTGCTTTCGTCTTTATTTGGGTATTTCAGTAGGTATATACTCTGGTCTCGATAACTCGAGCGAAAGGAACCCTCATGACTTGGGCCATCATCGCTGACTCCAGTTGCAACCTGCGTGACTATACGCCCGCCGCCCTTAATTGCATCTATACCTTTGCGCCGCTCACCATCCAAGTGGGAGGGGAGGAGTATGTCGATGATGCCGACTTGGACGTAAGTGAGCTCAACGAGCGCGTCCATTCCGAGACGTCGGCATCGGGCTCCGCATGTCCAAGCGCCGGTGAATGGGCGGAGCTATTCCGCCTGGCCGATAACGTCATCGCCGTGACGCTTTCTTCCAATATCTCCGGCAGCTACAACTCCGCTCAGATGGGTCGCAACCTCGTTATGGATGAATATGCGCGAGAGCATGACGGCCAGATTCTGGGGAAAAACATCCACATCGTCGACTCCCAAGCCGCGGGGGCGAAACTTGAGATCATGGTTCGCCTTATCGATCGGTACCTCACAATGCATCCCGATGCGATGTTCGAGGAGGTTGTTTCATATGCGAACAGGCTCAAGTCCAATAGCCAGGTCCAGTTCTCTTTGAGGAGCTTCGACAATCTCGTTAAAAATGGGCGTATGCCCAAGTTGGTCGGCGCGCTAGCGAGCAACTTATCCATTCGAATGCTCGGAACGGCCAATGAGCAGGGTGCCATCAAGGTGATTGCCCCGACCCGCGGCGATAAGAAGACGATTGGGAAAATCCTCGAGGTCATGAGATCTGACGGATATCGCGGCGGTATGGCGTATATCGACCATGTCGACAATATCGAGGGTGCTGAAGAGCTCTCCCGTGCAATTACGTCCGAATGGCCGCAGGCCGAGGTCGAGATCCTTCCTTGCCGGGGCCTTTGTTCCTATTATGCTGAAAAATCCGGTCTGATCATCGGCTATGAGTGGGGCGGACTAAATTGAACGAAGTGTCGGCCCGTGCGCATGCGATAAGTCGTGTGCACGGGCCGATCGGTGTGTCACATCTCTAGTTTACATAATATATATTATCAGAAATTGATACTTGGATAATGAGGTTCATCTCTTTACTGACGCAGACCAGAATAAGGCGCCCTCAAAGCTCGGTTTCGAGCAGAGGGCGCCTAGCTCATCAAGCGGAAATAGACTCAATATATTGATATGCCGCAGTTGCCGCTATCGCACCGTCAGCTGCCGCGGTGACAACTTGACGCAATGATTTAGACCGCACATCGCCGGCGCAATACAGGCCCGGCGTCTTGGTGCCCATATGCTCATCGGTGAGCACGCCGCCATCGGGACCGAACTCGACCAAATCCGCCACGAGACGCGTTGCCGGATCCTGACCGACGGCGACGAAGATGCCAACGGAACCCTCGTCGTACGACTCAACGTGCATTTCGCCTGTTGCGTTATCTCTGAACGTGATGGCGCCGATGAAGGTCGCACCCGAAACCTCTGTGATACTAGTTTGGTACCTAATCGTAATATTGGGTTTCATGGCCAGACGATCGACCATCCCCCGAGGCGCGCGAAACACATCGCGCCGAACGATGATCTCGACTCGATCGGCGAGATTCGACAGATAGAGCGCTTCTTCGACGGCAGAATTGCCACCACCGATGATGAACACGCGCTTTCCTCGATAGAACATGCCGTCGCAGGTGGCGCAATACGACACCCCGCGACCCCTGAACGTCTCCTCGCCCGAGAAATTACCGGGACGAGGTGTTGCTCCCGTTGCGACGATGACGCTTTTGGCCTCGAAGGAATCTAAGTCGGTCTTGATGGTGAATCCGCCTTCATGGCGAACAAGGGACTGAACCGAACCGTAGGCCGATTGAGCGCCTGCGGACTCGGCATGGGCCTGCATCTTTTGACCGAGCTCTGAACCGGAACACAGACTAATTCCCGGATAGTTGTCGATCATATCGGAAGTGGCGATCTGGCCACCGGGCATGCCCTGCTCGACGACAAGCGTGTCGAGGCTGGCGCGAGCGGCGTACAGCGCAGCGGAATAACCGGCGGGACCGCCGCCGATGATCACCAGATCATGTTGGTTTGTCGTTGACATTCATACCTCCATACGTCGTTTCTCTGCTCTTACCCGATAGCCGGGATCTGTTTCACACGGGGTCGTACAATACCTATATCGTCTTAGGGGGTGCCTGATGCAATATACTGCAGATTCTCAGTGCGAGTCCATTTCGGCTCCACCTTTGACCACTCCACCGGAGGATATGGCGACGCATAGACCGACCATTGCCGTCGTGCATGCATCCGTCGGCTCCGGCCATCGTGCCGCGGCGCAAGCGATTGCCCAGGCCATCGAACGGCTTTCGGGGCAAGACGGTGTTCCGGATGATGTGCAAATCGACGTCATCGATATTCTCGATTTCGGCAAGATCAAGTTCGACGGCAATAAGACCGCTGCCGCGTTCACCGGGGCGACTCGGCCGCTGTATGACGTCACGTGGCGCTTCACACTGACCGGGCGTCTCCTGTGGGGTGGCGGTTCGGCCTGGTCGACTTTGATGTTCGACTCTTTCGACGATTATGTTCGAGAGAAACGCCCCCTCGCTATCATCTGCACCCATATCACCGCGGCAAACGTCGCGGTGGGCGCCCGCATGCGCACGAAGGTCGAATACCCCGTCACGTGCGTTCCAACCGATTATGAGATCGAGGGCTTTTGGCCGCATAAGGAGGCCGATCTGTTCTGTGTCGCCACGGAGTTCATGGCCGAGACCCTGCGTCCCAGAAAGGTTCCCGAGCATGCTATCGAGGTGACGGGCATTCCGGTTCGTTCGGGATTCGGCGAGGGCGGAAACCGCGATGCCGATCGTGCGCGATTCGGCCTTCCCGCGGACAAGACATTGGTGCTCGTGATGGCGGGCGCCGCCCTCCCCCAGCCCTACGTTCGCTTCCGGTCGGCGATCGAGGAGACTCTCCCCTATCTTCGACGATTTGAGGACATGTACTTCATCTTCCTGCCCGGGAAGGACGAATCCTATGCCGACCATCTGCGTTCGGTCTTTTCCGGTATGAAGCTGCCGAACGCGACGGTGATGGACTATGTTGACGATATGGCCGCCCTCATGCACGCCTGCGACCTTGCCATTTTGAAATCCGGTGGGCTGACGGTGACCGAGTGCCTTTGTGCGGAGTTGCCCATGTTGCTTTTAGGTAAGGCATATGGGCAGGAAAAGTCCAACACCGTCATGCTCACTTCGTTTGGCGCCAGCATGCATGCCACGACGTCACGCGAGCTGGTCATGCAGCTCGGACATCTGCATGACAACAAAGAGGCCCTCCACGGGCTCCTGGTCAACGCCAGCGCTCTGAGGCGGCCTGATGCCGCCGCCGACATCGTCCGCGCGACCATGCGACTCGTCGGTGCACCATGTGAGCGTGAAAGGCATTTCGCCGAGTTCTACTGGGGTGGGAAACCGGCCCACGCCCGGTAGCGACCTGTCCTTATCTGCAGCTTTATCGACGAATGCGACGAATGCGGTTCGAAAACTCAGCGCCGCATCGGCAAAACCGCACCCTTTGGTTCCAATAAGGACCCCCGACGAGCATGATCTCGTCGGGGGTCCTTGATTTGACATCTCATCTCGTATGTCTGAGATCGGAGTTAGAGAAGCAGGAAATAAGCCAGGAAAGCGGCAGTCGCAACCCACATGAGCGGGTGGACCTTCTTCATGTTGCCGGTGACGGAGGCGACGAGCACATACGCGATAAAGCCGAGGCCGATGCCGTTGGAGATGGAGTATGTGAACGGAATGCCGATGATGATCATGAAGGTCGGGAATCCCTCGAGAATGTCGGACCAATCGATCTCGGTGACCTCGCTCATCATGAGGAAGCCGACGTAGACGAGTGCACCGCAGGTCGCCGCGGAGCTGATGCAGCCGATCAAGGGAGAGAAGAAGGCGGCGAGCAGGAACAAGACGCCGGCAGTGATGGAGGTGAGGCCGGAACGGCCACCGTCTGCGGCGCCGGAAGCGGATTCGACGAACGTGGTGATCGAAGATGCACCGAACACGCCGCCGGCCGCCGCGGCGACGGAGTCGACGATGAGTATGGGCTTGATATCCTCGACCTTGCCCTCATCGGTAAGGAAGTCGCCCTGCTTTGCAACGGCCATGGCGGTCCCCATGGTGTCAAAGAAGTCGCTCATCATGAGAGAGAAGGCGAAGAGCAGAAGCGCGGGGGTTGTGAGAGCCTTGACGACACCCATGACGCCATCGGCGTCGGCCATGAACGGTGCGCCGAACGTGGAAAAGTCGAGCGGAGCCACGATGCTGGACGGAGCTGCGGTGACACCCAGCGGAATGCCCAAAACAGATGCGATGACGATGCCCCAAAGAAGGGCGCCCTTGACGTTCATCGACGAAAGGATGACCGTGGCCACGATGGAGATGAGACCGACGAGGAACACGGGGTCGGTGACGCTGCCAAGGGAGACCATGGTGGCTTCGTTGGCGACGATGATGCCGCCGTCCTTAAGGCCGATCATGGCGATGAAAAGACCGAGACCGATGGAGATGCCATGGCGCAGCGACACGGGGATGGCATCCATGATGGCCTCTCGAAGGCCGCAGAGAACAAGCAGGAGAATGGCGATTCCCTCGACGAAGATGATGGCCATGGCGGTCTGCCAGCCGAGCCCCATCGCACCGCAGAGCGTATAGGCGACGATGGAGTTGATGCCCATGCCCGAAGCGCAGGCCAAGGGACGATTCGAGATGAAGCCCATCGCGATCGTCATAATGCCGGCGCCGATGCAGGTGGCGGTGACGGCAGCGGTCATGGGAACGCCGCCCGCGGACAGGATGAGCGGGTTGACGACGATGATGTAGGCCATCGCCAAGAACGTCGTCAGGCCGGCGCGAAGCTCGGTCGCAACGTCAGAGTTGCGCTCCCCCAACTTGAAGAATTGGTCCATGTGGTTATCCCCCTATGCTCAAGGACCGACTGATTTATTTCGAACCGCTCGAACCGAAACCGCCGCAACCGCGGTCCGTCTCGTCGAGTTCGTCGACTTCTACAAGGTGCACGACGGGCACCTGCTGGATGACGAGCTGGGCGATCCGCTCGCCTCGCGCGATGCGAATGGTCTTTTCGGCATCGAGATTCACGGCGATCACCTTCAGTTCACCGCGATAGTGGGCGTCGATGAGCCCGGGGGTGTTGGCGATGGAGAGCCCCTGCTTCAAAGCCATGCCGCTACGGGGCTGGACGAATCCCGCATAGCCATCGGGGATTGCGATCGCAAGACCCGTGGGGATGAGGACGCGCCGGTAAGGCTCGATGACGATATCTGCATTGGCGCGCAAATCGAGACCTGCGTCCCCCTCGTATGCATACGAGGGGAGCTCGACACTCGGGTCGAGGCGCTTGATGGAAACGGAAAGATCGGACATGGCTACCTCAATTTATCAAGTTCGGAAATAAACTCATCGACATCTCGAAAGTCACGATAGACCGATGCGAATCGGATATAGGCGACCTTGTCGATACGCTCAAGCCTCTTCAGGACCATGTCGCCGATATCGTGAGAGCGAATCGCAGTCAGGGTGCCGCCTCGCAGCTCGCGCTCGATGTCGTCGATGAGCGCGTTGAGCTCTGGCAAATCGATGTCGCGTTTCGATGTGGCGCGCATCAGCCCGACGAGCAGCTTGTTGCGGTCGAAAGACTGAACGGATCCATCCCTTTTTATGACCTCTATGGGGTCTTCGCATCGCTCGAACGTGGTGAAGCGGTGTCCGCAAGAACGGCATTCGCGACGACGCTTGATGGCATTGGTCGTATCCTGCGCTCGAGAATCAATGACGCGCGTGTCATCATGTCCGCAGCTTGGACAACGCATATCGCTATCCCCCTCCCATCGATACAACTTACTAAGAATACCATGCAATGAGGGGTGTATCGCAAATGAGTTTCTACGGAGGCCCGCTACCTCGGTGTGATGGGGACGCGGAGCTCCATTCCGGGAACCAGCAGACCCGAGTCAAGGTCGTTGGCCTTTTTGATGACGTCGACCGTCTCGTTAACGGTAATACCTTCAATGGGATTATCTGTTGCGATGTCCCACAACGTGTCGCCGGAAACGACCTCAACGACCCTGGAGGGGGCGCTCATGAGTGCATCCATCCTGGAGTCGCGGGAAACGGCGCCCGCGAACATGCCTCCGAAGACGCAGGCGGACACCAAAACGGCCACAAGGGTGAAAAGCAGCCTATCCCCTCTTTTGATGCCATCGAGCGCCGTCCGATTGGGGTAAGCGACGGTGTCGAACAGTTGCGGGCGAGAAGGGACGACCATCTTCTGCGCGGCAGATCCGTCGATAACGCTAAAAGCATGCTCCTCGATGGGGGCGAGGGCGAGATTTCCAACAACGCGGACCTGACTCTTCATGGCGTGCTCCTTTCGGCTCTGTTCTCTGCATATAGATATATACGGCCGTTCGGACAAAACTCGTTCTCTTAGAACGGATGTTCGTGTATTATTATCTTCGAACAGTTGTTCCTGTCAAGAAATATTCGAACAAGTGTTTGATGAGAAGGGATCTGCCGTGAGCCGTAAAATCACCAAGCGCCAGCAACAGATTTACGATTTCATCCGCTCCTATCAAAAGGAGAAGGGCTACCCTCCGAGCGTGCGCGAAATGGCGGCCGCCGTCGGGCTTTCATCGCCTTCCACCGTACACGCCCATCTCAGTGCTCTTGAGGAGCATGGTTTGATTCGTCGCGATGCGACGAAGCCCCGTGCGCTCGAGGTATTTAATTCCGATGGGTCATCGTATAAACCGGAAGAATCGTCCACCACGCCCTCTCGAGGGACGGTCAAGCTGCCCTTGGTCGGCCGCGTTGCAGCCGGTATGCCCATCCTCGCCGAGCAGAATATCGAAGATTCATTCACCGTTCCCACCGAGATCGCAACAGATTCGAGCTCGTTCGTCCTCGAGGTGCATGGCGACTCCATGATCAATGCCGGCATCTTCAACGGCGATTACATCATCGTGCGCGAACAGAAGAGCGCCATGAACGGTGAGATCGTGGTCGCCATGATCGATGGGTCTGCAACCGTCAAGACGTTTTATAAAGAGCGTGGGCGCGTTCGACTCCAGCCCGAGAATGACGCCATGGAGCCCATATATGCCGACAACCCGTCGATACTCGGCAAGGTTGTCGCCCTCATGCGCCGCTTCTAGAGCATGGGACCGGGGTCGGAACGTCGACTCACTCCGTCACATACGGCTCAACGCGCGCGGCGATATGGCGCGGCACTTTGCATACGAGCCTGATTCGATCTTCGAGGTATTCCTCGGAGAGTATGTTGCCCTGTGCCCTGATGGATGAAAGCAGCAAACCCTCTCGATAGGGGATCTCGCATGAAATCGGTGCGTCGCACGCCGATGCCTCATGGATCATCCGGTTAAGCAGATCTTCCTTTCCCTCTCCACTTACGGCGGAAAAGAAGATCGCGTCAGGCTCCCTGCGCCTCAACGATTCGACCTCAGAGGGATCCAGTCGGTCGATTTTGTTGTAAACGGTGACAGCTGGTTGCCGGGCCGCACCAACTTCGGAGAGAACGCGCTCGACGGCACGGACGTGACGTGGATGATCGCCGTCGGAGATGTCGACCACGCGTAAGATGAGGTCGGCGTCCCTGACTTCGGATAGCGTCGATTTAAAAGCATCGATCAGGCTGTGTGGTAGTTTCTGAATGAAACCGACGGTGTCGGTTATCGTCACGTTTCTGCCGCCGGGAAGACTGAGAGAGCGGGTAGTCGGATCAAGCGTGGCAAAAAGCTTATCCTGCGCAAGCACAGAGGGACCGCAAAGGCAATTGAGCAGCGAGGACTTTCCGGCATTCGTATAGCCGGCGAGCGCAATGCGAAATGTCTGCGACCCATGGCGCCTCTTCGATTGGACGTCGCGGCGCTTTTCAACCTCGCGAAGCTCTCGTCTCAACTGGGCGATACGATTGCGGATCATGCGTCGATCGATTTCAAGCTGGCTCTCGCCCTGGCCGAATCTGCTGCCGATGCCGCCGCGCGTCTGCTCTTTTGCGAGATGGCTCCACATGCCTCGCAGACGCGGTAGCAGATACTGCAATTGAGCGAGCTGGACCTGCAGACGACCCTCTCGCGTTTGGGCATGCAAACCGAAGATGTCGAGGATGAGGGCAGTGCGGTCGATCACCTTCGTTGGCTCACCGAGCGCGCGTTCAAGATAGGACTGTTGCGAAGGGCTCAAGTCATCGTCGAAGATAACGACGTCGACATCGAGTCTTTGAACGAAACCCTTGAGCTCCTCAACTTTACCCGACCCGATATAGGATTTCGGCACGGGCCTGTCGAGCCGCTGAGTCAGGCGCGCGACGGTGCTTGCGCCCGCCGTTTCGGCGAGCCGTTCGAGCTCGTCCAGAGAGCGGTCGATGGGCCAGCCCTCGCTTCTCCAGTCGACTCCGACGAGGATGGCGCGCTCTGGGGTCGGTGCGGTGTCCGTGAGCTCGAAACGACTCATCCTCGCGATACCTCGCCCTCTATAAAATCAAGAGCGTCTTCGACTCCCATGTGGTCAAGGTCGATCCAACGCGTCCGGTCGTCTCGTCTGCACCAGCTGATCTGACGCTTCGCATAACGGCGGGAACGCTGCTTGATCAAAGCGACCGCATCGGATAGGGAGCATTCGCCATCGAGGTATGCGATGAGTTCCTTATAGCCGATCGCCTGCATCGAGGTAAGCGCTTCACGCGCACCACTGTCGAGCAGCTCTTTCACCTCATCGAGCAGCCCCTCGCGCATCATGATGTCGACGCGCCTGTCGATACGTCCGTACAGACGCGCACGATCCATGGTGAGCACATAGGTCACATGCTCGTAAAACGGTTTGTGACGAGAGAAGCCGGCTGCCTGATCGGCGTAGGAAACACCCTCATCGCACATTTCAAGAGCGCGTACCACACGCTTGACGTTGTTCGGATGGATGATCTCGGCGCTTCGGGCATCGCGTTGCTCGAGCATGGCGTGAATCCCCAGTGGACCGAGCTCCTCGGCGAGCTTGTTGTATCGCTCCCGCCGCCCATCGTCGACCTCGCCCTTGGGAAAGCGCATATCGTCGAGGGCCGCGCGCAGATAGAGCCCGGTACCGCCGCAAAAAACGGGCGTCTTGCCCGAGCCCCTCAATCGCTCGACCTCTCCGCGCGCATCCACCTGGAACTGTGCCGCGGAATACGGCTGGGACACGTCCACCAGATCGATAAGGCGCAACGGAACGAGACGTTCCTTGATGGGGGTCTTGGCTGTTCCGATGTCCATCCCGCGATAGACCTGCATGGCATCGGCGGAAAGAACCTCACTCCCCCATCGCTTGGCGAGCATATCGGCGAGGGAGCTCTTTCCGACGGCGGTGGGCCCTGTTATCGCGACGATGGGCGTCATCGAGCATCGCCTACGGGCGAACCCGACAAATACCACGTGCGCGCCGTGTCAACATGGACATCGATAACCTTGCCGACGAGCGTCACGGGGTCGATGCCCGCGGGTACGGGACAGTGCACAGTTTGGTTCCACGGGCTCTTGCCCTGCAAGACGTTGGGGTCCTTCTTGGACGTGCCCTCGACGAGCATGGGGACCGTGGTGTCCAACGAACTCTGGTTGAAGTCGAAGGCCGTCTGCTCGACATGCTTCACGAGTCGATCGAAGCGCTCCTGTATGACTGCACGGGGGGTGGGATCGTCGATCTCCGCCGCGGGCGTTCCCTTGCGCTTTGAGTAAATGAACGTGAAGGCCTGTGCGAATTTCGCCTGATCGACGAGGGATACGGTCTGCTCGAAGTCCTCTTCCGTCTCGCCGGGGAAACCGACGATGATATCCGTGGTGATGGCGATGTTGGGAATGCGATCGCGCGCACGTTCGATCAGATCGAGATATTGCTCGCGCGTGTACTTGCGATTCATGAGCTTCAAGATGCGTGAGGAACCGGACTGGACCGCCAGGTGCAACTGCGGCATGACGGCGGGAACTTCGGCCATCGCATCGATCGTCTCGGGAAGAAGGTCCTTTGGATGGGACGAGGTGAAGTAGATGCGCTCGATGCCGGTGTCACCCACACGACGGAGCAACTCGGCGAAACGCGGGTCGTGATCGCGGTCTCGTCCATAGGAATTGACGTTTTGACCGAGAAGCGTGACGGATCGAACCCCCTGCCGGACAAGGGCCGACACCTCGTCGACGACCTCATCCATAGGACGGCTCTTCTCACGTCCGCGCACATATGGAACGATGCAATAGCTGCAGAAGTTGTTGCATCCCGTCATGATGGGCACCCACGCGTGGTAAGCGGTCTCGCGATGCCAGGGCATATCGGTGGACGCACCGGTATCGATTTCCTCGACACGGATATGATGGTCCCCATCAGCAAAAGCATCGGATAGAAGCTCGGCGACGTGCGCGATGGAGTGGGTGCCGAAAATGACGTCGACGTTGTCGAGATTGGTAAGCAGACCCTCGCCATCGCGTTGGGCGATGCAGCCGCCGACGGCGACGACTCGCCTGCCCGAGGGCGGGGCGGGGAGGCTCTTGCAAGAGGAGCACTGGCCGTACAGGCGGGTATCGGCAGCCTCGCGTACGCAGCACGTCATGAAGACGACAATGTCCGCATCGGCGGGATCGGATGCAACCAGGCAGCCGTAAGAATCCAAAAGACCGCTCACGCGCTCAGAATCATGCAGGTTCATCTGGCATCCGAACGTGCGAATGAAATAGGTCTTCCCGGAAAGGATAGAAAGGTTGGACATATTAGCAAACCTGCTTAAAATCGGTGGGAAAATCAGGGATATCAGCGGAGTTGTACGAAATGTGGTGCACGTAGACGGACAGGCGTATGGCGGTACGTGATTCGCCGTTGATGAGGATGTCCGAGAAAACCGGGGCGCAGGAGATGTCGAACCCGGTGGGAATCAGAAACCCGCGGGCAATCGCCATCGCCTTGATGGCCTGGTTGACGGCGCCGGCTCCGACGCACTGCATGTTGACGGGGACACCGTCTTTGACCATACCGGCTATGGCACCCGCCACCGAGGCGGGCGAGGATTTACTCGAGACCTTGAGGAACTCCATGTACATTTCTCCAGCGAATAAAGTGCATATTTTGGTACGTTTTAGTTCATGTAAAGATACCCCATGGACTACACATGGGCAAGCTGATGAACCTAAGTGTCTTCCTTGTCGATATCGAACGTGACGGTGATGCGGTCTTTGGTGACGCGGACTTTGGGTTCGCGCGATAACGTGAGGAAATAGCGCGAGGCCAAATCGGCGAAGTCCCGCTCCATCGTACGAGAAAAACTGGCGATATCCTCCTTGGAGATCTTGAGGCCCCGGCGGTCGCGCGCCAGGTCGATTTGAGCCGGCTCCCCCGCCGCCGGCTCCTTCTCGCGCAGAAGGCGGGAGGCGATGCTCTTGAGCGGCGTGATTGAACCGCCGAGAATGCGATGGGCGGTGCGCTCTGAGATCTCGATGCCCAAGCCACTTGCGATGCGGATGAAGTCACCGGCATCCGCCGCACAGGTCAAGCGATCGACGACGGGCAAAGATAGCTCGGAATCCAAGAAGAGCAGACGCGTGGTATCGACGCGAGAGGCCGCGTGCGCATAAAGCGTAGCGGCGATCTCCGTCGGGGTACCGAGATAGACATCGCAACCGTGCAGCTCCTCACACGCGAACTCGCAAACGGCGCGGTTGATGTTATGGGGGCCTTTGACACAGGAGAGGTTTCCGTCCTCATCTTTGGTGGCAGTCGGCCAGGTCGATTGATCGGCTCGCTCACCGAGCGAAGCCGTGTCAACGGTCACGCGAAACGAGGACCCACCGCCCTGTGCCGAGGTGACGACCTCGGCCGATTGAGTGTTCTGGCGAATTGAGAAAAGCGCCATGCCACGTCCATGGACGCCCCATTTGTCCATACGCATGCTCTCGAGCTTGGATGTGACGCGTGCATCGAAGATGCGATCGCGCATATCCTCGGGCACGCCCGACCCGTCATCCAGGAAGAGGAGGGTGCGAACACCCTCCTCCTTGTTCGTTGCGAGGTAGATATTCCGGGCGCCCGCATCGCGTGCATTGCGCAGCATTTCCACGACGATATCCTCGACATGCTGGATGTCGTGCTTGGCCTGACGGCGCTCCGCCTCGGAAACGCGAAGGCGGACAAAACCGGCACCGAGATTCTCCTCAACGCGAAGGTTTCCCTCGCCGGACATTGAGGCGATGAACGAGATGAGGTCGTTGCCGTCAGACATAGGTCACGCTACTTTGCGATATCGACGGCGCGGCTCTCGCGGATGACGACGACGCGAACCTGACCGGGGTACTCCATCTCTTCCTCGATCTGCTGCGCGATATCATGCGCCAGGACCGTGGACTCGGCATCGGAGACCTTGTCGGGCTGAACCATGACGTGGACCTCGCGACCGGCCTGCATGGCGTAGGTGCGCTCGACGCCCTCATGGGAGTTCGCGATTTCCTCGAGCTTTTCGAGACGCTTGATGTAGTTCTCGGCGGACTCGCGACGGGCGCCGGGACGGGAAGCGGAAATGGCATCGCTGGCCTGGACGAGGACGTCCAGGACGGTGTTGGGGTCGGTATCGCCGTGATGCGCCTCGATCGCGTGAACGATAGCGGGCTTCTCGCCATAGCGACGGGCAAGCTCGGCTCCGATGACGGCATGCGGACCCTCGACCTCATGGTCGATTGCCTTGCCAAGGTCGTGCAGGAGACCGGCGCGCTTGGCGGTCACGACGTCGACGCCGAGCTCGGCCGCCATGATCGCGCAAAGGTCGGCGACCTCCAGGGAGTGACGGAGGACGTTCTGTCCAAAGGAAGTGCGATAGCGCAGAGCGCCGAGGGTCTTGACGATCTCAGGGTGCAGATCATGAATGCCCATATCGAATGCGGCTTGTTCGCCGGCCTCTCGAACGCGCTGCTGCACGAGATCGGAGGCCTTCTGGTACATCTCCTCGATGCGGGCGGGATGGATACGGCCATCGGCGATCAGGTTCTCGAGCGCGACGCGGGCGGTCTCGCGACGTACCGGATCGAAGCTGGAGAGCACGACGGTCTCAGGCGTGTCATCGATGACGAGGTTTACGCCGGAGATCTGCTCGAACGTGCGGATGTTGCGGCCTTCGCGGCCGATGATGCGACCCTTGAGGTCGTCGGAGGGAATGTGGACCGAGGTGACGGTGACCTCGGCGGTGTGATCGGATGCGCAGCGCTGTATGGCAAGGGAGATGATCTCCTGGGCGGTCTTGTGGCACTCGGCCTTGACCTTCTGCTCAGACTCGCGAATGATCGTGGCGGCCTCGTGCGTCACCTCACCGCGAACCTTGTCGAGCAGCTCGGTGTGGGCATCTTCGCGAGTGAGCTCGGAGATGCGCTCGAGCTCGTCGGTCTGGCGGGCATAGAGCTCCTCGAGCTCACGGGAGCGCTTGTCGATCTGGCCCTGCTGGCTGGAAAGCTGGTGCTCACGTTTGTCCAGGGCCTCATTGCGGCGATCGAGGGACTCCTCGCGCTGCATCACGCGGTTCTCAAGGACGCGGATCTCCTTCTTGCGCTGGGCCTCTTCCGCCTCAGCAGCTTGCTTGCTTTGGATGATCTCCTCCTTGGCCTCGAGGAGGGCCTCCTTTTTAAGCGTTTCGGCCGCGCGTTTGGCGTCGGCCATGACCTGCTCGGCCTCGGAATGGGCCGCACTGACCTTCGATTCGGCCTCGCGAATGCTGCCGGACTTGGCGTTGCGCATGGCGAATACGGCGACGAGGGCGCCGATTGCCAGGCACATGATGCCGACGAGAACAAGCTCCATTGGCATGATGGACTCCTTTAAGTGTTTAAAGATGCAAGGAAACCGCACCCACCGAGAGCAGGCGCAGGACATTTGCCGGGTATGGTCCATCGAAGGGCCTATGAAATCGTGCCGATAGAAATATCGTCAATCTCATCAGCGAGGATGAGCGCATAGCAAACAAATGACACATCCATCCTACGAGGAGGCGGGGGATTTGTCAAAGTTTCATAAGGTATCGGACGATAAACGGCGTCGGACGGCCGTGGCGGACACCGAATAGGAATATCCCTTCCCCATGAGGTGGCGCATGAGCTTCTCCTGAGGTCTCACGGCCGGAATTGCCTTTCGAGCCAGTAAATCCATCGCCCGCTCCAGCTCATCATCGTCGGAGAAATAATCCTCGGGATAGCCCGGTAGGTCGTTGACATCGACGCCCTTGCGCCTCAGCTCGACTTCGATCTTTCGACGCCCCCAGCCGCGTCGTATGCGTTCGGAGATGAAGTACGTCGCAAATCTGCGATCATCGAGGAACTTTGCATCGCTCGCCTTGCAGAGCGCCGCATCGATTTCGATCTCGCGGTATCCGTAGTTGAGCAGTCGCTCCCTGGCCTCGGCCATGGCGTAGTCACGTCTCGAAAGCATCTCGGTCAACTGCGCGAAGCAGATCCTGCCTTCAAGCACATGTATGGAGTCGAAAGCCTCCTCTTCGGCAAGAGGTAGGGCGATGGCATCATCCATAAGCAGGCGCCCCACACGAACAGGGACGACGATCTCCCTTGACCGGCCGTTATCCATGATGCAGCTGACTTCTGCCATTGGTTTTTTGGAAGTGGAAAAGCTCGAGGCGCTCCTTCGATCCGGAAGACGCACCTCGAGCCGCGTCATGAGCAACGTCATATCACACGTGGTGGCTAGGCCTCGGGAGCGCTGTTGAATTCGACATCATCGACGATGGTCCCCACGGGCTCGTCCTCGAACTCGAGGCCGCAGGCGACGCGAACCTTGTGCTCGAGCTCGGCCAAGAGCTCCGGGGTCTTGCGCAGCTTCTCCTTGGCCGCCTCTCGGCCCTGGCCGAGGCGCTCGCCATCGTACGTGAACCAGGCGCCCGCCTTCGTCACGAAATTGAACTGGACGGCCATATCGAGGACCGATCCCTCTTTGGAGATGCCCGTACCGTACATGATGTCGAATTCGGCGGTCCTGAACGGGGCGGCGACCTTGTTCTTCACGACCTTGGCGCGTACACGGTTGCCCACGATCTCGTCTTTGACCTTGATGCTTTCGATTCGACGGATGTCGATGCGGACGGAAGAGAAGAACTTGAGCGCGCGGCCACCGGTCGTCGTCTCGGGGTTGCCGAACATGACGCCGATTTTCTCGCGAAGCTGGTTGATGAAGATGCAAGTGGTGTTGGACTTGGCGAGGGAGCCGGCGAGCTTGCGCAGGGCCTGGCTCATCAGGCGGGCCTGAAGGCCCACCGTCGTCTCGCCGATCTCGCCCTCGATTTCGGCGCGGGGCACCAGGGCGGCGACGGAGTCGATGACGACGACGTCAATGGCTCCGGAGCGGACGAGCATATCGCAGATCTCAAGTGCCTGCTCGCCGGTATCGGGCTGGGAGATGAGCACCTCGTCGATGTCGACGCCGATGCGAGCGGCATAAGTGGGATCCAGGGCGTGCTCGGCGTCGATGAATGCGGCAACGCCGCCCATGGCCTGCGCCTCCGCGACGATCTCCAACGAAAGCGTGGTCTTACCAGAAGACTCCGGGCCGTAGATCTCGATGATGCGGCCGCGCGGGACACCGCCGATGCCCAATGCGGCATCCAGTGCGATGGCTCCAGTTGGAATGGCCTCTACCTCAAGCTCGGGACCGCCGTCCCCATAGCGCATGATCGCGCCGTCGCCGAATTTCTTGATGATATCGGCCTTGGTGACTTCAATCATCTTCTCGCGCTCTTCGCCCGTGGTGCGCTCGTGGATGATGCGCGCGGGGCCGGAATTCTTGGCCATTGCTCCTCCTTGATTTTGACAAGTCGATACTATCCGAACGGGTGTTCGTGGTCAAGCGACCTATGGGAAATGCTACTCCGCGTCATTCCCCATACATCGGAATGAATGTGACCGGAATCTGAACGCGTGTCATCGAACACCTGATTTCCCAAGGAGGCGCGAAGGGTGCAATTGAGGCGATATCGTAGACAAGGGCATGCGCTACGCGGAAACCCCATCATCGGAGATCGCGTCGACGAGAAGATGAAGCGCGGCGAGCGCGGCCTGCATCCGGACGGACGTTCGCCCCCCGTCGAACCGATGGCGCTCGAACCGGACGCCCCGCTCGCCCGCCACGCCGAGGTAAACAGTCCCAATCGGGTCAGCGGAGGTGCCGCCGCCCGGACCGGCGTAGCCGGTGATGCTCACGGCGACATCCGAGCCGAATAGGCGACGGCCGCCCTCCGCCATGGCGCATGCGGTCTCCCCACTCACGGCGGTGTGCCTCTCAAGCGTCGACTCGGGAACCCCGAGCACGCGATGCTTGATGTCGTCGCAGTACGTGACGGCTCCGCCGAGCAAGATCTCGCTGGCCCCCGGCACGCCCGCGATGTAGGACGCGACCATGCCCGCCGTGCACGACTCGGCCGTGCTCACGCGCATGGCGCGGGCGGCCGCGGTGCGCACGAGACCCTCCGCGGCGCGGCGGCAGGCGGCATCCAGCGTTGCCTCATCACTCATATCCATGGTCGGGCCCTCCCATTACAAAACGGACGACCCCCGAAAGCGCGATGATCCGCGGGCTTTCGGGGGTCGACGGCAAAAGAACGTCACACGCGGAAAATGACGTGGCGGGCGTTCCAGAAGTACTGGGCGCCCGAAACGACCGTGAGTACGACCGCGGCAACCATCGTCGCCCATGCGACCGTGTTGACGGTCGAGACGAGCTGCGGCATGCCGGGCAGCGCGAAGAGCTCGAGCGCGATGCCGAGCAGATAGGCGCACAGCGACACCATCGTGACGGCGGTTTTGGCCTTACCGAGACTGTCTGCGGCGATGACCTCGCCGTTGGCGCCCGCCACCATACGAAGGGCGCTCACGAGGAACTCCCGAAGCAAGATGATGAACACGAACCAGACGTTGACCAGGCCATGCTCGAGCAGGATGAGAAGCGCAGAGAAGACCAGCAGCTTGTCGGCGATCGGGTCGAGGAACTTGCCGAAATCGGTCACCTCCCCGCGTTTGCGGGCAAGATCGCCGTCGATCTTATCCGTCGCGCTGAGGACGAGATACAAGATGAAGGCGGCGACCGCCCAGGCTCCGGCGCTTATCCCGAAGTGATCGGTGCCTGCGCTGAAGCCGCTGAACGAGAACTCGCTCGCGATCATGAACAGCGGAATGAACAGGATGCGAACGCATGTGACGATGTTGGCGGGCGTCCAGATACTCGTGATCTCCTCGCCCTTGGCGTTGACGGCCATGACCACTACTCCCCTACGACCTCGCCGACGAGCTCATAGCAGAAGCTGTCGGTGAACTTGACCTTCAAGATATCACCCACGGCGGCCTCACCGGCGTCGAGGTGGACGGCACCGTCGGAATCAGGGGCCTGGAACCAGGCGTGGCCGATGAGCTCGGGGCCCTCGTCGGTCTCCTCGATGCCGTCGACGATGACCTCGGCCACCTCGCCGACATGGCCGGCGGTGGCGGCGAAGCCGAGCGCCTCGGCCAGATCCATGGCGGCCTGCGTGCGCTCGAGCTTCACATCCTCGTCGACCTGGCCATCCATCTTGGCGGCGAATGTCCCCTCTTCCTGAGAATATGCGAACACGCTCGTATAGTCGAAGCCCTCGCGGTCCATGAACGCGAGCATCTCGGCGGCCTCCTCATCAGTCTCGCCGGGGAAGCCGACGAGACTGGTGGTGCGGAAGACCATCTCGGGTATCTCGGAGCGGAGCTTCGCGAAGAGGCCGGAGAGCTGCTCTGCGGAGCCGGAGCGGTGCATCGCCTTCAGGATGCGCGCGTTGCAGTGCTGAACGGGGATATCGATATAGGGAAGGACCTCGGGCGTGTCGCGGATGGCGGCGATGAGCTCATCCGTCATGCCCTCGGGCTGCAGGTAGAGCACGCGGATCCAGACGTGCTCGGGACGGACCGCCTCGGCGACGGCGACGAGGAGCTGCGCCAAGTTGGCGGGACCCTCGACCTCGCCCTTGAAATCAGAACCCCAGATACCCGTGTCCTGACCGATGAGGACGATCTCGCGCACGCCGCCGGCGACCAAGTCGCGAACTTCGGAGAGAATGCCCTCGGAAGAGCGGGAGTGGTAGCGGCCGCGGATATAGGGGATCGCGCAGAAGCTGCAGTAGCGATCGCATCCGTCGGAGATCTTGACGTAGGCGACGGCGCTCTCGACCGTGCGCTTCACGCTCGGGATGAACGGGGGATCGACGCGCTCGACGCCGAGCACGTCGTCCACGACGGAGACGATGCCGTCCTCCTCATCGGTGCGAACGAATGCGGCGACCTCGGGGAGCTCGTCGGGAAGCTCGGAGCCGTAGCGCGAGGGCACGCAGCCGCACATGACGATGCGCGTCCCGCGAACACCCTCGGAGATTTCCTCGGCAAGCGCAAGCGTGGTCTCGATGCTCTCGGACGTGGCGGAGGCGAGGAACGAACAGGTGTTGATGATCACCGCATCGGCGTCTTCAGCGGAAAAGGCCTCGCTGTAGCCGGCCCCGTTGAGAAGGGCGCGCATGCGGTCGGTGTCGACTTCGTTTTTAGCGCAGCCGAGGGTGATGTAGAGAATGGAGCCGTGAGCCATGGGCGCTCCTTAGCGGTAGTTCGTGAACTGGAGGGGCTGGCCGTAATCCTGCTCGCGCAGGAAGGCGATGACCTGCTGCAGGGCGTCCTTGGAGGCGCTGGAGACGCGCAGCTTGTCGGCCTCGATGGTCACCTTGACCTTGAGCTTTCGATCCTTGACGTCCTTGTTGATCTTCTTGGCGGTAGCCTGGTCGATGCCCTCGACGATATGGCCGAGCACGCGCACGGTGCCGCCGCTCGCCGCCTGCGGGTCATCCCACTTGACGGTCTTGATATCGACGCCGCGCTTGATGAGCTTGGATGAGAGCACATCGATGATTTGACGTGAGACGAAGTCGGCCGGCGCGTTGATGGTGAAGAGCTTGTCCGCCTTGGACAGCTCGATCGTGGCACCGGAATCCTTCAGGTCGTAGCGCTGGGAAAGCTCGCGGGCCGTCTGCTGATAGGCGTTGTCGACCTCCTGCATGTCCACTTCGGACACGACGTCGAAGCTCGAGTCTTTTGCCATGGTTGGCTCCTTTCAAATCGGTCCTCCCGGACCGGTCGATCACTGTGCGGTTGACGGCTCGTCGGCCTTGTCGGCGGCGGCGAGGACGTCTTCGGGGATGGTGACGCCCGCATCCTTCGCCTCGTCGATGGTCATATCGGGGGTGCCGTCTCCATCGCTGTCGACGACCTTCTCGGGCTCTTGCTTTTTAGGCGCCATGATCGAGACCTTGCCGACGCCGGAGACCTTCGTATCGTAACGGACCTTATCGCCATTTTTGTAGACGGAGACGGCGCTCGGCGTGTTGGTGGTGATGTCGATCTGGGTCTGGACCTTAAACTCCTCCTCGAAAGGACCGACGACCTGCTTTCCCAGGACGATCTTGCCGTCGAGCTTGACCTCGATCCAGGCCACGGCCCCCTTCTCCTTGAGCTTCACCTTGACGACGGTCTCCTTGGGCTCATCGTCCTTGGGCGATTTGGCGGTCTTGCCGTTAGATGATGACGGCTCGTCCCCGTCGTCTTCATCCCCGGCTCGCGAGTCGTCGCCCGTATCGAGATCCGTCGAGTCATCGGAGGCGTCCTTTGGATCGGCCTTCCGGGCCGATGGCGTCGCCGCGGCGCTACCGGCGGCCTCGGGCTTGGGCGCGCATCCGCGCAGCAGCACCATCACCAACGCGATGAGGATCAAGACACCGAGGGCCATGACGGCCATGAACTTCATATCGGGACCCTGCTGGGGCGGACGAGACCCGCCGCGGGGGACCCGTCCGCGCCCGGAACCACCGCGCGGCGGCTGCCCCCCCGCCGCGCGGTGGGCAGCCCTCTGTTCGGGATGGCCGCCGCGTGCGGTCCGCGGATCGCGTTGGGGGCGCACGCCCTGCGATCGCGGGGAACGGGCTCGCGGGTCGCGCGCATCGGAGCCCGCATAGCCGTCAGGGCGACGGGTGCGGGAGCGCAAGGTGGGGTCGTACCCGCCCCTCGGGGGGCGGCGGGAATCGGCCGTGCTGACCGGTCGAAGGCGCGATGCGGAGACGGGCTCATGTGCGGACGAGGACTCGGACACATATCCGGCCTGGGGCGGTCGCTGGGCGTAGCGGGAGGTCGGCACCGAGTTGACCATCATGTATCGACCCGCCGCATTTGAGCTGCGGGGATTTGCGTCGGCGGCAGCGTCCTGGAAACGGCCGACACGGCCGCCGGAACCGTTGCGCTCATGCTCGTGCAAGGCGTCGAAGTAGGCGTCGATCACCTCGCGTGGATTCAGACCGAGGTAGCGCGCGTAACTTGCGATGATTCCCTGGGAATAACCGCGCGGCGGCATGGCGGCGAAGTTCTCGGTCTCGAAGTACTCGATGATCTGCGGCCGGATTTTGATGACGTTGGCGACCTGCTGAATCGAGGCGCCCATCTGACGACGGCGCTCGAGCAGCATCTCACCGAAATGACGTGTCATCTACATCCCTCCAAAAATCTCTTCCTCGGACAACGGCTCCTCGACGGCGCGCAACGCTGCGAGGCCCTCCTCGTCGTAGAGCACCTCGCGCGGCTTGGAGCCGTCCGGTGGTCCCACGATGCCCTTCTCCTCGAGCATGTCCATGATCCGGCCGGCGCGGGCATAGCCGACCTTGAGACGACGTTGCAGGCCGGATGTGGAGCCGAGCTGCGACTCGACCACGATCTTCGCAGCGTCCCACAAAAGCGGGTCCTCCTCCGTGGGGGCCTCGTTGTAAAAGCCACCGCCTCCCCCGCCGGACATGGTGGCGGGCGCCACGGCGGACAGGATCTCCTCATGGTAATCGGGCGCGCCTTGACCCTTGACGAAGTCGACGACGCCGTTGATCTCATCGTCGGATACGAAGCAGCCCTGGATGCGCTTGGGCTTGCCCCAGTCGACCTTGGAGAACAGCATGTCACCGTAGCCGGTGAGCTTTTCGGCGCCCATTTGGTCGATGATGACACGGCTGTCGATGCCCGTGGCGACGTTGAAGGCGATGCGGTTGGTGATATTGGCCTTGATGAGACCGGTCACGACATTGGAGCTGGGGCGCTGCGTGGCCACGATGAGGTGGATGCCCGCCGCGCGGCCGAGCTGGGCGATGCGCACGATGCTCGCCTCGACGTCTTTGCCCGCGACCATCATGAGGTCGGAGAGCTCATCGATGATGATGACGAGGTAGGGCATCTTGGCAGGCGGATTGTCGTAATGGTCGAACTCGCCGGCGGCCTGCTTTTCATTGAAGGTCGAGATCTTGCGGACGCCGATGCGCTCGAAGACCTTGAGGCGCCGCTCCATCTCGGACACGGCCCACTGCAGGGCGCTCGCCGCCTGTTTGGGCTCGGTCACGACCGGGACGTACAAATGCGGCAAGCCGTTATACCCCGAGAGTTCGACGCGCTTGGGGTCGACCATGATGAGGCGGACATCCTCGGGGAGGCTCCTCATGAGCAACGCCATGATGATGGAGTTGATCATGACCGACTTACCCGATCCGGTCGTGCCGGCGATGAGCAGGTGGGGCATTTTGGCGAGGTCGGCGACGATGGGCTGGCCCTCCGCATCGCGCCCGATGGCCAACTCGAGCGGTCCGCCCTGGACATAGGGCAAGACATCGCCGAGGTTGACGTTTTGGCGCTTGGCATTGGGAATCTCGATGCCCACGAGCGAGGTCCCCGGAATCGGGGCGAAGATGCGGACCGACTGCGCGGCGAGCGACAACGCGATATCGTCCTCGAGGTTGGAAATGCGGCTGACGCGCTCACCCTCACCGGGCTGGACCTTGAACGTGGTGACGGTGGGACCGGAGATCCACCCCACGACACGGGAGTGGAGACCGAACTCGTTCAGCGTGGATTGCAGGGAGTTGGCGGTTTGCTCGAGCTCCTTGTCCGAGGAGGCGGCGACGGCGGAGTGCGGGTTGTGGCGAAGCATGCTGAGCGACGGCAGCTGAAGCCGCCCCTCATCCGCCTCATCCTCCATATCCGCCTCGCCCGAATCGATCCGAGCGGAAGCGGCCCCCTTCCGGGGCTGCGCCGCCGCGCCCGCGTTATCGGAGGTTGAGACGGGGGCATGGCTTTTGAGGAAGGACGGGATCTCACGCGGGCCGTCGGCAGTCTCGACGACCGAGTCGGACCCTCCGTCGACGTCGAACGGGGGGACCTCCTCGTCGTCCAGAGCGGGGTCGACGGCTTTGGCGGGTGAATCTCCCCCATCGCCGGTGTCTGCCCCATCGGCCCCGTCGAAGCGATCGGGCACGGGTATGAGGGTGGTCTGGGCGCGCTCGGCGGCGAGCTGGTTGCTCAGATCGACGAAGGGGTCCTCATCATGATCGGGCTCGTCTTCGATTGGGCACGCGGGCGCCGTGGAGGAAAGCTCCAGCACCGTCGTCTCACGGGTGCCCAGGAAGGTCGTCTCCGCGGCACCGGCATCGTCGAACAGGCCCCCCTGACCGGCGGCACCGCCGAACGCCATGGGACCGCCCGCGGCTCGCAGGGCGTCCTCATCGCCCCATGGCGCGTCGTTGACGTTGACGCGGCGGCGCTCCGCGATCCCGCGCGCGCGATCGGCGGCGGCGCGCATGAAGGAGCTGACCGAGAACCCGATCACGACGAAACCGACGACGATGAGTCCGATGAGAACGACGAGCGAGATGGTCTTGCCAAGCGCCTGCTGCAGGGCGCTGGCAATGAACGCCCCGACATAGCCCCCCGAGGCGGAGAGCGCCTCGGCCTCGAACATGGCGGCGGTGGCGAATTCGGTGCCGGGCACCAAGAGAGACAGGATGGCGAGCACGCCCAACAGGATGAGCGATCCGCCCAGGAGCGTGCGGACGTCCAAGGGCGCACGGTCGCGCAAGAAGAGACCGGCGGCGAAGATGAGCAGGGCGAAGGGCAGCACATAGGCGCCAAGCCCGAAGCCCAGGTGATAAAAGCCGGCGATGGCGTTGGAAACGGGCGCGCTCGTGGGCGAGACCACGGCGATGAACGAGACGACGGCGACCACGGCGATCGCGATGCCCGCGATATCGCGTCCGGCGGTGTCGTCCATAAGCGAATCGAAGGCGCGCTCCGGCTCGGGAGCGCGGCCCTCGTTTGCCCGCAGACCGCGCGGGGCGGCCGCAGAGGCCGCCCCTTGCTTGTTCTTACGTGCCGGAGATTTCTTTGCAGATGAATTGGCTGAGCGGGCCAACCTACACCTCCATGACGACCGGGATGATCATCGGTCGCGTGCGGTTGTTGTTCCAGATGTAATTCGAGAGCGCATCGCGCACGGCCTTGCGGATGGCGTCCGTGCCGGAACTCGAGAAGTTGAACTTGCCCTTCTCGATCGCGCGCTGAATGGCCGCGGAGGCGTCCTCGGAGAAGCGGTCGTCGATGGGGAACGAGACGCCGCGACCGGAGAACTCGAGATCGCCGATCTTCTTTCGCTTCATATCGAGCATGGCCACGACCGTCACCATGCCATCGCTCGCGAGCTTTTGACGGTCGCGCAAGACGATCGGGTCGGTGTCGCCGATGCGCAGGCCGTCGACGTAGACGACGCCGGACTCGACGGAGCGCCCACGCTTGACGATGCCGTCGCGCATCTCGAGCGAATCGCCGTTGTCGATCACGAAGATGTTCTTGGCGGGGACGCCCATCTTCTGACCGAGCGCGGCGTGCGCGCGCAGATGGACGGCCTCACCGTGGACGGGCATAAAGTAGCTCGGCTTGGTGAGGGCGAGCATGAGTTTGAGTTCCTCCTGACTGGCGTGACCGGAGACATGCACGAGCGCACGGCTCTTGTCGTACACGTCGCACCCGAGCTTGGCCAGGCTGTTAACGACCTGCTGGACGGCCTTCTCGTTGCCCGGGACCGGGGTGGCGGAGATGATCACCGTGTCGCCCTCGTGGATGGAAAGCGTCTTGTGCTCGCCGTTGGCCATGCGGGAGAGGGCGGAGAGCGGCTCGCCCTGGGAGCCGGTGCACATGACGACGAGCTTGTCCTCGGGGATGCCGTTGATCTCGAAGGCATCGAGCAAGTCGTTCTCGTCGACCTTGAGATAGCCGAGCTCGCGGGCGACGCGCGTGTTGGTCAGCATCGAGCGGCCGGTGACGACGATCTTGCGGTTGCACTTCTTGGCCGCATCGCAGATCTGCTGCAAACGGTGGATGTGGCTGGAGAAGGAGGCGACGAAGACGCGTCCCTTGGCGTTCTTGATCGCATGGAGGATCGAGGGTCCGACCTCGGCCTCGGACTTGGTGAAGCCGGGCACGGTGGCGTTGGTGGAGTCGGACATGAGCAGGTCAACGCCCTGCTTGCCGAACTTGGCAAGCGCGCCATAGTCGGGGGTGACGCCGTCGATCGGGGTCTGGTCGAGTTTGAAGTCCCCCGTGTGGACGACGGTGCCGGCGGGGGTCTTCAAGAACACGCCGAGCGCTCCGGGGATGGAGTGCGTCGTGGAGAAGAATTCCACGGAGAAGCATCCGAGATTGATGTGGCTGCCACCCTTGACCTCGCGGAACTTGGGCGCGCGGATGCGGAACTCGGAGAGCTTGCCCTCGATGAAGCCGAGGGTGAGCTTGCTGGAGAAGATGGGCACCTTGTTGTTGAGATCCTGCAGAAGATACGGCAACGCACCCGTGTGGTCCTCATGGCCGTGGGTGATGATGATGCCGCGAAGCTTGTGCTCGTTCTCGAGCACATAGGTGTAATCCGGCAGGACGAGGTCGATGCCGGGCTGGTTGTCGTCGGGGAACATGAGGCCCGCGTCGACGAGGACCATGTCGTCGCCGCACTCGAAGGCGGTCATGTTCTTGCCGATGCCGTCAAGACCGCCCAGGGGGATGACCTTGAGCGTCACGTTCGATTTCTTGTTGTTGGTTGCCATAGACTGATGTGGCTCCTTTCGATTGCACTGCAACGAAAACGACGGTCGAAGCCGTCGCACGATTCAAATCCATACGCGTCGAGATGCGTGGACGCATACGGAGCATATTGTATCCATTCGACTGCATGTTAACGAAAGTACACCAAAAGTACGGTGACCGCACGAATGCGGTCACCGTATGAAAAGGGGGTCTTGTTTCCGGACGGGCGCTGCTAGCGCGTGGCGATGAGCTTGGCGCGCGCGGCCGCGAGTCGCGCAAGCGGCACGCGATAAGGGGAGCAGCTCACGTAGTCGACGCCGGCCGTGTTGAAGAAATCGACGATCGACGTCGGGTCTCCACCGTGCTCGCCGCAGACGCCGAAATGCATCTCGGGTTTGACGGCGCGGCCCGACTCGACGGCCATCTTCACGAGCTGCAGCACGGCGGGGTCTACGGTCTCGAAGGGATTGGAGGACAAGACCTTGCCATGCAGGTAGGCCGGCAAGAACTTGGCCTCGGCGTCGTCGCGCGAGAATCCGAAGGTCGTCTGCGTGAGATCGTTCGTGCCGAAGCAGAAGAAGTCCGCGTGAGCCGCGATCTCTCCGGCGACCAGGCATGCACGGGGCAACTCGACCATGGTGCCGATGGGGATGTCGAGTTTCACGCCGTACTCGGCCTCGACTTCCGCGATGACGCGCTCGGCGACCGCGCGGGTTTGGACATGCTCCTCGGTGATGGACACAAGCGGGATCATGATCTCGGGTCGAGGATCGTAGCCCTCGAGCTTGAGACGGGCGGCGGCAGACGCGACGGCGCGGACCTGCATCAACGGCAGATCGGCATAGACGATGGAAAGTCGGACGCCGCGAAGGCCGAGCATGGGGTTGGACTCCATCATTGCGTCGATGAGGCGCAGGCGCTCGCGTTCGTCGGAGACATCCCGCCCCAGTGCCTCTTCGCGCGCGATCTTCACGGCAAGCTCCCGCGGGTCGTCGAGGAACTCATGCAGAGGCGGGTCGATGAGGCGGATGACCATGTCCCGACCGGTCATGGTCCGCAGCATGGCGACGAAATCCTCGGTTTGGACGGTGAGCAGGTCCTCGAGCGCCTGGGCTCGAACGCCGGGATCATCGGAGAGGATGAAGGACTGGATGATCTGCTTGCGATCACCCAGGAACATATGCTCCGTGCGACACAAGCCGATGGCCTCGGCGCCGAATTCGAGGGCGAGTTCGGCGTCCTCGGGATTGTCGGCGTTGACGCGAACGTGGTATCCGCGACCGGCGGATTCGTCGAGGCGCACCTCGTCCGCCCAATTGAGGACGGTATCCAAGTCGCCGGTCAGCTCGGGCTTGACCAGAGGCACCGCCCCGGCGACGACGATGCCCCGGCCGCCGTCGATGGAGATCACATCGCCCTCGCGCAACACGATATCGCTACCCAGGACGTGCACCTCCTTTGCGGCGGCGTCGATGCGGAAACTCTCGACGCCGCAGACGCACGGCGTGCCCATGCCGCGAGCGATGACGGCCGCATGGCTCGTCTTCCCGCCATGGCTCGTCAAGATGCCCTCCGCGGCGACCATGCCCTTGAGGTCATCGGGATTGGTCTCCCAACGCACGAGGATGGCGGGACGCCCCGCCTCGTGGAGGGCGACGGCGTCGTCGGAGGAGAAGACGATCTCACCGACGGCGGCACCGGGACTGGCGTTGAGGCCGCGCGCCAGCACGTCCACAGCGGCGGAGGTGTCGAACTGCGGGTGCAAGAGCTGATCGAGCTGGGAGGGGTCGATGCGCATGAGGGCCTCGTCGCGGGAGATGAGGCCCTCCTCGACCATGTCGATCGCGATGCGCAGGGCAGCGGCGGCCGTGCGCTTGCCGGCGCGCGTCTGAAGCATCCACAGCTTGCCCTGCTCGATGGTGAACTCGATATCGCACATGTCGCGATAATGGCCCTCGAGGATGCCGAAGACTCGGTCGAGCTCGGCCGCGGCCTCCTCCAGGCCGGGGACTGAGGCGAGATCGGAGATCGACTCGGTGTTGCGGATGCCGGCGACGACGTCCTCTCCCTGAGCGTTCACGAGGAAGTCTCCGTAAGTTCCCCGCGCGCCGCAAGCGGGATCGCGCGTGAACGCGACGCCGGTCGCCGAGGTCTCGCCCTTGTTGCCGAAGACCATGACCTGGACGTTGACGGCGGTGCCGAGGTCGTCGGGGATGCGGTTGCGCTGACGGTAGATGCAGGCTCGCTCGTTCATCCAGCTGCCGAACACGGCCTGGATGGCCAAGCGGAGCTGCAGACGCGGATCGGCGGGGAACGTGACGATTCCGTTCACGACGAGCTCGGGATATGCCGCGGGATCGACCTCGCGAGCGAAGATCGCCTTGAACTCACCGACGAGATCGCGAAGGTCCCCATCTGAGAGCTCGGCGTCGGTGCGGACCCCGGCGATCAGGCGGCGCTCGGCGATCGCGTTCTCGAACAAGTCGGCGTCGATGCCCAGCACGACGTTCGAGAACATCTGGATGAACCTGCGGTATGAATCCCAAGCGAAATGCGGGTTGCCGGTTTGGGCGATGAGGCCCGACACGGACTCGTCGTTGAGGCCGAGGTTGAGCACGGTGTCCATCATGCCCGGCATGGAGAACGGGGCTCCGGAGCGGACCGAGACGAGCAGCGGGTCCCCGGCGTCTCCCAGGCGCTTGCCCATACGGGACTCGAGGTCGCGCGTCGCCGCCTCGATCTCGTCGAGGGCTCCCTCGGGCCAATTATTTCCCGCCTCATCGTACTCGACGCAAGTCTGGCACGTGATGGTGAAGCCCGGAGGCACGGGAAGACCGATCCGGCACATCTCGGCGAGGTTGGCACCTTTACCGCCGAGGATGTAGTTCATCGAGGCGTCACCCTCGGTGACGTCGGGCGAGGCCACGCCGCCTCCGAACTTGTACACGCGCTGCTTCGTACTCACACTGACCCCCTATCGGCCCGATTGCCGGGCCACGAAGTTTGCCATACCGCATATATGCGGGTTAAGGGAACTCTACGGGGGCGATTGGAAATACCTGTGAAGATGCGGGGATATGGGGCCGAACGGCGCGATGCATGCGGCAGACGGTCGTGCATATGGTTACCTTATGAAGATACCACTCCAGCTAGAACATGCTAAATCGATTGCGCACTCAAGCGCCCTTGGCGGAGCTCGCGACCGATTCGCACCTGTCTCATGCGCTCGAGAATCTCGGCCGCCGATTCCTCGATGGCCTTCCCATCCGTGCGAACGGTGATGCATCCGAGCTTTTTGATGAGCGCCCGCGCATCATCCATCTCAGATTGGACACGATCGGGATCGGCGTAATCGAAGGCGACGGCGCGACTCATATCGTCGCCGAGGCGACGGTCTCGAATCGTGGACACGACCTCGGTCGTGGAGATGAGGCCGAACACCTTGCCGGGATCGGCCGAAAACAGGGATTCGGGCGGCTCCACGCCCGGAACCAACGGGATATTCGCAACGCGGTAGCCAAGATGCGCAAGATACATGGATAGCGGCGTCTTGCCCGTGCGCGAGATGCCGATGAGCACGATATCGGCATCATCCAGGTCATCGGCTCCGCGCCCGTCATCGTGCTCGACGAAATACTCCATGGCCTCGATCCGCCTGAAATACTCCTCATCCGTACGATGGATGGACCCCGCGATCCCGCTCGGCTCGATGCCCGAGCTCTCGCTGAGGGCCCGGACCGCCGGTCCGAGAACATCGACGCCGCTGACCCCCATGGCCCTCAGGCGATCGCCGACCTCGTCACGCAGGGATCCGTCGGCGATGGTGTACAGGACGCTCAACGCCCTCCCCTCGTCCAAGAACTGACGGACGGCCCCTTCGACCACGGATGCGTCGTTGACCTTTGAGAGACGCTCGATGGCGATATCGACTCCGTCGAATTGACCGCATGCGGCTCGAGCCACTTCGTAACCCGTCACTCCCAGTGAATCGGAAACGACGAGTACGACCCGGCGCGCGGACTGATCTGTCATGGAGACCCCCTCCAATCGGCTCTTCCCATCACGTGCGACTATATCGCACGGCATTGGCATCCAACGTCGAGGGGCGTGCTCGTTTGGGTGAACGGCGAAGAGGGCGCGCCGTACAGACGGCCCGCGCGCACAAGAAAAGAGGGCCCTCGCGGACCCTCCAATCAAGCTATGGCGCAGCGCCCGCTTGCTACTTGCGAGCCATCTCACCGATGTTGGCGATGCCGGCGAACACGCTCTCGAAGCGGTTGAGCAGACGGAGCCTGTTCTGGCGAACGGCCATATCCTCGTCCATGACCATGACGTCGTCGAAGAACGTGTCGATGGGGCCGCGCAATGCGGCGAGGGCGGAGATGACGGCCTTGAAATCGCGGGCGTCGAGGGCTGAGGCCACCTCATCGCGAGCGGAGTCGGTCGCGTCCAGCAGGGCGAGCTCGGCCCCTCCCATGAGCGCTCGGTCGACCTCGATGCCCAATGCGGCGTCGGCGAGGTGGGCGGCGCGCGCATAGGCCGTGGCGAGGTTGGTGAAGGCCTCGCGATCGTTGGAGCGCGCCTCCTCGAGGGCATGCGCGAGCTCGAAGAAGTGCGCGGGAACGGTGACATCGCCGTCGGAAACCGCGGCCACCGTGTCGGAGGAGACCCTTTCATCGCGGGCCATCTGGGCCATGCGACCCTTGATGAACGCGCAGACGGACTCGGCCACTGCGGCCTTGTCGAACTGGAGTCCCTGCTCAAGATAGCCGTCGAGCGCGGCCTCGACGATCGCCTCATAGCCGCACTTCAAACGCGTGCGAAGGATGTTGATCACACCGATGGCGGAACGGCGCAGCGCGAAGGGATCCTTGGAACCGGTGGGCGGCTCGTCGATGGCGAACATACCGGCGATGGTGTCGAGCTTGTCGGCGACGGCGACGATGCAGCCGGCGATCCCCTCGGGAAGCTCGTCACCGGCGAAACGGGGACGATAATGATCGCGAATGGCGGCTGCGACCTCGGGCTCCTCGCCCGCGGCGGCCGCATAGTAGCCGCCCATCACACCCTGCTGGCTGGTGAACTCGACGACCGCGGAGGACACGAGGTCGGCCTTGGCCAGATGCGCGGCGCGCTGGGCGCTGGAGGCCGCATGCGCGCCGAGATGCGCCTCGCGTGCGATGGCGAGGGCGAGATCCTCCATGCGGTCGGACTTCTGAAGCACGGTGCCGAGCTTCTGCTGGAAGCCGACGGAAGCGAGGCGCTCGCGGAAATCCTCGAGATCGATCTTGAGGTCCTCGTCGTAGAAGAACTTGGCATCGTACAGGCGGGCGCGGACGACGCGCTCGTTGCCGTCGACCACGGTGGCGTTGGCCTTGGGATCGCCGTTGGAGACCACGACGAACGCACGGGTCAGCTTGCCCTCGGCGTCATACGTCGGGAAGTAGCGCTGGTTGGACAGCATGGACTCGCAGATGATCTCGGACGGGACGTTCAAGAACTCCTCATCGAAATGACCCACGAGGACCGTCGGCCACTCGCAGAGGTTGACGACCTCGTCGAACACCTTCGCCGGCGTGTCGACGTGCACGCCGAGCTCGGACTCGACCGTGGCGATGCCGTCACGGATGACCTGCTCTCGACGCTGCGCGGACAGGACATGCGCGGATTCGAGCACGCCCTCGTACGCATCGGGATTGGTGACGACGTGCTCGCCGGGGGAAAGCACGCGGTGACCGCGCGTGGTGTTACCGCTGATGACATCGGCGAAGGAGACCGGGACGACCTCCCCGCCGAAGAGGCAGCAGATCCAACGGACCGGGCGCACGAACGTGGCATGCTCGCTCCCCCAACGCTGGCTGCGGTAGTTCGGCCACTGGATGGCCGAGACGAGCCCCTCGCACACGCGGGTCAGGATGGGCAACGCGGGCTCGGAGGGGGTGTTCTGCTCGGCGAAGACGTACTCGGTGCCATCAGCGTCCTCCCGACGGACCAAATCGCCGGCACTCAGGCCGTTCTTGCGGGCAAAACCCTCGGCGGCCTTGGTGGGATTGCCCTCGGCATCGAAGGCGATCTTGGCGGAAGGGCCGCGCAGGACGGAGTGGATCTCCTCCGTGGCCTCCGCGACGTCGTCCACGAGCACGGCCAGACGGCGCGGCGAGGAAATGACGCGGATCGCGCCATGGGCGAGTCCCGCCTCGTCGAGACCCTTGCCCATCAGGGATTCAAGCTGTTTGACGGCGTTGTTGAGCGGAGCCGAGGGCATCTCCTCGACACCGAGCTCGAACAGGAAATCACGGGTGCTCGCCACTTAGGCCACCTCCCCCTTCTCAGCGCGGTCGGACGCGGACGCATCACCGGCGACCTCGGCCAGATAAGACTCGCAACACGCCTTGGCGAGCGTGCGGACACGCAGGATGTAGGCGGCGCGCTCCGTGGCGGAAATGGCGCCGCGGGCATCCAGGATGTTGAAACTGTGGCTGCACTTCATGACGCAGTCGTAGGCGGGAAGCGGCAGCTTGGCGTCGAGGCACGCATGGCATTCGGCCTCGAAATCATCGAACTTCCGACGCATCATCTCGACGTTGGCGACCTCGAAGTTATAGGCGGAGAACTCGCGCTCGTTCTCGAGGAACACCTCGCCGTAGGTCATGGGCGTGCCATCGGGCAGGTAGCTCCAAACCAGGTCGTAGACGCTCGTCACACCCTGGGCGTACATGGCGATGCGCTCGAGGCCATAGGTGATCTCGACGGGAACCGGGTCACATTCGATACCGCCGACCTGCTGGAAGTAGGTGAACTGCGTGACCTCCATGCCGTCCAGCCAAACCTCCCAGCCAAGGCCCCAGGCGCCGAGCGTCGGGCTCTCCCAGTCATCCTCGACGAAGCGGACGTCGTGTTCGGCCGGATCGAGGCCGATGGCGGTCAGGGAATCCAGGTACAGCTCCTGGGAGTTCTCGGGGCTCGGCTTGATGAGCACCTGGAACTGGTAATAGTGCTGCATGCGGTTGGGGTTCTCGCCATAGCGCCCGTCGGCGGGGCGACGGCAGGGCTGCGGGTAGCACGCGCGCCACGGCTTCTTGCCGAGGCTGCGCAGCAGCGTGGCGGTATGGAACGTGCCGGCACCCACCTCGGAATCGTAGGGCTGCATGACGGTGCAGCCATGGCCGGCCCAATACTCCTCGAGCTTGAGAATCATCTCTTGGAAGGTCAATGCGTTCGGATTCATCCTGCGGCGCTCCCCCTCATTCGTACGGTCGAACAATCTAATAGTTTAGCGTTACATCAGGCCGATCCGCGAGAACGGCCAATATCGGAAAAAGACGGTCCCGACGACGTTGCCCGTGGGAACGGCGCCGAAATATCGGGAGTCGGAGGAGTTCTCGCGGTTGTCCCCCATCATCCACAGGGTCCCGTCGGGAACGACGTACGGATAGTCGATCGAAACACCCGGGGCCTGCGTTGGCAAAGGGAGGCTCTCGCCGACGACGTAGGGCTCCTCCACGGCGATGCCGTCGACGTACACCCGGCCGTCGATCAGGTCGACCGTCTGGCCGCCACGGGCGACGACGCGCTTCACCAAGATCTCGTGATCGGATGCGGCGACGGGGTTCCTGAACACGACGATGTCGCCGATCTCGGGGGTGTCACCGAGGTGCGCGCTGACACGCTGGGCGAAGACCTGATCGCCGATGAGGATGGTCGGTTCCATCGAGCCGCTCGGAACCAGGAATGGCGAGACGACGAACACGCGAATCAGGGTGAAAACGACCAGGGCGATGGCGAAGACGCCCAGCCACTCGAGAAGGCCCCTCCACTTGGGCTCGCGACCGGGCCCAAGTGGGCGCCCGGCATCATCGGAGGCCTCGAATGATGCGGAGGTGCGGCCAAGGGTCTCAAGGGCATCACTCATCGAAAGCCTCCCCGTCGCACGCGGCATCCACGGCATGGAATCGCTCGATCAGCTCGAGCGCGCGTCGACGCTCGTCATCGCTCAGGCGCGCGGTGTCGATGAGGTCGGGGCGCCAGCGGCACGTGCGCTCGATGGCGTTCGAGCGGCGCCACGCCGCCACTCGGGCGTGATCGCCGGAGAGCAGGACGTCCGGTACGGACGACCCGTTGAAATCAGCGGGCCTCGTGTATTGCGCGTACTCGAGCAAACCACCGTCATCGGCGGTCGAGAACGATTCATCGACGCTTCCCATATCGTTGCCGAGGGCTCCGGGAATCAAGCGGATCACGGCATCGGAGACCACAAGTGCGGGAAGCTCGCCGCCGGTCAGGACGTAGTCGCCGATGGACAGGCGCTCATCTGCGAAATCGTAGGCCCGCTCATCCATGCCCTCGTAACGCCCGCAGACGAATAGGAGCCGATCGCATGCCGAGAGCCGTACGGCGACCTCTTGCGTGAAGGGCTCTCCGCACGGGGTGAAGAACACGACGCGTGGACGGCCCTCCCCCCTCGATGAGATATCGCGGATCGCCTCATGAAGGGGCTCGACTTTCATGAGCATGCCCGCGCCGCCGCCGAATGGCGCATCGTCCACCGTGCGATGCCGGTCGTGCGTCCAATCGCGCAAGTCATACGCGGCAAAGTCGAACAGGCCCCGCGCGCGGGCGCGGCCCATGATCGAGGTGGACATATACGGTTCGAAAAGCTCGGGAAAGACCGAGAGGGTCTCGATGAGCATGAGCACTCCTCTCGGCGTTTAGAGATCGAGCAGACCGTCCATGACGTGGACGGCGATGGGCCCCTCCTCGGGCAGCCCGACAACGACCTCATCGATGACGGGTATCAAAAGTTCCCCATACGGGGAGCCGTCCAGCACCCAGACGTCGTTTGCGGGGGTCTCCATGACCTCGACGATACGACCCAAATCACCGAACCGATCGTCGACGACCGGACGGTCCAGCAGATCGTCGACGGCCGAATCGAGGCGATCGAGCTCGAAGTCATCGCAGGAGGCGAGGACATGGCAACCCGTCAGGCCCTCGGCATCATCGAGATTGCGGGAGCAGGAAAATCGCACGCGGGCGCCCTCGGGCGCGAGGGAAACGGATTCGACGGTCGAGATGCGCTCTCGCTTGAGAGCGGGAGGGGTCAGATGCACCTGCATCGACTCGACAAGCAAAAGGGGAAGGCCTCGTAGCGGAGCCACGAGAACCTCCCCTTTGGTGCCGTGTGGGCGAACCACGCGGGCGATGTTCTTATAAGCGGCGCGCACGGGCCTAACCCAGGACCTCGACCTCGACGGAAGTGTCGAGACGAGCAGCGAGGGCGCGGGCAAGCGTGCGGACGGCCTTGATGGTGCGACCATGACGACCGATGACCTTGGCCACATCGCCCTCCGCGACGGTGACCTCGATGGTCGACGAATCGGCACCGTCGATCACTTCGAGCGAAACTGCGTCGGCATCGTCGACGATGCTGCAGACGAGATACTCGACGAGATCGGCGATACGGTCGGAGACGAGCTCCTCCGCCTCGGTGGCATCGTTGGCCTCATCAACGAGGGATTCCAAGAGCAGCTCCTCAGACACGATTTACTCCTCGGAAGCCTCGGCGGCGGCAGCGGCCTCTTCCTCGGCCTTGCGGGCGGCCTCCTCGGCCTCCTTGGCGAGCTGCTTCTTGGACTTCTTGGGGGCGGCGGCGGCCTTCTCGCCCTCGTTGGCGGCCTTCACCAGAGCGGCGACGGCGTCGGTGAGCTGAGCGCCCTTGGACTGCCAATCGGCGATCTTCTCGAGGTCGAGGGAGATGGTCTTGGGGGTGGTCATCGGGTTGTAGCGACCGACTTCCTCGATGGGGCGACCATCGCGACGGGTGCGAGAGTCGGCGACGACGACGCGGTAGTACGGACGCTTCTTGGAACCGTGACGAGCGAGGCGGATCTTGACAGCCATGCAAACTCCTTCTTTTGCGCAGCGATTGCTGCATTCCTAACCAGGACAATTACCGTGCCAAACGACTCGACGGGAAGCGTTTGAGACCGGCTTCATTTGGAAAGTCGCAAGCAAATCCATATCTTATCTGAGATTTGCGCGAATGCAAGCATGTTCATGCAGCGTACATCGGCACTTATCGATATACTGACGTCATGGACACAAGCGAACATACATACGGTCTTGCCCCGGAGCTCTTCGGGTCGTGGAGCGGCCCCGCAATCGGGCTGATGGACCTCGATGCGTTCTTTGCAAGCGTCGAGCAGCTCGACCATCCCGAATGGCGTGGAAGGCCCGTGGTCGTGGGCGGTTCACCCGAGAAGCGCGGCGTCGTCTCAACGTGCTCATATGAGGCACGGACCTACGGAGTTCACTCGGCCATGTCTTCGGCTCAGGCCAAGCGCCTGTGCCCGAACGCCATCTGGACGGCCGGCCACTTCGATCGTTATCGCGAGATGAGCGCGCGCGTGATTGCCATCCTCGAAGATGAGACCCCGTTCGTCGAACGCGTCTCGATCGACGAGGCGTTCTTCGACATCAGCCCCGGCAGGTTCTGCGACGAGCACCCCATACAGATCGCACAGCGCATCTCCAGGCGCGTCTCCGACCTGGGTATCACCTGCTCGATCGGATTGGGGTGCAACAAGACCGTCGCCAAGATCGCAAGCGAGCGCGACAAGCCCCGCGGGCTCACCGTCGTGACTCCGGGGACCGAACGCGGATTTCTCGCCCCGCTCCCCGTCCGCGCCATGAGCGGCATCGGGGCCGCCGCCGAAAGCGCCCTGATCCACGTCGGAATACGATCGCTCGGGCAGCTCGCCGAGGCATCCGATGGCCTGCTCGCCCCCATCTTCGGCGTCAACGCCGAGATCGTGCGAAACAGGGCGGCCGGCCGTGAGCTGAGCGAAGTGAGGGCCATCGACGCCCCCGACGACGTCAAGTCAGTCAGCAACGAGCGGACCTTCGCGCACGACCTCACCGACTATGACGACGTCAGGGCGGCGATACAGCTTCTCTCCGAGTCAGTGGGCGCCAGATTGCGCCGCCGTGGCCTGGCGGGCCGCACCGTCACGCTCAAGCTCAGATATTCCTTTGGCGAGGGCAGGACGATCCAGCGCAAGCTCGCGCACGCGACTGACGATGAGAACGTATTCGGGGCGGTCGCATGCGACCTGCTGGCCTCGGTATGGACCGAGGGGATGCGCGTCCGCCTGGCCGGTGTGGGGGTGAGCGATTTCGGGCCCGATCGCCACGGAGTTCAAACGGATCTCTTCTGCAGCGTCGACGAACGGGGCGCCATGGCAAGCGACAGGCGAGAACTCGCCGTGACGCTCGACGCGCTGAGAGAGCGTTTTGGCAACGACGCGGTGTCCTTCGGCCGGAGCACCCGTTTCGGCACGGACCTCGTCGACCCTGCGAAGTTCCTCTCGCAGAACCCGCCCGAAGATGCGCAATTGGGGACAGGTACAAATTGCACATCGGCACAAACGCTCAATCCCGCACCCCCTCGAGCGCGCGCACGATGACACATCGAGTTGCGGGTACAAGGGAAAACACGGCCCGCAAGCCGCCACGATCACATCGCCCATCGACTTCGTTAAGGAGACCCATGGCGCAGCGCACCCTTGAAATCGTCATCACCTGCGACGAAGGCTACCTTTGCCCGGTACGGACCATGCTGCTGTCGTTGCGTGCGAACAACCGGGATGAAGACATTCGGGTCTGGCTCCTGCACCGCGGCATCCCAAGGCCGGCACTCGACGCGCTCGCGGTGTTTTGCGGCCGCATCAAGATCGAGCTGGCACCTCGCATAGTGGACCGGGAGCTCTTCTCGCATGCCCGCACGAGCGAGCGGTATCCGCAGGAGATGTACTACCGCATGCTGGCGCCGCACGTCATCGACGCCCCGATCGATCGCGTCTTGTATCTCGACCCGGACATCCTCATCATTAATCCGCTCGCGCCGCTCTTTGACATCGAGCTGGGCGGCAGCGCATTCGCCGCCGCGTCTCATACCGATGCAATTCACCCGGCGACGGCCCTCAACAACGTGCGCCTCAACACGAGCGAGCTCTACTTCAACACCGGCGTGATCCTCATGGACATGACACGCGCCAAGGAGCTCATCAAACCCGATGAGCTCCTCTCCTTTGCCGAGGAGAACGATCGAAAGTTGCTCTTCCCCGACCAGGATATCTTCAACTCCCTGTATGGTGAGCGCACCTTGCCCATCCCCGATCAGGTATGGAACTACGACGCTCGCAAATACGCAGACAACATCATTCGCACCGGCGGGGAGGCAACGCTCGATTGGGTTATGGACAACACCGCGATCCTGCACTTCTGCGGTCGGGATAAGCCGTGGGCGCCGAAGTACCGCGGCCAATTCGCGGCGCTCTACAAACACTACGCCGTGCGTGCCCACCGGATACGGTGCGAGACCAACTGAAAGAAGTCCAGTGGGAATGACAAAGGGCGGACCACATGGCCCGCCCTCATATTCAGACGAAATCAGCGAAAGGGGATGCTGCGAAATTACAGCTCGATGACGGGGGCGTCGCCCCAAAGCTTCTCGAGGCGGTAGTACTCGCGCGCCTCGGGGGTGAAGGAGTGGACGACGACCGAACCGTAGTCCATGAGGATCCAGTTGCGCTCCTCGCGACCCTCGATCGAGAACGGATGCTCGCCATAGGCCTGGGCGACCTTCTCCTCGACCTCGTCGACGATGGCGTCGACCATCCGCGTGTTGTTGCCGGTGGCGAGCACGAAGTAATCGCAGACATCGGAGAGATCGGTGAGGTCGATGATGCAGATATCCTCGGCGCCCTTGAACGACGCCGCGTCGGCGGCGGCACGGGCCACCTCGATGGCGGGGACACCGGAGGTGGAGGGGGAAGCGGCGCTGCGCTCGACGGAGGCGTTACCCTCGGCGGCATGCGCGCCCAGACCGGAGGCGTAGTCGAGAAGCTGATCGTCGGTCATGTCAGTCATGGAGAACCTTTCCTGTGATCGGTTAGCGCGTGCGCTTTGCTGCGTACGCATTATAGATGTCGATGGCGGTCGGGTACAGATAGCGCCCACCCGAAATCACATAAACGAGACCCTGGGCGAAGGTCTGGAAGAACAGCTCTTCCAAAGAGGACTCCCCCACCATCGCGCGCAGTCGATCGGCGTAATCGCCGTGACGGCCGGGCTCGATCGCATCGGCGACGAACACGACCATGTCGAGCGGCGTCATATCGACCGCACCGACCGTGTGCCGAGCAACCGCCTGGCACACGGAGGCGTCGATGCCCTCGAAGATATGCGGCAGCTCATAGGAGGCCACGGGGCCGTGCAGCAATCCCACGGCGGCCGAGGGGGAACCGGCGACGCGAACACCGTACTGCGCCGCGCGCACGAGCAGCTCGTGATCGTCCAGGACCTTGTCCCAATCATGTAAAAGTCCGGCGAGCGCGGCCGAGAAGCAATTGACATCGTAGGCGCGGGCGATCTTGCAGGCGGTCTCGGCGACGCCCAGGGAGTGCTGGTAACGGCGAGGTTTCTCGGCCATGCGCACCTCGAGCTTCGCGCGAACGGCATCGAGTTGGGCGATCTGTTCATCTGAAAGCGTCATATGATCATGCTCCCGTAACGTACAAGTCGTTCTTGCGGATATATCCCATCACCGATTCGCTCGTGAGATAGCGCGCGCTCTTGCCGTCGCGCACGAGCGCGCGAATGCTGGACGAGCTGATGGCCAGTGCGGGGATCTCGATATAGCGGACATCGAAATCGATGCCCGAGGCGGCGATGCGGGCCTTGGCCGTCTCGATATCGTAGCCCGGACGGGTCGCGGCGATCAGCGTCGCGAGGGACGCGAGGCGCTCGGCATCATGCCAGCCCAGGATATCCATGATCGCATCCGCCCCCGTGATGAAGTAGAGCTCGACGTTGTCGGGATAGCGCGCTCGCAACTCACCGAGGGTGTCGACCGTGTAGGTGACTCCGGGTCGATCGATCTCGAATCGACTGGCGTAAAACGCCTCGTTCGCCGCGGTCGCCAACACCGTCATCGCATAGCGATCCTCGGGGTCGCTCACGTGCTTGCCCTGCTTGAACGCAGGGGAACCGGCGGGCATGAACAGCACCAGGTCGAGGTCGAGCGCCTCGCGCGCCTGTTCGGCGGTGACCAGGTGCCCGTAGTGTATCGGGTCGAACGTACCGCCCATGATACCCAGGCGGTACGTTCGCTCGGGATCCTCGCCGAGCAGGGGCAGGAGCCGATCACGAGAGGACATCGGGACCCTCCTCACCAGCCTCGGGCTGGCAATCCTCGACCGAAAACTCGTCGCAAGCGGCGTCGGGCTCCGGGAACTCGGCGTCGTCCTCGCAATCCCCCTCGTCATCGACGCCCTCGAAATCGAAGGCATAGCCGAGGATGCGGACCTCGTCGCCGTTACGGCAACCGGCCTTGATGAGGGCGTCGTCCACGCCCATGCGAGCCATACGGTGTTGCAGGTAGATGATGGCCTCTTCATTCTCCCAGTCGGTCTGGACGACCATCCGCTCGAGATTGGTGCCCGTGACGCGCCAGGCGCCCGGCTCCTCCTCAAGCACGCGGAAACGCTTGTCGCGGGCTTTGCGGGCGCGCTCCCACTTCTCCTCATCGAAGGCGGGGGCGGCAGCCTGTTCCTCGGCGATGGCGCGTCGGAGCTCGTTGACACGCTCGCCGCAGGCGAGCATGAGCGTCTGCAGACCGGCACCCGTGAGGGCGGAGACGGCGAAGAACTCATGACCGTCCTCGAGGGCGGCCATCTTGAGCGCCTGGACGCGCTCGGCGACGCCGGAGGCATCGCACTTGTTGGCGACGACGATCTGCGGGCGGTCGGCGAGCTCGGAAGCATACCGGCGGAGCTCGTCGTTGATGATGCGGTAGTCCTCGAGCGGATCGCGCCCCTCATAGCTGCCCGTGATATCCACCACATGCAAGATCAGCGCGGTACGCTCGACGTGGCGCAGGAACTGATGGCCCAGGCCCTTGCCCTCGGCCGCACCCTCGATGAGGCCCGGGACGTCGGCGACGACGTAGGAATACTCGCCGGCGCGGACCATACCGAGGTTGGGGACGAGCGTGGTGAAGGGGTAGTCGGCGATCTTGGGGCGGGCGGCGCTCATGCGCGCGATGAGCGAGGACTTGCCCACGCTCGGGAAGCCCACGAGCGCCGCATCGGCCATGAGCTTCATCTCGAGCTCGATCCAGTGCTCGATCGCCGGCTCGCCCTTCTGGGCGAACGCCGGGGCGCGACGCGTGGACGTCACGAAATGCGGATTGCCCAAACCGCCGGTGCCGCCGGGGGCCACCACGACGCGCTCGCCGTCGTGCGTGAGATCGGCGAGATCGTAGGCGGGTTCCATCGTCGTGGGATCGAGCTCTCGGATGACCGTGCCCATGGGCACCTTGAGGACGAGGTCCTTGCCGTCGGCACCGTCCTTGCGCGAACCCTTGCCGTGCGTGCCGGCCTCGGCGCGGAAATGGTGCTTGAAGCGGTAATCGATAAGCGACGAGAGCTGGGCGTCGGCCTGGATGACGACATCTCCCCCATGACCGCCGTCGCCACCGTCGGGGCCGCCCTTGGGAACAAATGCCTCTCGACGGAACGACATGCAACCGGCGCCGCCGTCGCCGCCCTTGACGTTGATACGACAGATATCGGTGAACTGGGACACAGCCCCTCCTTGAGTGTTGACAAGCCTTATGTGAAAAAGGGACGGATGCGTTGAACCCATCGAAACGGAGCTCGCCTGCCGAGCATCCGCCGCGATCACGGCATCTAGCTTACCAAATGAAGATGCGCAATTTGTACCCGTCCCCTTTTGCACACACGACCCTTTTACACGAAAGAGACCCTCCGGGCGAAACGCTCAGAGGGTCTCCCAAAAGATGCGAATGCAAAAGGGTGAGAACTACGCCTCAACAGGGTGCACGTTCACGCGGTGCTTGAGCCCCTTGGTGAACTTGACCTTGCCCTCGACGAGGGCGAAGAGGGTGTCATCCTTGCCACGGCCGACGTTCTCGCCGGGGTGGATGTGGGTGCCGTTCTGGCGGACGAGAACCTCGCCGGCCTTCACGGTCTGACCGTCAAAACGCTTGGTGCCCAGACGCTGGCCGCGAGAGTCGCGACCATTGCGGGAGGAACCGAGACCTTTTTTGTGTGCCATGTCAGGTACCTGCTCTCTAACTAACTATAAATGGTCGACTACTCGGCGACGGGAGCCTCAGGCTCCTCGACCTTGGTGGTCTTCTTGGCGCGGGAGGTGGCCTGGACCTTGGTGATCTTCAGCTTGGTGAGCTGCTGACGGTGGCCCTTGAGGCGGTGGTAGCGCTTGCGCTTGTGGAACTTGTAGACGAGCTGCTTCTCGCCCTTGAACTGCTCCAGGATCTCAGCAGTGACCTTAGCCTTGGCGAGCTTGGCAGGATCCGTGACGATCTTCTTGCCGTCGTTCAGGAAGATGACCTCGAGCTCGACCTTGGAACCGGCCTCGCCCTCGATCTTCTCAACGGTGATGACGTCATCGGTGGCGACTTTATACTGCTTGCCGCCCGTAGAAACGATTGCGTACATGTTCTTGCCCTTCATGCATCAGTTGTGCAACAGTCGGATATGGTATCAGGTGGATTATGGCGCGTCAACGGATATATACAACGTTTTCCCTGCATATTCACAGGTTCGACAAAGCCTCCGCAGCAGACCGCGCCGAGAGGCTACCGCGCGGCGCCTCAAGTTCATGCCCCAGGGGGTGAATCTCGCCTGAACCGTCGACACGTATGCGCTGCGAGCAGCGTTCCACATTATACGACGTGAACGTCGCGAGACGCTGGATTCCCGTGGACACGATCTCCTCATCGACACCCGGCTCCAGTCCGCGCAGGGCTTGGTCGAGCGCCGCGATGATGATCTCGGGGCGGAGCGACCCGTCGTTGTCGCAGAGCGTGTCGAGTTCCAGCCAGATGCGTCCATCCGGCATGACGATGTGGCTGCAGTCCTTGAGCAGGCGACGCACGTCGAGGGACTTCACCTTCTTGCCCCTGCGGTACGCGATCTCGACCCCGCGATCGCGCCAACCGGAGAGCACCTGCGAGAGCGCGTCGTCCGACACCTCGAGCGTGGGCTCGACCATGAGCTCGAGCAGATAATGGACCTCGTTGATCTCGGCGGTGAGCGCCGGCCGGCGAAGCTCCACGTATGCGGCGTCGATCGGACGCAGGTCGACCGGAGCGGCGTTCTGCAAGCGCCTCAACGCGTCCTCGGCGGGTACGAGCTCGGTTAGGTACACGTCGAAGTACTCCGCCGTGGAGGACGTGCCCACCGGCAGCGCCGAGGTGTAGGCGATGCGCATGTGCGGGGAGAAGCCCTGCGTGACCGCATAGGGCAGCTTGGAGCGGCGCACGACCTGCTCGACGGTGTGGATCAGCTCGAGATGACCGAGGTACTTGAGGCGCCCGAGCTTGGGGTAGGCCACCCGGAGACGGAAAAGCGTGGGCTCGGATACGTTCGTCATGCGCGCTCACCAACCAAGACGTTGTCGGCTTTCAATGTCGGGCACACGCCGCAGCCGGTGCAGGACTCGCGCGTGCAGTCGGGCGTGGTGACGCCCTCGAGCGATCGGCGGTACTCTCGCAGGAGGAACCCGCGGGACACGCCGGGGCTCACATGCTCCCAGGGCAGGCGCCAATCGAGCTCGAAGGACTCCTGGGCCAGCGCCCTCAGGTCCATGCCGAGCTCGGATGCGGCCTGCTCCCAGCGACCGAGCTCGAACTGCTCGGTCCACGCGTCGAAGCGCTGCCCACGCCTCCAGGCGCCCTCGATGAGCGGGGCGATGTCGCGACCGCCGCGGCTCATAACCGCCTCGACGAGCGAGGTGGCGGCGTCGTGGCAGTGTATCCTCACCGCGCGGTTCCTCACCGAGCGGAACAAAAGCTGCTGGCGGCGCTTGACCTCGGCGTCGTCGAGCTGCGGGCACCACTGGAACGGCGTGTGGGCCTTGGGGATGAACACCGATACGGAGATGGAGACGGATATACCGCCGCGCTGCTCCTTGGGAACGACCTCGCGCGCGATCTCGAGCGTATGGTCGGCGAGCTGGGCGATGGCGACGATGTCCTCATCGGTCTCCCCCGGCAGGCCCATCATGAAGTACAGCTTGACGCGGCGCCAACCGGCCTCGAACGCGGCGCGCGTGGCGCGTTCGAGATCCTCCTCGGTCACGTTCTTGTTGATGATGTCGCGCATGCGCTGGCTGCCGGCCTCGGGCGCGAACGTGAGGCCGCCCTTCTTCTCCCCCGCCACGGCGGCGGCCATGTCCACGCCGAAGGAGTCGAGGCGCTGGGACGGCACGGAGATGGAGATGCCGGTATCGCCCAGGCGCTTGTTCAGACGGTTGAGCATCTCTGCGCACTTGGAGTGGTCGGTGGTGGAGAGCGAGTTGAGCGAGACCTCGTCGTAGCCCATGTGGGACAGGCCGCCGGTGACGGCGGAGACCACCTGGTCGGCGGAGCGCTCGCGCACGGGGCGATACGTCATGCCGGCCTGGCAGAACCGGCAACCGCGGGCGCAACCGCGCAGCACCTCGACGCAGAGGCGGTCTTGAACGATCTGCATGTAGGGCACGACGGCCTGCGGCACCGGGTTGGTGGCGCCGAAGTCCCTCACCACGCGCTTGTACACGACCGGGGGGACCTCCTCGCCCTCGCGCGGGACCGTGTAGCCGTGCGGCGAGCAGGGGCCGTCATGACGCACCTCGTAGAGGGACGGCACGTAGACGCCCCCGATCTTCGAAAGCTCGCGAAGCATCTCGGCACGGGGGGTGCCGGCGTCGCGCAGCTCGCGATGACGCTGGCAGAACTCGACGATCTGCTCCTCGCCCTCGCCGATCATCATGCAGTCGAAAAACGGCGCAAGGGGCTCGGGGTTGTACACGGAGGGGCCGCCGCAAATGACGATGGGGTCGTCCTCGCCGCGGTCCGCGGCGTGAAGCGGGATGCCCGCGAGGTCGAGGCCCTCGAGATAGTTGGTGCACGCCATCTCATGCGGGACATGGAACCCGACGATGTCGAAAGACGCGACCGGGGCGGCTCCTTCGAGCGACAGCAGCGGGATTCCGGCTGCTCGCATCTCATCGGCCATGTCGACCCACGGGATGTAGCCGCGCTCGCACGAAAGGCCCGGGGCCTCGTTGAGATTGCGGTACAGGATGGCGATGCCCTGATTGGGCAGGCCCACCTCGTATACGTCGGGATAGATCAACACGCAGCGGTGCTCGGCCTCCGGCTTGTACAACGCCCCCCACTCGTGGTCGATGTAGCGCGTGGGCTTTTCGACACGGGCGAGCAACGGTTCAAGCTCATGGAAGCGGTTCTCGTAGGGAACTCGCATGAATCCTCCTTATCGGGGGCTTAACGTGAAAACAGCCACGGGCGTCGGGAATGATGGCGCATCGTCGCGACGCGGGCGAACGGGACGGGAGACGCACGGCAGGTCCGCGCCGCCCAGAGACCGCCTACCCGACCGTCGGGACCTCCGGGACGAACAGGGACTTCGCCCGGGCGAACGCGCCGCGGAAGAAGTCATTCAGAGGGGCGTAATCGACATCGCGCTCGTAATAGGCGCTGAGGCAGCACCCCATGCCGAACGTCCCGGCCCCTGCGACGAGAACCTTGAGGAGCACCCCCGGGCGCCCGAAGCGGCGGGAGACCGCCCGCGCCCCGGCGCGCATGGCGAGCGCACCTCCGAGTACCAGGGCGGCCTCATATGCGCGCTCGGGCCGCATGGGCTTGCCGAACACCGCGGCGAGCTTGAGCATCATGCCGAGCTGCGTCATGGTCATGACGGGAAAATCCGCGCCGGGCATGAAGAAGAGCGCGCCGGTGGCGAGGTTTGCCATGGTCGCCGACCGCACCACGCGCATCGCGGCGGAGATGCGCATGAAGGGGAAATTAGCGGCGAAGGCGGTGTCCTTGTCGGTCCGGTCCAAAATCCAGCGCGCGAGCGAGGAGAGCAGGTGCGTCGCGTCACTCGCGGCGATCAGGCCGAGCATCGCCGTGTCATGCTGGATGAAAGGCGCCTCGACGCTGGATTCGCATAGGACCACGGTCGGGACGCCCGCGATCGCGATCTGCTGGACGCGATCTTGCAAAAGCGCGCTGCCCGAGCTCACCACCAAGGCGACGTCGGAATCGGCCTTGACGGAAAACGTGGGCGCATCGAGACGCGCGACCCGCACGAGCCCCGAAGTCGTTTGCGGCACCAGTGCCTCCCGTAAACACGAGACGATATGGGAGGGGGCTCCCTCATCGAGGTAGACCGCCACGCGCACCGGAGCGTCGACATCGCCTTGGACGCTCGCGCCCATCTTGAGGGCATCAACGACAGAATCTACGGGAATCCTCATGTCACTCCTCGAAACTCTCAAACCAATACGGAAGATACAGCAGGGCCCGGATGGGCCTATACGGACTTATTGCCCACGCGCCAGACCGACTGGACGATGCCCACGGCCGCGCACTGCATGAGCATCGACGACGACCCGAAACTGACAAAGGGCAGCGGGATGCCGGTGATGGGCATGAGCCCGATGCACATGCCGACCTCCTCGAGCAGCTGAAAGGTCCACATGGCCACGATGCCGACGCACGCGAGCTGCAAAAACAGGGAATCGGACCGATGGGCAACGCGAATCGTCGAGAAGATCAGGAACGCGAACAAGCCGAGCAGCACGAGGGCGCCGACGAAGCCGAACTCCTCGGACAGCAGCGCGAACACGAAGTCGGTGTGGGCCTCGGGCAGAAAGCCCGCGCCGGCCTGAGAGGCGTTGCCCACCCCCTTGCCGAAAAAGCCCCCCGAGCCCACGGCGATCATGGACTGCAGCAAATTGTAGCCGGCGCCGGAGGTGTCGGACTCGGGGTCGATGAAGACGAGCAGGCGGTTCATCTGGTACTGCTTGAGCAAGACGTCGCGCCCCAGCATGCCGTCGAGGACCGAGTCGAGGGCGAGCATGATCGAGACGAGGCCGATGATCAGCGCGACGGTGCACAGCACCCATTCCTTCCTGGGACCACTCATCATGATGATGGCGGCGCCGGCGAAGAAGATCACCAAGCCGCTGCCCAAATCGCCCGCGACCACGGCGGCCCCGAACGGGACGATGAGCATCGCGCAGAGCTTGGCGTACTCCCTCACGGAATCGATGCGCCCGTTGTACTGAGCGCCGAGCGAGGCCACGAAGAAGATCGTGATGAGCTTGGCGAGCTCGACCGGCTGGAAGGTGAGCCCGATGAACGGGATCTTGATCCATCCGGTCATGCCCTTGGCGTTGTACGAGAGGCCGGGGATGTAGGGGCTGAACAGCACGAGAAGGTCGACGACGAGCAGGACGGTCGCCATGCCGGCCAAGCCCGAGAAATCGGACCTCCAACACAGGAACGCCAGGAAAAGACCGAGGCCGATGCCGATGAGCTGACGCACGAAGGAGGCCTCGGATATGGTGAGCGATGCGGTCCAGATCACGAAGGAGCCGTAGGCGAGCAGGAGCATCCAGGCCACGAGGACGGGCACGCTGACCTTCTGCCGCAAGCCCGCCCGGTTGGCGCCCATCTTCTTGTTCACGCGCGAAAGCGTATCTTGAGCCATGTTCCTCACCTACCTCGAGGTATCTCCGCCGACGTACTCAAGCGGGTCGGGGCAATCGTAAATGGCGCCGAGGACGTGTCGCACCGCGGGCATGGAGCACGTGCCGCCGAACCCGCCCTGCTCCAACAACGTTGCCACCACGTATTTGGGATCGTCGAAGGGGGCGTACGCGATGAACCAGCCGTACAGCTCCTCCCCCACCTTCTCGCCCGTGCCGGACTTGCCGGCCACCTGGACGGGAAGATTTTTGAAGTGCTCGGCGAGGGAGGGCGACTCCTCGTAGATCATCGAGTGGAGTCCCGCGTGGACGACGCCCATCTGGGAGTCCTGGTTCTTGAGCTCGACCGTCAGGCGCTTCTTCGGTTCGAAGGTGAAGGCATCTCCCTGACCGTCGCGGGCGACGACCGAATGCAGGACGTGGGGCGTGTACTCCACGCCGCCCATGGCGATGCCCGCATATGCCGTCGCCATCTGGATGGGCGTGACGAGGATATCGCCCTGCCCGATGGCGATGTTGGTCATGTCACCGGCGTTCCACGCGCGCTCCTCGGCGGACCAATCCTTGAAGTAACTCTCTTTCCATTCGGCGTCCGGGACGCGACCCGTGCCCTCGGCGGGCAGATCGATGCCCGTCTTTGCCCCCAGGCCCCAACGGCGGAACATCTCCTGCAAGCCCTCGGTGTCGTGATCGGCGTAGAAGAAGTTCTTGCCAAGATCGTAGAAGACCACGTCGCAAGAGTCCCGGATGCCGTCTTGCAGCCCGCGCACGCCATGCCCCTTGTGCAGCCAGCACCACTTGCCGCTGCCCTCGCCCAGACCGGTCCACCATCCCCTGCAATCGGAGCGGGTCTCGGCGGTGTACACGCCGTATTCCATGCCGGCGAAGGAACTCAGGGGCTTGATGGTGGAGGCGGACATGTATTGACCGCCCACGGCGCGGTTGACCAGCGGGCGGCCGCCCTTGTCATCGTTGAGCTCTGACCAGATATCGGAGGAGATGCCCCCGACGAACACCGACGGGTCAAACGACGGGAAGCTCGCCATGCCCAGGACGTCGCCGTTGGTGCAGTCGAGGCAGACGCAGGCGCCCGCCCCTCCCGGGTATCCGGTGCGCTCGGCGATCTCCTGGCTGATCTTGAGGCCCTCCTCGCAGGCCTGCTGGATCTTCACGTCGATCGTGAGCTTGATATCGCTGCCGGGCTCTGCGGGGACGGCGCCCGCCTGGGCCGTCACGTTGCCGTTGGCGTCGACCTTGACGGTCTGCTCACCGCGGATGCCCTGCAGCAGGTTCTCGTAGTGGTACTCGATGCCGGCCTGGCCGACGATGTCCCCATGCTGGTAGACGATCGATCCGGAGCTGGCATTCTCGTCCTTCTGGGCGTCGAGCTGCTCCTGCGTGACCGTTCCGGTGTATCCGACGACGTGGCAGGCGAGCGTGCCGAACGGATAGGCGCGCTCGGTGCGCTCGGCGATATAGACGCCGGGGAACAGGTCGATGTGCTCCTGTATGTAGGCGACGGTCGAACGTCTCACATCGGTGGCGACGGTATGCGGGCTCTGCGGACCCTCGGTGTTGTTCTGGATGTTGCGCAAGACGGCCATGTAGGGCATGCCGAGCACATTGGCGAGATGGCGGACCGTGACCGGGTCGTCCGCAAGGTCTCGGTAGGCCGTGATGGCGAGCGAGGGCCGGTTGTCCACTATGGCGACCCCGTTGCGATCGAGTATGCGCCCGCGCGGGGCCGGCGTGGTCACCGTGCGCGTCTGGTTCTTCTCGGCGAGGGCATCGTAATAGTCCGACGACACCATCTGCATGCTCCACAGCTTTGCGATGATGGCGGAGAACACCGCACCGACTCCGGCGGTGAGGAGCTTGAAGCGTCCGTTGGATTTGACGCCTTGGGTGGACCCCTCCCCCTCGGAGGCGCGCGGACGCGTGCCGTTTTGGGTGTCGAAGGTGAACTTGCCCGAGTACCCCTTGAGGAACAGCAGCGACCCGATGATGGCGACGAGCAGAATAACGCCGGCTATGATGACGATGAGCTGGGCATCCATGGGTGCGACCTACTTCAAGCCCTTGAAACGCGACCCGCGTCCATAGCCCAGACCGCGCGAGGAGAACCCGCGCTGGGAGGCGGAGGAGCCCGCCATGAGCAGGAAGGGAATGCTCGCAAGGACATCGAGCACCGTCGACGCGAGGCCGTGGACGCCCACGGCGACGAGCGCGCTCGACTCGACACCGAGGCCGAGCATGGCAACCGAGTAGATGAGATTGACGCCGAGTATGGCTGCGATAACGACGCGGAGCGTCTCCATGCCGACGCCGGAGGCAAGCCCGCGTGACACGAGGGCCACGCCGTATCCCACGAGCGCGAGCAGCAGCGACATCAACCCGACGGGCCCGGTCGTGGTGAGATCGTACAAAAGGCCCGAAAAGAAGCCGACGTAGACCATAGTGCGGGAATCGAGGGAGATCGCCAGCGACACCGTGAGCACGAGCATGAAGTTGAATACTCCGCCGAAGATGTGGATCTGCGGGGCGAGGGCCAAGTGCAAAAGGACGCACACCAGGGCGATGCCCGAAAGGCGCCTGCGGGAGGGCCCGGAGCCGTTGAGTTCGAATGCCATGGGCTACCTCCTAAGCGCCAGCCGGGGCGTCCGCATCGGCGGCGCCGTCTTGATCGGATGCATCGTCTTGCTGCTTTGCCTGACCGCCCTGAGGCGCGTCGTTGGCCGCGGCGACCTCCTCATCGGAGGCGATCTGATCATCCTCGAACGAGGTGATGACGAGGACCTCCTCGTTGTTCTCGGCGGTGGAGGCGGGACGCACGACGATCGTGTAATACACCGCGTTCGCCGCACGGTTGATCGAGGCGACCGTGCCGAGCGGCAGCCCCTTGGGGAACGACCCGCCGATACCGGACGTGATGATGATGTCGCCGGCGGACACCTCCGCGTCCGAGACGACGTACTCGAGCCGCAAGGTGCCGTCGGCCTGCCCGCGGAGCATGCCCTGCGCACGCGAACCCTGGACCATGGCCGAGATGCCGGACTGCTCATCGCTCACGAGCCGCACGGTGGAAGTGTTTGCGGAGACCTCGATGATCTGGCCGATGACGCCGCCGGAGCTGCACACGGGCATGCCGACCTCGAAACCGGCATTGGAGCCCTTGTCGATGATGACGGCGTTTGACCAGGCGTCGCCGGTCGACCCGATGATGCGGGCGGCGGTCGACTTCAGGTCATACGTGGACTGAAGACCGACGAGCTTCTCGAGCCGGGCGGCCGTTTCCTGGGCCTCGGAGAGCTCGGCCACCTTGGCGGTCAGGCGCTCATTCTCCTCCTTGAGCTCCGACAGCGTCTCGGATGAGGCGCCGGCGTTGCCGATCACGTTGCCGATGGCGTTGAACGGGGTGGCGGCGGCACCTCCCAGCATGCGAACGGGAGACGTGATCGTCATCGCGGCGCCGCGCAGGGAGTGGATCGCGCCGGCATCTCCCTCACGCAGATAAAACGTGAGGAGCAACAGCGATACGAGGCATAAAGCAATCAACGGGCGACCACCCGTTGATTGTCTCGAGCTATGCAGATTGGAGGAATACTTGGGCTTACCCGGCACAGGCCGACCTTTCCGCTACGCGTTGCTCTGAACGAAACCGCCGTCGAAGGCGTTTGCCTCCAAAACGCGCGCGCAGCCGTTCACGACGTTGTCGAGCGCGGTGGGGCTCACGTTGACTGCGACACCCGTCTCATCGCGCAGGCGGATATCCAGACCGCGGAGCATGGCGCCGCCGCCCGTGAGCAAGATGCCGTAATACATGAGGTCGGAGGCAAGATCGGGCGGGGTCGCATCGAGGGCGTCCTTGACGGCCTTGGTCATCTCATCCAACGGCTTGTTGAGGGCGCGGCGGATCTCCTCGCTCTCGATGCGGACGGTCTTGGGCAGACCCGTGATCACATCGCGGCCATTGACCTCGACGTCGAGCTCGTCCTTGAGCGGGACGGCGGAACCGACCTTGATCTTGATGTCCTCGGCGGTGCGCTCGCCGATGGCGAGGTTGTAGGCATCACGGACGTGCTGCAGAATCGCCTGGTCGAACTCGTCTCCGGCGATGCGGATGGACTGGGAGACGACGATGCCGCCCATGGCGATGACCGCGACCTCGGTGGTGCCGCCGCCGATGTCGATGACCATGGAGCCCGTGGGCTCCTCGACGGGCAGGTCGGCTCCGATGGCGGCGGCCATGGGTTCCTCGATGAGATACGCCTGGCGCGCGCCGGCCTGGATGGTCGCCTCGAAGACGGCGCGCTTCTCGACGGAAGTGACGCCGGAGGGGACGCACACCACCACGCGCGGACGCGGGGTCCACGGATAGCGCTTCTCGCTCGCCTTGTCGATGAAGTAGCGAAGCATGGCCTCAGTCACATCGAAATCGGCGATGACGCCGTCCTTGAGCGGGCGGACGGCGACGATATTGCCGGGCGTGCGGCCGAGCATGCGCTTGGCCTCGATGCCGACGGCCAGGATGCGCTCATCGTTCTTATCGATGGCGACGACGGAGGGCTCGCGGATGACGATGCCCTTGCCGCGCACAGAGACGAGGGTATTGGCCGTACCGAGGTCGATCGCCAGATCGCCGTCGTACTGGCCGAAAAACATATCCATCAGAGAAAACAAGTCTGCTCCTACGTCAAACACATGGGATTCGCTGGGACAAGTGTAGCGTCCGCCCGCGCATCGATGGCGACATGCGCGGAAAACGCATCACCCGTCCACTGAAACTACTGCCGCGCAGTGTCCTCACCGGACGGCTCGGAGGTCGGATCTTGAGCGGTAAGCGAGTCGGCGGAGTCCTCAGCGCCGCCCTTGTCCTTCTCGGAACCGGAATCGGAGGCCCCATCGGTACCGGAGGAGGCCATATCGCCGGAGACGCCGAAGTCGGAGGCGATCGCACAGACAGCCCACCCGAGCCCCTCGCGGGTGAAGTCGACCTCATAGGTCATCTCGCCGCCCTGCTTGAGCGTCACCTTGACCGTGGCCTTGGTCTCGCTCATGCCGGCGTCCATACCCTCGATGGTCGCGGTCGCGTCCTTGGGGATGGACGCGACGATGACCGCACGCTGGCTGTCATCGAGACCGGAAGCCAGGAACTCATCGGTCGGGGCATCGGAGGAAGCCGCCTCGAACAGCTTGGTGAGCGTGTCCTGCTGCGTGGGGAAGCCGAATCCGCGGGTGTAGGCGAAGGCGAGGCCGCCGCCCGCGATGACCAGGATGACGAGGATGGTGAGGAAGATCTTGAGCCCGAGGTGGCGGTGCTTGCGGCGGACCTTCGCCTCGGCGCGGTCCTGCTGGACCATCTCATGCTCGGAGAGCGTGAAGAAGCCGGTGTCGGAGGGATCGGGCATGAAGTTGCCGGATTGCCCGAGCGGATCGAGCGGATCGACCGCGGTGTCATACGGATCGGCGGCCGGCCTCATGGCCGCGGAGGCGGACAGCGCATCGTGCGCGCGGTCGCGGGCCGCCGCCTGGTCGGCCGTGAGCTGATACACGCCGTCGGCGGTGGCCTTGGTGAAGGCGTCGAGGGCGTCGCTGAAGCGGTTGGCGCCCGCATAGGCGCAGCCCAGGCCCGCGTTGATGGAGCTCACATCGTCGCGCGGACCGGCGAAGTCGAGCGCGGTGCGGTAGGACTCGATGGCATCTTCGGGACGCTGCAGGGAGACGAAGCAATCGCCGAGGCTCGCCAAGGCACCGGCCGGGGCGGGATTGGTGCCGTCGATGGCCGCCTGGCGGTAGGCCACGCCGGCCTCCGTGAGGTTGCCGAGCTTCTCGAGCGCGCCGCCGAGGCCGAGGTAGGCCTTGTACGGGGTGGCGTAGCTGGCATCCTGGGTTGCGGAGGAGAAGGAGGAGACCGCCGAGGCCAAATCGCCCGCGGCGACGAGGGCCTTGCCCTGGTTGGTGAGCAGCGCGCCCTTCTTGCCGTACGCGTCGTCCTGCAACGCGACGGCGTAAGCGGCCGCGGCCTCGGCGTAACGACCGAGGCGCATGAGCGAATTGCCGCGGAGATGGTCGGCCTCGCCCCAGGGGCCATCGCCCTCCTTGGCGGCGGAGAACAGCTGGGCCGCAGCGGCGAAATCACCGGTGCGGTAAGCGCTGCGGGCCTGTTCGAAAACTTGAGCGTTCACATGTACTCCTTAGACGCGTGCGGGTCGTTTCGATTCTGCGGGGAGGATCTTACGCCTCGTGGACGATCTCGATATGACGGATCTCGTCACCGGCGCGCAGGCGACCGATGACGTCGATTCCCTCGACCGTGGAACCGAAGACGGTGTATCCGGAATCGAGGTTGTGCTGCGGACCCAGGCAGAAGTAGAACTGGGAGCCGGCGGAATTGGGGTCCATGGAGCGGGCCATCGCAAGGGCGCCGTCCTCATGGCTGTTGTTCGGGTTGGTGGAGAACTCCTCCTGGATGCTCCAGCCGGGACCGCCGGTGCCGGGCTGGCCATCGGGACCCATCTGACCGGCCGCGACCTGCTCGGGCGTCATATCGCGCGTGTTGGGGCAACCGCCCTGGATCACAAAACCGGGGACGTGGCGATGGAACTTGAGTCCGTCGTAGAACCCCATCACGGACAGCTCGCAGAAATTGGCGACATGGATCGGGGCGCCCGCGCAATCGAGCTTCACGCGGATGGTGCCCTGCGAGGTCTCGATGACGGCGCTCTCATCGCCGACGAGCTGGTACTCGGGCGTGCGGGTCTTCTTGAAGAACATGATTCTCCCCCTAACGTACGTGCATATGGCAACTATCTTACCACGCTCGACGCGGCGTGCCCGAACGCGGCGGGCAAGGGCTCGGCCTAGCGCTTCTCGACGGGCTTCCAGGCCGCGACGTTCTTCTCGTACTCGATGACGTCGACCGCACGGCCGTTGACCATGGATACCTCGCGCAGGGGTGCGAGGATCTCGTCCTGGTGGTCGGCCGGGCGCTCGCCCTGCGGCACCGCGAGCGAGATGTCCCAGGACTTGCACAGGACATCGACGCGGTTGAACATCCAGGTGGCGAGCTGCTTGAGGTGCTCGACGTCCTCGGCATAGGCCGTGTCGTCGGGAAGGCTCAGCGAATCGAGCTCATCCATGGTCTGCTTGATGGTCGCGCGCAGGTCGTAGGCGCCCCGGGAGGCCTGCGAGCGCTGATCGAAGTCCTTGTTGAGATATTGCCCGTTGAAGGTCTCGATCACCGGTCCCAGGGCGTCCTGATACGAGGTGATCTCGGCATACACGGCGGAAAGCACCTGGAAGGCCTCGGGATCGGAGAGCGCATGGGCATCGCCGGGCCCTCCGGCCCCCGACTCCCCCATCTCGGCAGCGGAATCCTCGGCGGAGCCCGTCTCGGCCACCTGACGGCTCGGGTACATATCGCTCGCGGCCCGATCGAAGGACTCGACGATGCCGGGCATCACGCCCAGCGGGTCGGTCGCGGCGAAGACCCCGACGGCCCCGAGGACGAACGCCGCGACGAGCGGCGCGACCCAACGGGGGCGGCGAGCCTTGGCGTAGGCATCCTCCCCGCGCGCGAGGTCGTCATCGCTCACGACGGGGCGCGGACGCGGCGAGGCGGAGCGCGAGGCGGAGCTCGCCTGTGCCGCGGAGAGCTCGTCGCCATCCAGGACGCTCGTCGACTGCTCGTCACGGGGGGCGGCGGCGCTCGCCGAGGCGCCGGGGGCCGGTACCGCACCGGCGATCATCTCGGCAGTCAGGCGCGGGAAACTCGCCGTTCTGCCCGCCGCGAGGTCGGAGGCGGCGGACTGCTCGGAGAGGATGCCCGGGGCGGGGCGGCCGCATTTGGGGCACGTGCGGTCCTGGTCGCCCAGACGGGCGCCGCAGCCCTCGCAAAAGATGAAGTCGGCGCGCGCAGAAGCGGGGCGCGGCGACAAGTCGGCGCCGCAGGCGGGGCAGCTGCTCGAATCATCGGATATGGAAGCGTTGCAGATGGGGCAGATCAATGGTCCTTCTTCCGCTTGGTCTTGGGCATCCGCACGCGGATGCCGCCGTTGGCCTGCTCAACACGATAACGTTTTTTCCGTCCCAGCGACTTGCCGGCCATGGTCTTCACGCGCTCCCGACGGGCGCCCGAAGACGCGCCTTCGGTCCGAGTCTCCTCGGCGGCGGCACGCTTGGCGGCGTCGGCCTTGCGACGTGCGAGCCTCTCTCGCGCGCGGTCGAGGGCGCGACGCGCGCTCGAGCCGGTGGAGGTGACCTTGCGCCCGCCGGAACGGCCGCGCACGCTCACGCGGACACCGCGGCCGAAGCCCGTGGCGAGCTTGCCCGCCTTCTCGGGCGAACGCTCGAGCAAGTCGGTGAGCCAGGCGAACAGCAGGCAGCCCACGACGGCGAACAGGGCGCCGAGCAGGGCTGGGATCGGCGTGGGGCGGGCAATCGAGAAGAATCCGGGGAACCCGACGACGCCGACCGCCAACCCGATGACGACGAACGCGAAGACGGCCCGACGCAACGGGGTGAACGGGACCGAGATCCGCCAGATGAGGTGGACGCCCACCGCGCACGCGGTGATGAGGCACATCGTGGACAGCATGTCCTCGGGATACCCGAAGAGCGCGGAGGCCCCCATGCACAGGATCGACCCGGCCAGCACGCCCACACTCGCCGGGAGGGCGCGCTTGAGGACGTTTGCCAGGAAGTTGCCCCTGACGCGGGCGGTATTGGGCTCGAGCGCCAACACGAAGCTCGGGAACCCGATGCAGAAGAAGTTGATGAGCGTCATCGTTATGGGCTGGAACGGATAGGGCGGCACGAAGATGCACAGCGCGGCCAGACCCATCGAGAACAGGGTCTTGGTGAGGAACAGCGCGGCGGAGCGCTGCAAGTTGTTGATCGACCGCCGCCCCTCCGCCACGACCTCGGGCATGGCCGCGAAATCGTTGTCGACGAGCACGATCTCGGCGACGTTGCGGGCGGCGTCCGAACCAGCGGCCATGGCCACCGAGCAATCGGCCTCCTTGAGGGCCAGGACGTCGTTCACGCCGTCGCCCGTCATGGCGACCGTGTGACCGCGGCGCTGCAACGCGTTGACGAGCTCGCGCTTTTGCTGCGGGGTCACGCGCCCGAAGACGTGGTAACGGTCGACAGCGGCGTCCACCTTGCCGGGCGTGTCGAGCGAGGTGGCGTCAACATACCGATCGGCCCCGGGGATGCCGACCGTGCGCGCGATCGTCGAGACCGTGCGCGGGTCATCGCCGGAGATGACGTTCAAGGTGACGCCCTGCTCGCAAAAATAGCGGATGGTGTCCGACGCGGACGAGCGGATCTCGTCGCGGATGGTCACAAAGCCCAGGGGGCGGGGCTCGCCTATGATGTCGCCCTCATCGCTGAATCCGTCGACCTCGGCAACCACCAGCACGCGGCAGAGCGAGGCGAGCTCGGCGATACGGCGCTCGTAACGGGCGAAGACCTCCGGCGAGAGCACGAACTGCGAGGCGCCCATGACGCACGAGACCGACTCGGGGCCGAATGCGCCGCCCGCGAGCTGGGCACCGCTCCACTTCTTTGCGGAGGAGAAGGCGACGGTGCGCCGGGATTCGGGCGCGCCGGCAAAGTCGCGATAGTGGGAGAGGACGGCGGTGCAGGTCTCGTTCGCATCGTCGGACGTGGCGCGGGCGATGCCGGAGAGGGCCGCGTGCATCCGCCGCGAGGCCTCGTCAAGGCCCTCGGAATCGAAGGCCCCCGCGGGCTCGGCCCCGCCAAGGCCATCGGCCACGTACACGCCCTCCACCTCCATATGACCGGAGGTGATCGTGCCGGTCTTGTCCAGGCACAGCACGTCCACGCGGGCGAGCGTCTCGATGCAGTAGAGCTGCTGGGCGAGGACCTTGCGGCGGGCGAGGCGGATGGTCGCGATGGCGAGCACGGAGGAGGTGAGCAGCACGAGCCCCTGCGGGATCATCCCCAGCAGGGCCCCCACCATGGAGAGGGTGGCCGACGAGACGGCACCCCACGCATCGCCCGAGGCGACCCAGTCGGCAAACGAGCGAGACGCGCCGGGGTCGAGGGCGCACCAGGACAGAAAGGAGCTGTGCACGCTCGAGTAGAGCAGCGCGAGTCCGATGGGCACCATGAGGACGCTGGCGAACCGCACGATGGCGTTCAGCGCGTTCATGATCTCGGAATTGACCTTCTTGACGTACTTGGCCTCGTTGTTGATGCGGGCGACGTAGTTATCGGCGCCGACGTGGATCACGCGTGCGTGCACGAGGCCCGCATCGATGAAGCTGCCGCTCATGAGCTCGTCGCCGGGGCGCTTGTGGATCGCATCGCTCTCGCCGGTGAGCAGGCTCTCGTTCACATGGCACTCCCCCGAGACCACGAGGGCGTCGGCCGGGATCTGGTCTCCCCTGCCCAGGCGGATCAGATCGTCGAGCACGAGCTCGTCGAGTTGCAGTTCCACCTCCCGCCCGTCGCGGACCGCGACGGCGCACTTCGAGGCGAGCAGGGTGAGCTTGTCCACCATGCGCTTGGAGCGCAGGGCCTGCACGACGCCGATGCCCGTGTTGAGGAGGACGACACCGAGGAAGGTCAGGTTCTTCCAGGCGCCGGTCAAGATGACGAGCACGGCCAGGATGAGGTTGATGAGGTTGAACAGGGTGCAGGTGTTCTCGACCACCAGTTCCTTGACCGACTTGGTCTTGAGCTCGGTGTTGACGTTGACCTCGCCCTTCGCGACACGCTCGGCGACCTCGGACGATGTCAGTCCCCGCGCGCCGAATTCATCGGCACGGCCCCCGTCCCGGGATGCGCCCTTGCTTGCAATGCCCATAACCGATCCGTTCCGCAGCACGCGCTGCCTGGTTACAAGAAAGGCCACGTGCGAAACCGCCCGCGACCCCATAAGATTCGGGCGCGAAAGCCCGAGAAAATTCGATGGTGCGCCATATAGGGTTCGAACCTACGGCCTTCTGCTCCGGAGGCAGACGCTCTAATCCACTGAGCTAATGGCGCGCGACGGTTTGCATTATACCCAAGTGGGCGGCCGGACGGCTGCACTTTGCCAATCTTTCAAAAACGCAACCCCGGAGGCGCCGGCGCCCTTCTGTAGTCTCCACCCAAATGCGCGGGAGCCGTAAACCGCGTCGGGACGGTGGGGTACACTCGATGAGTCAGCCAGTCCGTCGGTTTCGGACGCAACTCAAGCGAAAGGGGCTCCATGATCGTGAACTCGCACGCACATGCGGCGAACCCGCCGCGGAAGGTCGACCGCGCGTCGCACCCCGGGGACACGGTCATCGACCTCGGCGGCGGCGTGAAGATCGGCGGCGGCCACTTCCAGGTCATCGCGGGCCCCTGCTCCGTGGAGGGTCGCAACCTGCTCGCCATCGCGGCGCGCTGCAAGGCCGCGGGCGCGACGCTCCTGCGGGGCGGCGCGTACAAGCCCCGCACCTCGCCCTACGACCGTCAGGGCATGGGCGAGCGCGGGCTCGACCTCCTGCTCGAGGCCCGCGCCCAGACGGGCATGCCGATCGTGAGCGAGGTCATGGACACGCGCGACGTGGAGCTCTTCGTGAACCGCGGCATCGACGTCATGCAGGTCGGGGCGCGCAATGCGCAGAATTTCGCCCTGCTCAAGGAGGTCGGTCGCACAAAGACCCCGATCCTGCTCAAGCGCGGCATGGCCTCCACGCTCGAAGAGCTGCTCATGGCCGCGGAGTACATCATGAGCGAGGGCAACGACAGAGTCATACTCTGCGAGCGCGGTATCCGCACGTTCGAGACGGCCACGCGCAACACCTTCGACCTTAACGCCATACCGGCCCTGCACCACCTCACCCACCTCCCAGTCGCGGCGGACCCCTCCCATGCGACCGGATGCGCCCGCTACGTCGGGCCGATGGCGCTCGCAGCGTGCGCGGCCGGGGCCGACGCACTCGAGATCGAGGTGCACGACGACCCCGCAAACGCCTGGTCCGATGGACCGCAGGCCCTCACCTGCGATGAATTCGACGAGACGATGGAGCGGATCCGCGCGATCCGCTCGGTCATCTCCGACCCGCCAGGCGAAGACGCGCGCTCATAACCCGAACATCCACATCCGGCAAAGGACGAAAATCATGGCAACCTCGGCATACACGCTCGACATCGACACGGCGCGCCCCTATCAGATGCATATCGGCACGTTTCTCCTGGAACAGGTCGGAACCATCGCACTTTCGCGCGCGCCGCGGGCGCAACGCGCGCTCGTCATCACCGACTCGAACGTCGGCCCGTTGTTCCTGGCTCCCGTCGAACAGGGGCTGAAGGAGTCCGGGCTGTCGGTCGGCGTCGCGACCTTCGAGGCCGGGGAGCAGAGCAAGAACCCGACCACCTACGCCATGCTGCTCGAGCGCGCCGCCGAGGAGCAGCTCACGCGCGAGGATGTGATCATCGCGCTGGGCGGCGGCGTCGTGGGCGACCTCGCGGGCTTCGTCGCGGCGACGTACATGCGCGGCATCGGCTACATCCAGGTGCCGACCACGCTGCTGGCGATGGTCGACTCGTCCGTCGGCGGCAAGACCGCCATCGACCTGTCCGCCGGCAAGAACCTCGCGGGCTCCTTCTGGCAGCCGCTCGCCGTCGTCGCCGACGCCGGCTGCCTGGGCACGCTCCGCGACGAGCAGTTCGCCGACGGCTGCGCCGAGGTGATCAAGCACGCGCTCATCGCGGACGCCGAGCTCTTCGCCGAACTCGAGCGGACGCCCCTCACGCCCGACCTGCTCAAGAGCGACCTCGCGCGCGTCTGCTGGCTCATCGCGCGCAGCGTCGACGTCAAGCGCGCCGTCGTCGTTCAAGACGAGCGCGAAGCGGGTATCCGCAAATTGCTGAACTTCGGCCACAGTATCGGCCATGCCGTCGAAGCGGCGGAAGGCTATCGCCTCGGCCATGGCACCTGCGTCGCCATCGGCATGGTCGCCATCGCGAGCGCGAGCGTCACGGCCGAGCTCTGCCCCGAGGAGCTTCCCGAACGCCTCGCCCGCCTCATCAAGGCCCACGGGCTCTCCCTCGATTTCGATGCGGAACCCGAGCAGGTCTTCGAGGAGGCCCTGCACGACAAGAAGCGCTCCAGCTCGACCATCGACCTCATCGTCCCGCGCGACGTCGGCGCGGCATCGCTCGCACCCACCCCGCTCGACGAGTTCAAGCGCATCCTGGAAGTGGGCCTTGCCTGCACGCGGGCGCTGTCCGCCGAGATCGACGGCGAGGAGGACGCATGCTAGCCAAGATCAACCCCAAGCCCCTCTCCGGCACCGTCCCGGCCATTTCATCCAAGTCGATGGCGCACCGCATCATCATCGCCGCCGCCCTCGCCAACGGCGTGACCCGCGTCGCCTGCGACACCACGTGCGCGGACATCGACGCGACCATTCGCTGCCTCGCCGCGATCGGCGCCAAGATAGACCCCATCGAGGGGGGCTTTGAGATCCACCCCGTGCTCAAGAGCCTCGAGCACGGCATCTTGCGCGCATTGGCCGGCGCGACCCTCGACTGCGGCGAATCCGGGTCGACGCTTCGCTTCATGCTCCCGGTCGCCTGCGCCCTCGGCGCCGACGCGACCTTCGTCGGATCGGCGCGCCTCGGTGAGCGCCCGGTCGCGCCGCTCACCGATGAGCTCATGGCGGCGGGATGCACGTTCCAAGACGCAGCCGGACTCCCCCTGCGCGTGTCCGGGCGCATGCGCGCCGGACGGTTCGAGCTGCCCGGCAATGTGAGTTCGCAGTACATCTCGGGACTGCTGCTCGCCGCCCCCCTGCTCGACGGGGACACCCAGATAGCCGTGACCGGCGAGATGGAGAGCCGGCCGTACATCGGCCTCACGTTGGCGGTCCTCAACGCATTCGGCGTGAAGGTCGGCGTGGAGGAGGGCTCGACCCCGGGCGGCCTGCCGCTCACCGTCTTCTCCATCGGGCGCCAGGGATATCGCACCCCCGGCGCCATCGCCGTCGAGGGCGATTGGTCCAACGCCGCGTTCTGGTTGAGCGCCGGGGCGCTGGGACGCCACTCCGTGACCGTCCGCGGCGTATCCCCCTCCTCGATCCAGGGCGATCGCGCCATCAGCGCGGCGCTGATGCTGTTCGGCGCCAAGGGCCAGCGCAACGCCCGTGCGGCGACGGTGCGCCCGGACAACATCCACGGCATCGAGCTCGATGTGCGCGACATCCCGGACCTCGTCCCCGCCCTCGCGGCGGTGGCGGCGTGCGCGGACGGTACCACGCGCTTCACCGGGTGCTCCCGCCTGCGCATCAAGGAATGCGATCGCCTCGAGGCGATCGCGACCGAGCTCGGCAAGCTCGGAGCCGACGTGCGCGTCGAGGGCGACACCCTCGTGATCGAGGGCCGCGAACAGCTCGTGGGCGGGCGCGTCAACAGCCGCAACGACCATCGCATCGCGATGATGGCGGCCATCGCCGCCGTGCGCTGCGCCTCCCCCGTCGAGATCGAGGGAGCGGAGGCCGTGAACAAGAGCTATCCGCTGTTCTTCGAGCACTACCGCCTGCTCGGCGGCGACGTCGAGCTCATCGACGAATAAGGGGGCGGGAATGGCCTCCATGTTCGGTGACGCGGTCCGCGTCTCCATCTTCGGGCAATCGCACTCCCCCGCCATCGGCTGCTCGATCGACGGCCTTCCCGCGGGAATACCGATCGACTTCGAGCGCCTCCGAGCATTCCTCGCCAGGCGCGCACCGGGCCGCGGCGACACCGCGACCTCCCGTCGAGAGACGGACGAGGTCGAGTTCATCGCCGGTATCACCGAAGGTCACACGAACGGCGCGCCCATCGCCGCCATCGTCCGCAACCGCGACACGCGAAGTTCCGACTACGACGAGCTGCGGCACGTCCCCCGCCCGGGCCACGCCGACTGGACCGCCTCCATCAAATACGGCGAATATCGGGACGCTGCGGGCGGAGGCCATTTCTCGGGCCGCCTCACGGCACCGCTGTGCATCGCAGGCGGAATCGCCTTGCAGGTCCTCGAATCCAGGGGGATCAGAATCGCCGCGCACATCGCGCAACTCGGGCACCAGCCCTTGACGGACGAGCCCCTCAACCCCATGGAGCTCGACGAGGAACAGCTTGAGGCCATCACCTCCAACCCACTCCCCTGCATCGACGCCTCGGTCGCGCAGCGCATGCGTCAGACCATCCTCGAGGCCAAATCCGACCTCGACAGCGTCGGCGCCGTCATCGAATGCGCCGCGTACGACGTTCCCGCCGGCTTCGGCGACCCTATGTTCGACGGCATGGAGAACCGCATCGCCCGGATCGCATTCGGCATCCCCGGCGTCAAGGGCGTCGAGTTCGGTGAGGGGTTTGGGGCGGCGCTCATGCGCGGCAGTACGCACAACGACCCGTTTTGCATGCGTGACGGACAACCGCAGATGGCGTCCAACCACGCCGGGGGCATCCTCGGCGGCGTTACCTGCGGAACACCGCTCATCTGGCGGATGGCGGTCAAGCCCACGCCGTCGATCGGAACGCCGCAGCACAGCGTCGACCTCGATGCGCGCCGCGACGCCGAGCTCACCGTTCACGGACGGCACGACCCTTGCATCGCCCCGCGCGCCGTCCCCGTCGCCGAAGCCGCCTGCGCGTGCGCCATCCTCGACGCCATGGCCTCCTCGCCCGGCAGCATACGACTCGAAGACCCGCACCTCAACGAGCTATAGCCGCGCCAAAAGCCTGTGGCCGCGTCAAAGGCGGACGAGCCTTGTAAGAGCGAACCGCATGGGTTCGACGAGCCGGAACCATACGGATATCCAAGGGAGACTTCCATGGACCTCGATCACCTGCGAACTCAGATCGACCAAGTCGACGACAAGATCCTCGAACTGTTCGGCATGAGGATGGCCCTCTCCCGAGACGTCGCCCGCGTGAAGTCAAAGACGGGGCAGGCGGTATTCGACCCCGAACGCGAGAAACAAAAAATAGACGAGGTGAGACGCCGCGCGCCCGAGGGTCTCGAAGATGAGGCCGGGGAGCTTTTTCACCTGCTCATGGATCTCAGCAAGCACGCCCAGGTACAAGCCATGACCAAGAGGACGCGGCGCCCCTACGGCGTGCTGGGGCGCACGCTGGGACACAGCTATACGCCCATCATCTACCGCGAGCTCGCGGGACTCGACTACCGGACATTCGAACGGGAACCCGAACAGCTTGAGGAGTTCATCCGCTCCGACGCCTGGGAGGGCGTGAACGTCACCATCCCGTACAAACGCGCCGTCGTGCCCTACGTGGACGAGCTGTCCGAAGTCGCCGAGCGCATGGGCAACGTCAACACCATCACGCGCCTACCCGACGGCCGCCTACGCGGCGACAACACAGATTATCACGGCTTCAAGGTGCTTGTGGAATCGCTCGGGCTCGACCTTGCCGGCAAGAAGGCGGTCGTGTTCGGAGGCGCGGGCGGGGCCGGGTCGACTTCGATGGCGGTCCTCGCCGACCTGGGGATGCGGGCGGTCTCAATCGGGCGGACGGGCGAGGATACGTACGAGAACCTCGACCGCCATGCGGATGCCGCGCTCGCCGTCAACTGCACGCCCGTCGGCATGTTCCCCAAGTGCCCCGAATCCCCCTGTTCCCTCGACGCGTTCCCAAAGCTCGAGGGGCTCGTCGACATCGTGTACAACCCAGCTCGAACCGCCCTCATGATGGAGGCCGAGACGCGCGGCATCCCGTACGCGGGAGGCCTGCTCATGCTCGTGGCGCAAGCGGCGCAAGCCGTGGAGCGCTACACCGGCGAGGTCGTAAGCATGGACCGCATCCTCGAGGTCACCGACAGGCTTTCGGCCACAGAGCGCAACATCGTGCTCATCGGCATGCCCGGATGCGGCAAGACGCGCGTGGGGGAACGCCTGGCGACGATCATGGGGCGCGAGCACATCGATATCGACCGTGTCCTCGAAGACGAGCTGCACACGACCTGCGCCGACTACATCGGCCGATATGGCGAGGATGTCTTCAGGGAGCGTGAGACCGAGGCGCTTCACCGCATCGCCGCGCGTTCGGGGTTGGTCATTTCCTGCGGAGGGGGCGTGGTCACACGCCCGGAGAACTACCCGCTCGTACACCAGAACGGCATCATCGTCATGCTCGACCGCCCCATCGGCGAGCTCTCCAAAAAGAACCGCCCCATCACCGCCCGCGACGGAATCGAGGCGCTCGCACAGCGGCGCATGCCGCTCTATCGAGACTGGGCCGATCTCATCGTGGCCTCACGCGATCGCGCCGAGAACACGGCCAAGGCCGTCAGGGACGCGCTGCCGCCCATGCTCCCGTAACGGCAACCACCGGGCAAACCCAAAGGA
>JARIBW010000035.1 GCA_029264355.1 Collinsella sp. | reverse complement strand
TTTTTACCATCGCCATACCGAGGACATCGCCCTGTTGGGCGAGATGGGCATCAAGCTGTTCCGGATGTCCATCGCCTGGAGCCGCATCTTCCCCACGGGGGTCGAGGCCGAGCCCAACCGCGAGGGGCTCGATTTTTACCACACGGTCTTCGCCGAGCTTCGCGAGCAGGGCATCGAACCGCTCGTGACGTTGTGCCACTACGATACGCCGCTTTACATCGAGCAGGAGCTCGGCGGTTGGGAAAACCGCGAGACCATCGGCCACTTCGAGCGCTTCGCGCGTTGCGTTTTGAGCGAATATAAAGACGAGGTCCGCTATTGGCTCACGTTCAACGAGATCAACAGCCCGCTGATGATGCCGTCGTTCCTGCCCAATTACCCGGCGGACAAGATGCGTTCGAACTTCCAGGTGCTGCACAATCAGTTCGTGGCGAGCGCCCGAACCGTCAAGTTCGCGCATGAGGTGCGCGAGGACTCCATGGTCGGTTGCATGCTCGCAGGGCGTTGCAGCTATCCGTTCACCTGCGACCCCGCGGATATCCTGGACAACCTGCAGGGCAGGCAGGAGGCCTTGTTCTATGCCGGTGACACCATGGTCCGCGGCGCGTACCCCTCCTATGCCCCGCGCCTGTGGGGCGCTTGGGGCGTCGAGCTCGATACCGAGCCCTCCGATTTCGAGGACCTCGCCTCGGGCTGCGTGGACATGGTGACGTTCTCGTATTATTCCTCCAGCACTTCCACGACCCATACCGACGTGGAGCGTGCGAGCGGCAACTTCAGCTCCGGGGCCAAGAACCCCTATTTGCGCTATAGCCAGTGGGGGTGGTCCATCGATCCCACGGGTCTGAGGTTCTTCCTGAACGATTTGTACGACCGTTATCAAAAGCCGCTCATGGTCGTCGAGAACGGCCTGGGTGCGCAGGATACGCTCGAGGACGATGGGTCCGTCTATGATCCCTACCGCATCGAATATATGCGCGAGCACGTTCGCGCCATGGGGGATGCCTTGGCCGACGGTGTCGACCTGATCGGTTACACCCCATGGGGTATCATCGACCTCGTGTCCGCCTCCACCGGGCAGATGGCGAAGCGCTACGGCTTCGTGTACGTCGACCGGGACGACGAGGGCAAGGGCAGCCTGGACCGGTATCGCAAGGACAGCTTCTTCTGGTATCAGCGGGTCATCGCGAGCCGCGGTGAGGATCTTGGCTAGTCCCGCGCG
>JARIBW010000030.1 GCA_029264355.1 Collinsella sp. | reverse complement strand
GACGGCCTCGGCGTCGCCCGGGCCCGCGTCGGGCGTCGGGGTTGTCGGTTGGTTTTGGCTCGCAGCCTGCAGGGCCTGCATCTGGGCCGTCTGCTCGGCGGCCCGGCGCGCGATCTCGGCTTCCCCTTCGTCTTCGGCATCCGCCTCCTTCTGGATCTCGGCTGCCGCGGACTTGGCCGTGTCGAGTGCGTCCCGCGCATGGGAGAGCTGTAGGTCGGCCTCGTCTTTCGCGGAGCCCAGCTCCTCGAGCTTGCCGTTGAGCTCGGCTTCGAGTGAGTGCAGCTCATCGAGTGCGGCGACGTTGGCGCTCTGCACGGCGCCCAGGTACTTGGTCATGCTGAGGAGATCGGCGAAGGAGCCGGCGTTGAGGAGCATGGCGAGGGTGCTGCCGTTGGATGCATGGCGTTTGTACAGCTCGCGAGCGGCCAGCGCGGCGCGGCTCTGCGCTTGCGGCATGAGGTCCTGTTCGATGTGCAGGATGTCGTCGGCGGTTGCGCGCGCTCGCTCGTTGAGCTCGGCCGCGCGCGATGTGGCGTCGGCGTGGGCGTCGGCGGCGCGGGACACTTCTTTTTGCAGGGAGGTGAGCTCGGCGCGGGTTTCCGCCGTCGCGGCCAGTGCGAGTTCGGCCGAGCCCGTGAGCGCGGGCGCACCGATGCCCAGGGCGAGCGCCGCCGCGAGTCCCGCGGTGCATATGAGTCGCCGTCTGCGCGCGCGTATCTCTCTCGTGGTGGCGCATGCCATGTGATAACCGCCTTTTCTCGTCGACGGTACGAGTATAGGGCAGCCCCGAAGCTGAGGTTGAGCGTAGGGGCTACGTTCAAATCTACAAGTCGACCGCGCCGGGGCGCTGGCGTCTATGCGAGGTCGACGTCCATGCTCGCGATCAGGTCGACTCCCGAGTCGAGAAGGTCGGCGGCGATGACGTCCCCCATGTGCACGGGGGCGGAGACGCGCAGCTCTCGGACGGTCTCCATGGCCCGTTTGTGCAGGGCGCGGGGGATGGGGGTGCGCGTGCGCACGGGGACGAGGCGCTCGTCCCCGCCCTCGACCACGACCGTCGTCGCCAGGATGCGCATCGGGCATATGATCTCCTGCTCGGCGAAGCGCTTCCCGCGTGGGCATCGGTTGCCATGGACGCTCGCGGCGTGGGAGGTCCCATCCCCATCGCGTTCCACGCATACCGTGAGCAGGCATTCGGATGGGCAGGTCGTGCAGTGGAACGTCTCGGTGCTCGCCATGGGGCATCACGCTTCTTCCACGGGGTCGATGGATATGGTCAGGGCCTCTCCCGGGCCCACGGCCGCCAGCATCTTGGCCGTGATGGGAGCCGTCTCCATGATGCTCGGCTTGTAGTCGCGCACCTTGCCGCGGAAGAGGACGGTGTCGCCCGCGCTGATCACGATCTGGGCGCGGTCGAGGGGCCGTCGCACGCGGAAGAACGCCTTGGCGGTTGCCATGCGCCCGATTCGCGCCGGGACGATATAGCCGGCCATGCCACCGGGTTCGAGCGCGATGGGCGCGGCGAGGCCATCGCGCTCCCCGGTGCCCAGCGCATGTGCGGCGGCGGCCCGGCCCGCGCGCGTCGCCTCGGCGGTGACGTTGTCGGCGAGGTCGTGCACATGTAGGACGTTGCCGCAGGAGAAGATGCCCGCGACGTTCGTTTGCAGGTCCTGATCGACCCGCGCGCCGCGTGTGCGCGGGTCGATTTCGACCCCGGCGGAACGGGCGAGTTCGTTTTCGGGGACGAGGCCCACGGAGAGCAGCAGCGTGTCGCAGGGAACGACGCGCTCGGTACCGGGAATGGGGGAGAGGTCCTCCCCCACGCGCGAGACCTCGACGGCCTCCACGCGGTCCCGTCCGATTACGCGGGTGACCGTGGTGGACAGGTGCAGCGGGATCCCGAAGTCCTCCAGGCAGTTCTTGACGTTGCGGTGCAGGCCGTTGGCATAGGGCATGAGCTCGTAGACGCCTTCGACCTCGAGCCCCTCGAGGGCGCATCGACGCGCCATGATGAGGCCGATGTCGCCCGAGCCCAAGATCACGACGCGGTGCCCGGGGCGCAGGTTCTCGATGTTGATGTAGCGCTGGGCGAGACCCGCGGTGTACACGCCGGCCGGGCGACTGCCCGGGATCTTGATCTCGGAGCGGGTGCGTTCGCGGCAACCCATGGCGAGCACCGCCGAGCGGCAGGTGAGGCGGACCATGCCGCCCTCGCCCATGACGGTGACGTTGTGCGCCGTTCCCCCGCGACCTCCCTCGTCGATGCCGAGCACCATGGATCCGAGCATGACGTCAATGTCGGCCTCGCGCACGCGGTTGATGAAGCGCTGCGCGTATTCGGGACCGGTGAGTTCCGCTTTGAAATGGGTGAGGCCGAAGCCGGGATGGATGCACTGGCGCAGGATGCCTCCGAGATGGGCGTTGCGCTCGATGATGACGGTTGATGCACCGGCTTCGCGCGCCGCGAGGGCGGCCCCCATGCCCGCGGGACCGCCGCCGATGACGACGACGTCGTAATCGCGTGTTTCGATCCGAGTCATGTCAGCGGCCCTCCTCGGCGATGGCGCCCACGGGCGCTCCCGGTTTTTTGAGCGGCCCGTCGACGATCCACGAGCCCGCATCTTCCAGCGGGACTTCGGAGGGCTCGACGCCGAGTTCGCGGGCGATGATCTCCACGACGCGGCTCTGGCAGAAGCCGCTTTGGCAGCGGCCCATGCCGGCGCGGCAGCGACGCTTGACCCCCTCGACCGAGACGGCGCCCGGCTCGCGGTGGATGGCGGCGACGATCTCGGCCTCCGGCACCGTCTCGCAACGACATACGACGCGGCCCCATGCCGGGTCCGCCTCGATGAGCTCCTCCTTGCGCTCGATGGGCGCGAGGTCGAAGTCATCCGGCATGCGGCGGACGGGGTCCCAATCGGCGCGCTCGACGAGTTCGATGCCCGTCTCGCGCAGGAGCTGCTCCATGCGCTCGGCCACCGCCGGCGCGCTTGCGACGCCGGGGGACTGGATGCCCGCGGCGTGGAACAGGCCGGGTGTGGACTTGGACGCCTCGATGAGGAAGTCGTTCGTGCCCTCGATCACGGCGCGGCCCCCCGCGAAGGTGCGGACGACGCGCCGGGTGTCGAGGTCGGGCACGAGTCTGCGCGCGCCGGAGAGCAGTGCCTCGACATCGTCGGCGTACGTGTCCTTATCGCCCTGCCCCCGTATCTCGGCGGTGGCGGTGATGACGGTGTTGCCATGAACGGTTCCCGTGACGATGACGCCCTTGGACATGGGGGTCGGCACCGGGTAGAGGGGCATGAGGGCGCGGGGCTCCTTGTCGAGCACGGCGATGTTGCCCTGGCGCCACACCATGCGCAGCCCGCGATCCCCGGCCATGCGCGAGATCTCGCCCGCACCGCTGCCCGCGGCGTTGATCAGGGTCGAGCAGAGGACGGTTCCCCTGGGCGTGGAGAGGGAGAAGCCGCCCCCCTCCGGCCGGTCGATGGCGGTCACCGGGGCCCCGCGCATGAAGGTCGCGCCGTTGGAAACGGCGTTCTCGGCCGCCGCGATGGCGACTTCGAACGGATCGACATAGCCGGTGGAGGGGCACCACAGGGCGCAGGTGGCGTCGGGGTTGGCGCGGGGCTCCAATTCGCCGATGCGCTCGGGGCCGACGATCTCGAGGTGGGGGACGCCGTTGGCGATTCCGTTTTTCCGGAGTCGCTCGAGCTCGGCGCGGTCCTCGTCGCAGAACCCGAGCACGAGGGACCCCGTGCGGCGGAAGCCGAACCCGAGCTCCTCGGACCAGCGGTCGTACAACGCGCAGCCGCGCGCGTTCATCCTCGCCTTCATCGTGCCGGGGGAGGGGTCGTAGCCCGCATGGACAAGGCCGCCGTTGGCCTTCGTGGCCCCGAGCGCGATGTCATCGCCGGCCTCTATGAGGCAGATCGACTTGTCGAAGCGGGAGAGCTGCCGTGCGATCGCGCATCCGGTGATGCCCGCGCCGACGATGGCGATGTCGTATCTTGCCTGCATGGTGAGCTCCCATCTGGGTGGGTCGGCCCGGCCCCGTCTTTGCCGACGCGCCGTGGACGATGTTCCGCCAAACCATGCTACGCCTGCCGTGCGCGAGCTCCAGACCCAATCGGGCAAGCGGCCGACTGGGCCCGCAAGCGGCCCCTGTGTCATTCGCGTGCGCGCCGGGTTGGGGCCTGCGGGGAAGTGGAGGGTGGTATACAATGACGGGCGATTATGAACAGCTTTGCGCATTTGCAAACGGCTGAAAGGTGCCCATCATGTCCAAGTACATCGAGGAGCTCATGTCGCCACAGTTGATGTTCGCCGCATACGGCTTCATCGCGTTCGTGGTCGCCCTATACCTGCTGTCCGTCGTCTACGTGTTCATCGACGCGAAGCGCCGCGGCGTGCAGGCGTTTTGGGCATGGGGCCTGTTCGCCCTCGTCCCGGTCGTCGGCCTCATCGCCTATATCGTGATGCGCCCGGCATCCTACGTGGCGGATCGCGCGGAGCAGGAGCTCGACATGGCGCTGCGCGAGCGCCAGCTCGCCCAATATGGCAGCTGCCCCAACTGCGGGACCACCATCGAGAAGGACTTCATCGTCTGCCCGGTGTGCAACACCCAGGTCCGCAACGTCTGCCCCACGTGCAAGCGCCCGCTGGAGGCGCACTGGAAGGTCTGCCCCTTCTGTCGAACTCACATTCAATAGGCGCGAGCCCTCCCCGTGCGCCGCACGGGGTCGATGAATCGCGCCGTCACGCACCCGTCACCCTTTGGATGGCGGGTGTGTTCCTATTCCGCGCTTCCCCGCACTCTCCTCGATTGGAGGATCAAATGCGCGGGCAAACGGGTACACTGGAAAGGTTACAGAGGTAATGCACCGCATCGGAAAGGTTTTGATATGAAGGCACTGTACAACGACGGCTCCGTGGCCGAGGTCGAGGCCGATGAGGCCCGGCACGTCATCCGCCACTCCGCCGCCCACATCATGGCCCAGGCCATCAAGCGCCTCTACCCCGAGGCCGACTTCGCCTACGGCCCCGCGACCGACAACGGCTTTTATTACGACGTGGACCTTGGCGATAAGAAGATCTCCGAGGACGACCTGCCCGCCATCGAGGCCGAGATGAAGAAGATCGTCAAGGAGAATCTCAAGTTCCAGGTCTTCGAGCTGCCTCGCGAGGAGGCGATCGCCCTCATGGAGGAGCGCGGCGAGAAGTACAAGGTCGAGCATATCGGCGATTTGGCCGATGACGCCCGCATCACCTTCTACCAGCAGGGCGACTACATCGACATGTGCGTCGGCCCGCACCTCACCTACACCAAGGCCCTCAAGGCCTTCAAGCTCACGGGGGTGTCCGGCGCCTACTGGAAAAACGACGCCAACAACAAGATGCTCACGCGCATCAACGGCACGGCTTTCGCCACCAAGGATGAGCTGGAGGCGCACCTCACCTTCCTCGAGGAGGCCAAGAAGCGCGACCATCGTCGCATCGGTCGCGAGATGGACCTGTTCATGATGCGCGACGAGGCACCCGGCTTCCCGTTCTTCCTGCCCAACGGCATGGTCCTCAAGAACACCCTGCTCGACTATTGGCGTGAGATCCATCACAAGGCCGGCTACGTCGAGATCTCGACGCCGCAGATCATGAACAAGAGCCTGTGGCTCACGTCCGGTCACTGGGATCACTACAAGGACAACATGTACTCCACCATGATCGATGACGAGGAGTACTGCATCAAGCCCATGAACTGCCCGGGCGGGGTGCTCGTGTACAGCTCCAAGCCGCATAGCTATCGCGAGCTGCCCATCCGCGCCGGCGAGATCGGCCTGGTGCATCGCCATGAGCTCAAGGGCGCGCTGCACGGCCTGTTCCGCGTCCGTTGCTTCAACCAGGACGACGCGCACCTGTTCGTCACGCCCGAGCAGCTCACCGACGAGATCGTGGGCGTCGTGCGCCTGATCGACTCCGTCTACCAGAAGTTCGGCTTCAAGTACCACGTCGAGCTCTCCACCCGCCCCGAGGACTCCATGGGCTCCGATGAGGATTGGGCCGCCGCCGAGGAGGGCCTCAAGGTCGCGCTCGGGAAGCTCGATATGGATTACGTGGTCAACGAGGGCGACGGCGCCTTCTACGGCCCCAAGATCGACTTCCATCTGGAGGATTCCCTCGGCCGCACCTGGCAGTGCGGTACCGTGCAGCTGGACTTCCAGATGCCGCAGAACTTCGACCTCACCTACGTGGATGCCGACGGCGAGAAGAAGCGCCCCATCATGCTGCACCGCGTGTGCTTCGGTTCCATCGAGCGCTTCATCGGCATCCTGATCGAGCATTATGCCGGTAAGTTCCCGGTGTGGCTCGCGCCCATGCAGGTCAAGGTCCTGCCCGTGTCCGAGAAGAGCCGCGACTACGCCCATCGGGTCACCGAGCGGCTCGAGGCCGCCGGCGTCCGCGTGGTGTGCGACGACCGCGACGAGAAGATCGGCTACAAGATCCGCGAGGCCCGCGGCGTCGACCGCGTGCCCTACATGCTGATCTTGGGCGAGAAGGAGGTCGAGGCGGGCAATATCTCCGTTCGCGACCGCTCCAACGAGACCGTCCCGATGGACATCGACGAGTTCATCGCCAAGGTCGTTGAGGAGACCCGTACGCGCGCGTAGGACGCAGCCGGGTTCATCGCTTTGTCGCGCACGCCGCCTCGGGCCCATGGGTTCGGCGCGGCGTGCGTCATGTTTTCAGGCTCGCTGCCCATGAGGGGAAGGACGGTGCCAGCTCCATGACCCAACAAGAACTCGAGGCTCGATATGCGCAGATCGTCTGCGCCCGCGCCGCCGTCTTCGCATATGGCGATCGCGTCGAGGATGTGCTCGCGCGCCTTGGTCTCATGGCAGAGGGGGATCGCCTGGTCGATATGGTCGGAGGCGCCGGCCTTCGCGTGGCGGACGTCCGCGCCGAGGCGCGCGAGGCCCATGAGCGCGGAGGCCTTTTATGGGCGGATATCACCGTTCCGTCGCATTTCGGGTGCCCCGCCTTCGAACTCGGCGCCGACGTGCAGTGCGAGGCGCTCGACCGCGTCGCGGAAGGGCGGCTCGGGCGCAAGGTGGTCGCGCTTTCCGTGCACGGGGCCCGTGCGGCCGAGCGCGTGGAGAGCCTGCCTTCCGACGCATTGGCGCAGGCGGATCTCCGGGCCATCGCCCGTGGTCTCGATGACGCCCCGTCTCGCATGCAGCGTCATTTCGACAACGCCCGCGCCCTTGCCGAGTACCTTGCCTGTTGCGACTGCCTGCCGCGAGTCGATTATCCCGGCCTCATCACCCATCCGGATCATTCTCTGGCCGAGCGCGCGCTGCGCCATGGCTTCGGTCCCGCCGTCGATTTCGAGCTCCCCGAGGGCTGGGGAGTCACGGCGGGGGATTACATCGAGCGCTGTCGTCTCAACGGCCGGGATTGCAAGGCCGGCGGGCCCCGCACGCGCCTGCACGCACGCGATGGATGGCAGGGGGGAGCGGTGCGCATCTTCGCCGGTCTCGACGATCCGCTCGCCATCGCCGCCGACCTCGACCGGGCCATGCGCCTTTTGCGCAACCCCACGCGGCCTTAGGCGACGCCTGGGGCCGGTCGGGAGTTACAACAGATCGGCGAGGCGCTTGGAGACCATTTCGTCGAGCTCCGCCTGGAGGGTTCGGTAGACGCGGAGTGCGTGCTCGCCCTCGGGGGTGAGCGCCGAGCCGCGCGCACCGTCGCGGGCGAGCAGCTCGCAGCCCAGATGCCCCTCGGCCTCGCGCACGATCCTCCATGCCTTGGAGTACGCCATGCCCATGCGTTTCGCCGCGCGGTTGAGCGACCCCTCCTCGGCGACGCCCTCCAGCAGGGAGGCGCACCCGCCGCCGAAGGCGCCGGGCAGGTCGCGATCGTCGTCTGAGATGGTGAGTCGGGTGTGGGCGGAAAGCGGCATACGGTCTCCAAGCTGGTGGTGCGGTCGCGCGGGCGCAGGGTCCGCGTCTCGGTTGGGTCGAGGGCGGCGTCGGAGGGGCGTTGAGAATGGGCAGACCATTTGAAGTCTGGTAACGAGAGCCATTGTAGCAGTGGCTCTGCGCTACAATACCCCCACTTGTATCGGGAGCGAATGACGCGGCGGCAAGGAGTCGCCGCCGCGTCGGCAGCAAAGAGTCGAAGGAGCGACATGGCAACGTTTTTCCCTGGTGAATCCCATACTTTCTCTGAGTATCTGCTCGTCCCCGGGTACTCCTCCTCTGAGTGCGTTCCCACGAACGTCTCCCTCAAGACCCCGCTGACCCGTTTCAAGCGCGGCGAGGAGCCCGAGATCACGCTGAACATCCCCATGGTCTCCGCCATCATGCAGTCCGTCTCCGGCGTCGATATGGGCGTGGCCCTCGCCACCGAGGGCGGCATCTCCTTCATCTACGGCTCCCAGGCTCCCGAGTCCGAGGCCGCCATGGTCAAGGCCGTCAAGGACCACAAGGCCGGTTTCGTGCAGTCCGACTCCACCCTTACGCCCGATATGACGATGGAGCAGGTCATGCTGCTCAAGGACCGCACCGGCCACTCCACCATGCCCGTCACCGACGACGGCACTCCCACCGGCAAGCTCCTCGGCATCGTCACCAGCCGTGACTACCGCCCCAGCCGTGATGACCACTCCAAGCTCGTCTCCGAGTTCATGACCCCCCGCGCCGAGCTCATCGTGGGCGACAAGGACATCACCCTCAAGGACGCCAACGACCTCATCTGGGACAAGAAGCTCAACGCCCTGCCCGTCGTCGACGAGGACGATCATCTGGTCGGCATCGTCTTCCGCAAGGATTACGATTCCCACAAGACCAACCCCAACGAGCTGCTCGATGCCAACAAGCGCTACATGGTCGGCGCGGGCATCAACACCCGCGACTACGCCGAGCGCGTCCCGCTGCTCGTCGAGGCCGGTGCCGACGTCTTGTGCATCGACTCCTCCGAGGGCTACTCCGAGTGGCAGAAGCGCACCATCGAGTGGATTCGCGAGAACTACGGCGATTCCGTCAAGGTCGGCGCGGGCAACGTCGTCGATGCCGACGGTTTCCGCTTCCTGGCCGATTGCGGCGCCGACTTCATCAAGGTCGGCATCGGCGGCGGCTCCATCTGCATCACCCGCGAGACCAAGGGCATCGGCCGCGGTCAGGCCACCGCGCTGATCGACGTCTGCCGCGCCCGTGATGAGTACTTCGAGGAGACCGGCGTCTACGTGCCCGTCTGCTCCGACGGCGGCATCGTCTACGACTACCACATGACCCTGGCGCTCGCCATGGGCGCCGACTTCCTCATGCTCGGCCGCTACTTCGCCCGCTTCGACGAGTCCCCGACCTCTCGCGTGAACGTCAACGGCCAGTATATGAAGGAGTACTGGGGCGAGGGCTCCGCGCGTGCCCGCAACTGGCAGCGCTACGACTTGGGCGGCGCCCAGAAGCTCTCCTTCGTCGAGGGAGTCGACTCCTACGTGCCCTATGCCGGCTCCCTCAAGGACGGCGTGAACGGCACTCTGTACAAGGTCAAGTCCACCATGTGCAACTGCGGTGCGCTCTCCATTCCCGAGCTGCAGGAGAAGGCCCGACTCACCCTCGTGTCCGCCACCTCCATCGTCGAGGGCGGCGCCCACGACGTCGTGGTCAAGGACTCCCAGCAGACGGTGAGCTACAACTAGGCTTCGCCGGTCTATAGAGAGCCGGAGATGGGGCCCGCGCGGGAATCGCCTGCGTGGGCCCCATCGTTGTAATGCGGGACCCTCAGACCTGTTAAACTCTTGAACATTACCGACGCGGCGCCGAGTGTCCCAAACGACCCCGGCGCTAAAACGATAGGAGCCAACCATGTGCGATTGCCACGAGCACGATCACGCCGGGCGCGCGGCGGGGGAGATCCCGGCCTATGATGCGCGGGCCATTGAGGAAAAGTGGATGAAGTCCTGGGAGGAGCAGAACCTCTTCGCCGTGGACGCCGATTCGGCCAAGCCCAAGAAGTACGTCCTCGAGATGTTCCCGTATCCTTCGGGCGACCTGCACATGGGTCACGCCCGCAACTACACCATCGGCGACGCCATGGCCCGCCAGGCCCGCATGCGCGGCTACGATGTGCTGCACCCCATCGGCTTCGACGCCTTCGGCCTGCCCGCCGAGAACGCGGCCATCAAGCACAACACCCAGGCCGCCGCGTGGACCTACAAGAACATGGATCAGGCGCTCGCTACCATGAAGCGCATGGGCTTCTCCTACGATATGGACCGTCTGGTCAAGACCTGCAGCCCCGACTACTATCGCTGGGGGCAGTGGATCTTTGAGAAACTGTGGGAGCGCGGGCTGGTCTATCGTAAGAAGAACCCGGTCAACTGGTGCCCCAAGTGCGGGACCGTGCTCGCCAACGAGCAGGTGACCGAGGGCCGCTGCTGGCGCTGCGACTCCGAGGTCGAGAAGCGCGACCTCGAGCAGTGGTACATCAAGATCACCGCATACGCCCAGGAGCTCCTCGACGACCTGGACAAGCTTCCCGGCTGGCCCGAGCGCGTCAAGCAGATGCAGGCCAACTGGATCGGCCGCTCCGAGGGAGCCGAGGTCGATTTCACCCTGTGCGATGCGGATGGCGAGCCCATCCCCGGCGACGAGGGCAAGATCACCGTCTTCACCACCCGCGCGGACACCCTGTTCGGCAACACCTTCTTCCTGCTCGCCCCCGAGTACAAGGGTCTCATGGACCTGGTCGAGGGCACCGAGTACGAAGCCGGCGTGCGCGAGGTCGTCGAGGGCGCCAAGCACATCTCCGCCGTCGAGCGCGCCCAGGGTACGCTCGAGAAGCACGGCGCCTTCACGGGCCGCTACGTGCTCAATCCCGTCTCGGGTGCCAAGGTCCCCGTGTGGGTGGCCGATTACGTCATCTCGGACTACGGCACCGGCGCGGTCATGGCGGTCCCCTGCGGCGATGCCCGCGACTTCGATTTCGCCAAGAAGTACGACCTGCCCATCGTGCCCATCATCCTGTCTGAGGACGATCCGCTCTATTGCGACCTCAGGGACGAGCAGGGCACGCGCGTGACCTCCGTCGACTGGGACGAGGCGCTCACCTGCGAGGGCAGGCTCGTCCAGTCCGGCAAGTACACCGGCATGACGGGCGGCAAGCACTCGCAGGGAGAGGCCGCCGTCGTGGCCGATCTCGAGGCCGCCGGCACCGGCAGGCGCTCCGTCCAGTACCGCCTGCGCGACTGGCTCATCTCCCGTCAGCGCTACTGGGGCAATCCCATCCCGGCCATCCACTGCGAGCATTGCGGCATCGTCCCCGTGCCCGAGGATCAGCTGCCGGTCATGCTTCCCGAGAACCTCGACCTCACCGCGGGCGAGACGCTCGCCGAGTGCCGCGACTTCTATGAGACGACCTGCCCCGTCTGCGGCGCGCCGGCTCGCCGTGAGACGGACACCATGGACACCTTCACGTGCTCCAGCTGGTACTTCCTGCGCTACACCGATCCGCACAACACCGAGCTGCCGTTCTCGCGCGAGGCCGCCAACCGCTTCATGCCGGTCGACAACTACATCGGCGGCATCGAGCATGCGATCCTGCACCTGTTGTACAGCCGCTTCTTCACCAAGGCGCTGCGCGACATGGGCCTGTTGGACGTCGACGAGCCGTTCACCAACCTGCTGTGCCAGGGCATGGTGAAGGACGAGAACGGCGATACCATGTCCAAGTCCAAGGGCAACGTCGTGCCCCCGAGCTCGGTCATCGAGCCCTTCGGCGCCGACACCATGCGTCTGGCGATCCTGTTCATCGCCCCGCCCGAGAAGGACTTCGATTGGGACCCCAAGGCCGTCGAGGGCGCCAACCGCTTCATCAAGCGCGCCTGGCGCATCGTGTGGCAGCTCGCCGAGACCGCGCTCGACGCCTCCGCGCTCGATAAGGGCTCCCTGCCCAAGCCCGCGCTCGAGCTGTACCGCGAGCGCCACCGCACGCTCGCCAAGTGCACCGAGGACTTCGATCGCGGCCAGTTCAACACGGCCATCTCCGCGATGATGGAGCTCGTGAACGCCGCGAGCGCCTATATCAACGCCGTGCCGGCCGCCGAGCGCGACTCCGCGCTCACCGCGCTCGTCGCCTGCGACATCGTCTCCGTCCTGGCGCCTGTCTGCCCGTTCGCCTGTGAGGAGCTGTGGCATGCCGCGCTCGGCCGCGAGGGGAGCGTCTACACCGCCCCGTGGCCCGAGTTCGACGCCTCCGAGGCCGCGGCCGACGAGGTTGAGATCGCCGTTCAGGTGCTCGGCAAGATGCGCGCCCGCGTGATGGTGCCGGCCGATGCCGATGCCGCCGCCATGCAGGCGGCCGCCGAGGCCGCCGTGGCCAAGCACATCGAGGGCAAGACGGTCGTCAAGGCCATCTGCGTCCCCGGCAAACTTGTAAATCTTGTGGTGAAGTAGGGTCCCAGAATAAGAAGGGCCATGGCAAAATTGCCCGTTATGCTGGGCATGTGCTATAGTTCACCTAAATGAAGTTGTCACGTGAAGGGAGTGCGGGTTCGCCCGCGCTCCCTTTTCATGAAAGTGAGGTGTCATATGGTCAAGAGCAAGGTGGAGCAGGACATCATCGATGCCCTGGAGGCCCGCGCCGCCGAGCACGGCATCGACATCGTCGACGTCGAGGTCGTCGGTGCCACCAAGGCCCCGTGCGTGCGCGTGCGCCTGGATAAGCTCGAGGGCGACCCCATCAACCTCGACGAGGTCACCGCCCAGACCGCATGGGTGTCCGAGACCGTCGAGGCCCTGGATCCCATCTCGAGCGCCTACACGCTCGAGGTCAGCTCCCCGGGCATGAAGCGCCCGCTGCGCCGTCCGTCCGACTTCGCCCGCTTCATCGGCGAGGACGTCGAGCTCACCACCACGGCCATGGAGGGGCGCCGCTCCTACAAGGGCGCCATCACCGCCGCCACCGACACCGATGTGACCATCCGGCCCGAGGGCGAGGATGCGCTCACCATCGCATTTGACGACGTGAAGAAGTGCACCTTGAAGCCGGTATTCGACTTCAAGGGCGTGAAGGAAGGGAACTAACCATGGCAGATGCCGATTTCACCATGATGGAAGCTCTCATGGAGCTGTGCCAGGAGAAGCACATCGACCAGCTCTACCTGCTCGATCGTCTCGAGGCCGCGCTCGCCGAGACCTATGCGCGCGTCCTCAAGCTCGACTGGGGCGCGAAGGTCACCATCGACCGCACCACCGGCAAGATCTACGTGTACCGCCTCGAGCCCATCGACGATTCCATGGACGAGGAGGGCAACTTCACCGAGTACGAGGAGATCGACGTCACGCCCAAGGACGTGAGCCGCCTCGCCGCCCAGACCGCCAAGGCCGAGATCAACGCCATCGTGCGCAACGCCGCCCGTGAGCAGATCTACGAGGAGTTCTCCGGTCGCGTGGGCGACCTCATCAACGGCACCGTGCTGCAGTCCACGCCCGACTTCACCATCGTGAAGATCCGCGAGGGCGTCGAGGCCGAGCTGCCCCACTTCGACCAGCGCCGTTACCCCGACGAGCGCAATGAGCGCCCCGCCGGCGAGCGCTACCTGCACAACCAGCACCTCAAGGCCGTCATCATCGACGTCCGCGACCCCAACTCCACGCTGCCCCCGGTGCGCGGTGAGCACTCCCGCCCGCCGATCGTCATCTCCCGTACCCATTCCGAGCTCATGCGTCGCCTGTTCGAGCAGGAGGTCCCGGAGGTCTACGAGGGCACCGTCGAACTCAAGTCCATCGCCCGCGAGCCCGGGCAGCGCTCCAAGGTCGCCGTCCACTCCCTGGACGACCGCCTCGACCCGGTCGGCGCCTGCGTCGGCCCCAAGGGCAGCCGTGTGCGCGCCGTCGTGGGCGAGCTGCGCGGCGAGCGCGTCGACGTCATCCTGTGGGATGAGGATCCGGCCGTCTACGTCGCCAACGCCCTGTCCCCGGCCAAGGTGACCCGCGTTTTGATCGACCCCGAGAAGAACTACGCCGGCGTCATCGTCCCCGACGACCAGCTGTCGCTGGCCATCGGCAAGGAGGGCCAGAACGCCCGCCTGGCCGCCCGCCTCACCGGCTGGCACATCGACATCAAGAGCGAGACCCTCGCGGCCGACATCCTCAAGAACGTTCCGCTGGCGCCCCAGCCGGTCGTCGAGGACCTGATCGACGATGAGCCCACCGACCTCGAGCCCGAGCGCTGCGCGCACGTCGGCGAGGACGGCATCCGCTGCCGCAACCAGGCCCGCCCCGGCTCCCGCTTCTGCGGCGTTCACGACGGCGATCTCGATGGCGCCGGCGACGACGCCCTGGCATGCGCCGAGGACCTCATCTAGGGCCGCGTTTCCACGCATTGATTCTTGTTGATTGAAGATGCGCGCTCCCGCGCGTGAGAGGTAGGTGAAGGATATGGCGAAAGTCCGTATTTCCAGCCTGGCCAAAGAGTTCGGCATGACGTCCAAGGAACTCATGGGCCACCTTGAAGAGATGAAGATCCCGGCGAAGTCGGCGTCGTCCTCCCTCGAGGACGCCTTCGTCGCCATGGTCAAGAAGCAGCTGGCTCCCGTGATCGAGGCCCGTGCGGCCGAGGTCGAGGCCGCCAAGCGCGCCGAGGAGGAGGCCGAGCGCGCCGCCGAGGCCGAGGCCGCCGCCAAGGAGGAGGCCGAGCGCCTCGCCGCGGAGGCCCGCCGCGAGGAGGAGCGTCGCCTGTCCCAGGAGGCCCAGGCCGCCGCAGAGGCCGCCCGCGCCGCCAAGGAGGAGGCCGAGCGCCGCGCCAAGGAGGAGGCCGAGAAGGCCGCCCGCGAGGCCGAGCTCGAGGCCAAGCGCCGCGCCGTCCCGGCGTCCGACTCCGGCATGAGGTTCCGCTCGCTGCTCGACCAGATCGCCGAGCAGGAGGTCGTCCTCAAGGAGAAGAAGGCCGCGGAGGCCGCCAAGCCCGCTTCCGAGTCCCGCTCCGAGCGCGGTGGCCGTCGCGGCGGCCGCAACGGCGCGCAGGGCGCCGCCCCCGCCGCGGACGCCCCCGCCCGCACCCGTCGCCGCAGCTCCGCCCCGGCCGCCAATATGCCCGACAATTTCCCGCCCTCGCCCGACAAGGCCGGCAAGGGCAAGAAGGGGCGCAAGGGCGCTTCCCATGAGAACCACGAGGGCGAGGACCGCTACGCCCGCATGGCCCGAGAGGCGGAGGAGTACAGCCGCGAGAAGGTCCTGGCCGACGCCCGCGCGGCCGTCGAGGAGGCGTCTCGCGAGTCCTCCGGCCGTCGTAAGAAGCGCAAGGAGAAGCGCCAGGCCGAGGCCGCCGCTGCAGCCGAGGAGCGCAAGATCGAGGAGGCCCTCGCCCAGGGCATCAACCCCGAGGACCTCGACGCCGTCAAGGTCTCCGAGGGCGTGACCGTCGCCGAGCTCGCCGAGATCCTCGAGGTCTCCGCCAACGACATCATCAAGCGCCTGTTCCTGCTCGGCACCCCGCTCACCATGACGCAGACGATGAGCAACGACCTGGTCGAGCTCGTCGCCGACGACCTGGGTCGCCAGGTGCGCATCGTGACCGCCGAGGAGGAGAGCTCCTTCAGCTTCTACGACGCGCCCGAGGACCTCAAGTCCCGCCCGCCCGTGGTCACCGTCATGGGCCACGTCGACCACGGCAAGACCAGCCTGCTCGACGCCATCCGCCACACCAACGTGTGGAGCGGCGAGGCCGGCGGCATCACCCAGCATATCGGCGCCTCCGAGGTCACGATCAACGGCCGTCAGATCACCTTCGTCGACACCCCGGGCCACGAGGCGTTCACCGCGATGCGCGCCCGCGGCGCCAAGATCACGGACGTCGTCGTCCTGGTCGTCGCCGCCGACGACGGCGTCATGCCGCAGACCGTCGAGGCCATCAACCACTCCAAGGCCGCCGGCGTGCCGATCATCGTCGCGGTCAACAAGTGCGATAAGCCCGAGGCCAATCCCGACAAGGTGCGTCAGATGCTCACCGAGTACGGCATCATCCCGGAGGAGTGGGGCGGTCAGAACATGTTCGTCAACGTCTCGGCCAAGAAGGGCCAGGGCATCGACGACCTGCTCGAGACCATCCTGCTCCAGGCCGACGTCCTCGAGCTCAAGGCGAACCCCGACACCTTCGCCTCGGGCAACATCATCGAGGCCAAGCTCGATCGCGGTCGCGGCCCGGTCGCCACGCTGCTCGTCACCCGCGGCACCCTGCATGTGGGCGACACCATCGTGGCCGGTCAGAGCTACGGCTCGGTTCGCGCCATGCTCGACCAGCACGGAGAGCACAAGGACGCGGCCCGTCCCTCCGACGCCGTCGAGATCTTGGGCCTGAATTCCGTCCCGGCCGCCGGTGACGAGTTCCGCGTCTTCGAGGACGCCCGAGACGCCCGCTCGCTCGCCGAGCAGCGCGCCCTCAAGGCCCGTATCGAGGAGCAGAACAAGGTCAAGCACGTCACGCTGGAGACCCTGTTCGACGAGATGAGCCAAAACGAGCTCAAGGAGCTCAACCTGGTCGTCAAGGCCGACGCCCAGGGCACCATCGAGGCCTTGGCCGACTCCATCGGCAAGATGGATCAGTCCGAGGTCCGCATCAACATCATCCACTCCGCCGTCGGCGCCATCTCCGAGACCGACGTCACGCTGGCCATGGCGTCCAACGCCATCATCATCGGCTTCGGCGTCCGTCCGCAGCCCAAGGCCCGCGACGCGGCGGAGCGCGAGAACGTCCAGATCAAGACGTACTCCATCATCTACAAGGCGATCGAGGACATCGACGCCGCCCGTATCGGCATGCTCAAGCCCACGGAGGAGGAGGTCCAGACCGGTTCCGCCGAGGTCCGCGACACCTTCCGCGTGCCCAAGGCCGGCACCATCGCCGGCTGCATGGTCACCGAGGGCGAGATCAGCCGCGACGACAAGGTCCGCGTCGTGCGCGACGGCGTCGTGGTGTTCGACGGCTCCTTCGGCTCCATGCGGCGCTTCAAGGATGACGTCAACGTGGTCAAGAGGGGATACGAGTGCGGTCTGGGCATTGAGAAGTTCCAGGACATCAAGGTCGGTGACATCCTCGAGGCCTATAAGATCATCGAGGTCGCCCGCACCGAGTAACGCCTCGCACGCGGCTCGCACCCGGAAGGTGCGGGCCGCTTTCGGCCCTCGGGCCATTTGTCCCGCAGCAAAGGAGAGATAGATATGAAGCAGACCCCGTTGACTCGCCGTCTGGGCGAGCAGCTGCGCGAAAAGCTCGGCTACATCCTTCTGTTCGAGATCGCCGACCCCCGTCTGGACCTCGTCACGCTCACCGGCGTCGAGGTGGCTCAGGACCGCTCCTTCGCCCGTGTGTACGTGAGCTGCGACGGCGATCGCTATGAAGAGGTCCTCGGGACGCTCAACGCCGCCAAGGGCCGCATTCGCAGCCTGCTCGCCCGCGCCCTGGATTGGCGCGTGACCCCCGAGCTCGCGTTCCAGATCGACCGTTCGACCGATGAGGCCGAGGCCATCTCGCGCGCCCTCGAGAACGTGCCCGCGACGCTCTCGGTCGAGAAGGACGAGTTCGGCTATCCCGTGGTGGCCGATGGCGGGGACTCCGACGCCGCCGATGGGGAAGATGTCGATGAACAGTAGCACCTCGCCGTGCTCCGGCCGTTCCACCACCCCCGACATGTGGGAGGGTGTCATCCAGTACATCGAGAACGCCCGGACCATCGCGATTTCCGGTCACACGAGCCCCGATGGCGACGCGCTCGGGTCCCTGCTGGGGCTCGGCGCCTCGATTCGGGCCCAGTTCCCCGACAAGAAGGTGGATTTGCTGCTCGCCGACGATGCCGCGATTCCGCGCGTCTACGGCTTCCTGGCGGGGGCCGACGAGCTCGAGCCCGCCGCCCGACACGATGAGCGCCACGACGTCTTCATCTCGGTCGACGTCCCCACCCTCGGTCGGCTTGCCGATTCGGCCGCGGTCGCCAAGCGCGCCCATGGGCGCGTGGTCATCGACCATCATCCCACGTGCGAGGAGTTCGGCGACGTGACGGTCCGCGTGACCTCGGCCGCCGCCACGGCGGTCCTCGTCGAGGAGCTTCTCAACGCCGCCGGTTGGCCCTGCACGCCCGATATCGCCACGTGCCTGCTCACCGGTGTCATGACCGATACCGGCAGGTTCCAGTACCAAAACGCGAACCCCTCCGCGTTCGCCTGCGCTTCGCGCCTGGTGGACGCCGGGGCGCAGCCCGCGCGCATCGCGCTCGAGGTGTATCAGAGCCAGCGTTTGGAGTACCTGCACCTCGAATCGATCGTCATGAGCCGCATCGAGGGCCGGGCCGGCGGCCGCGTGGCCTTCAGCTACGCGTATGAGGAGGACCTGCGCTCCTGTGGGGTCAAGCCCGCGGAGTGCGACGGGCTGATCGACATCGTCCGCCAGGTGGGCGGCACCGAGCTGTGCCTGTTCCTGCGCGAGGACGAGCCGGGCTCCGTTCGCGGCAACCTGCGTTCAAAGGGCTCCATCGACATTTCCGGTATCGCCGTCGAGCTCGGCGGGGGAGGGCATGCCGCGGCCGCGGGCTTCACGTTCAAGGGAACGGTGGAGCAGGCGGCCCAGGTCGTGCTCCCCAAGCTCGAGGCGCTTTTGCAATAGACATCCACGGGAAGGGGCACCCGCGCCCGCCGACCGTCCGACGTCTCGTCCGGCGGCCGGCGGCACGGCGCCCCTTCCCGCATGCATACGAGAGGGCAGCATGGGAAAGCGCAAGCCCAGTGAACTGAATCTTCTTCTCGCAATCGACAAGCCCGTGGGCATCACCTCGCATGACGTGGTGTCCAGGGTTCGTCGTGCGCTCAACGAGCGCCGCGTCGGGCATGCGGGCACGCTCGATCCGCTGGCGTCCGGCGTGATGATCGTCGGCGTCGGCCAGGCGACCCGCCTGCTCGGCCGGATCACGCTCGACCGCAAGCGATATCTCTCGCGCATCATGTTCGGAGCCGAGACCACGACCGATGACGCCGAGGGCGAGGTGACCCGCACGGCCCCGGCGAACGTCGACCTGCTGTCCCCGATGTTCGCCAAGCAGCTGCTCGCCGATTTCGTGGGGGAGCTCGATCAGGTCCCGCCGGCCTTTTCGGCCATCTCCGTCGACGGCGTGCGTTCCTACAAGCGCGCTCGCGCGGGGGAGGAGGTCGAGCTGCCCGCCCGCACGATCGAGGTGTATTCCGCCGATCTGGTCTCCATCATCGAGGTCGACGGCCGTGCCGTGTGGACGGCGTCCTTCGACGTGAGCAAGGGCACCTACATCCGGGCCCTCGCACGCGACATCGGGCGCGCCGCCGGCAACGCGGCGCATATCGTCGATCTGAGGAGGACCGCCTCCGGTCCGGTGGGTATCGGCTCATGCCTGCATGTCGATGACCTCGACATCGCGCTCGCCCGCGCGTCCGCCCTGGATCCCGCGAGCGTCTTGGGGTATCCCACGCGCGTGTTGACCGACGCGGAGCTCGCCGATGTGCTCAACGGCAAGTCCATCGCCCGCACCGGGGATGAGACCGAGGGCGGGGTCGCCCTCGTCCATTCCGGGCAGCTGCGCGCCATTGGCCTCATAGAGGGAGGGCGCGTCCGCATGGAGACGGTCTTTCCCCAGGGTGTCGAGGGGGCGCGGAGATGACGCCGCCCATCGGACGGAGTTGCCGCGGGGGCGTCATGCCCGCCGCGGAAGAGCTCGCCTCGGATTTCCCGTGCGTGGGGACGGGGGGCGGTGCGCCGGCGCTGAACATCGGCGGCGTCTCCGGCGCCCCCGTCGAGGGGCCGCTCCCGTCCGTCGTCGCCATCGGCGCGTTCGATGGCGTGCATCGCGGGCACGTGGACCTGCTTCGCCATGCCATCGACGATGCGCGAGAGCGGGGCGTGGCGGCGGTCGCCGTCACCTTCGACCCCGATCCCGATGAGGTGGTGAGCGCGCACCCCGCCCCCAAGCTGACCTCCATGGACGGGAGGCTGCGGGTCCTCGCCTCGATCGGCGTGCAGGTGGCCGTGGTCCCGTTCACCCGTCAGCTCGCCGCCCTCGGCCATGCGGCCTTCTTCGAGGACGTCCTCGCCCCGTATCTCGACATCCGGGCCATTCACGTCGGGAGCGATTTCAGGCTCGGCGCATCCGGCGCCTCGACCGTCCCCGTCATCGCGGATTGGGCCGCGGCGCGGGGCATCGGCGTGACGGGGCACGATCTTATCTTCGACGGCGAGGCCCCCATCACGGCCACACGGATTCGCTCCCTCATCGCCGGGGGCGACGTCGTTTCCGCCCGTCGCCTGCTCGGCCGTCGTCCCATGTTGCGGGGCCAGGTCGGCCCCGGTAGGGGGCAGGGGACGGGGATGGGGTTTCCCACCGCCAACGTCGAGGTCCCCGGGTGCATGCAGATGCCCGCAGACGGCGTGTACGCCGGTTTCGCCGAGGTCGACGGCGTCGTGTGGCCCGCTGCGATAAACGCCGGAGTGCCGCCGATGTTCGCCGACTCGGTCAAATCGGCGCGCCTGGAGGCGAACCTCATCGGCTTCTCGGGCGATCTGTATGGCAAGACGGTCGCCATCGCCTTCGACCGCCTCCTTCGGCCCTCTCATTCCTTCGAATCGGTCGACGCGCTCATCGAGGCCGTCAACCGCGACATCGAAACGGTACGTGAACAGTTCGGCGCTTCGCCGGTAAGGATCGCATGTGATTTCTGAGGATGACAAGAACAAGGTGCGCGACGCCACGGACCTCGTGGCCTTGGTGTCGGAAACCGTGGAGCTCAGGCCCCGCGGCAACACCGATCTGTGGGGGTGCTGCCCCTTTCACGGGGAGAAGACCCCGTCTTTCCATGTGATACCGGCCACCCAGGTCTGGCACTGCTTCGGCTGCGGCGAGGGCGGCGACGCCTTCACCTATGTGATGAAGCGCGAGGGCCTCAGCTTCCCCGAGTCCATCCGCTACCTCGCCGACCGCGCCGGGATCGAACTTGAGGAGGACCGCTCTTTCAAGCGCTCCGGCACCAAGCGTAACCGCCTGGTCGAGGTGTGCGAGGAGACCTGCTCCTTCTACCACACGCTGCTGATGCGCGGCAAGGACGCGCGTGGGCGCGACTACTGCAAGGAGCGCGAGCTCGACGCGCGGACCTGCCGCAAGTACCGTCTCGGTTTCGCCCCGGGCCATGGCGCGCTCGTCCGCCACCTCGGGTCCAAGGGGTTCACGCCGCAGGAGATGATCGACGCCAACGTCGCCTTCAGGAGCCGCGGCGGCGGCCTGGTCGACCGCTTCTTCGACCGCGTGATGTTCCCGATCTTCGACGAGCAGGGGCGCTGCATCGCGTTCGGCGGCCGCGCGCTCGACAAGGAGAAGACCAACGCCAAGTACCTCAACTCGTCCGAGACGCCGATCTTCCATAAGGGAAAGAACCTCTACGGTTTCAATTGGGCCAAAGACCATATCGTCAACAACAACGAGGTCATCGTGGTGGAGGGCTATATCAGCGCCATGAGCTGCTGGAAAGCCGGTATCGAAAACATCGTGGCCGTGCTTGGCACCGCGCTGACCGAGAGCCACGTGAAGACGCTCATGCGCTTCACGAAGAAGATCATCTACATGTTCGACGGCGACGCCGCCGGGCAGAAGGCGGCGCGGCGCGCGGTCCAGTTCATCGAGAAGGACGACCTCGACCTCCGCTGCGTGATCTTGCCCGACGGCCAGGACCCGGATGACTTCGTGCGCGCCAATGGGGGGGAGGCCCTGCGCGGGCTGCTCGACAATTCCATCCCGCTCATGGATTTCGTCTTCGGCAAGCTCGAGGAGGAAAGCGACATCTCCACCCCGGGCGGTCGCGCCAAGGCGATGCGCTCGGCGCTCGAACTCGTCTACCCGTTGCGGGCGAGCTACATGATCGACAGCTATTACATGCAGATCGCCGACCGCCTCGGTTTGGACGTCGAAACGATCCGCGCGAGCGCCGGAAAGGTCTTCCGAGAGGTGCAGCAGCGCGAGGAGGCCGCCCGGCGCCGCGAGAGGCAGCGCGAGCGCCCCCTTCCACCCCCCGATCCGCAACATGCCGCCGACGCCGGCGCTTCGGCCCCGTCCGGCTATGACGAGGTCCCGTACGAGGAAGTCCCCTATGACTACGAGCCCATGGAGGGCCCGGCTCAAGGTGGCTCGGCCCCTATGGCCGCCGAGCCCGGTCCCGATGGCGGAAATTTGCTGCTCACCGATCTCGAGCGACGGCAACTCGCCTGCGAGCGCGAGCTGCTCACGCTGCTGACCACCTATCCCGACAGCTTCCGCCCCTATGCGGAGCGCATCACCGAAGTCGAATGGGTCGACACTCGCAACGAGGTCATAGCCTGGTCGGTCTTGGCGACCCCCGAGGGGACCGCCCCCGCAGACGCGATGGCCGCCGCGCGAGCCGTCTGCCCCGAGGCGGCGCAGCTGGTCGGGTCGGGCCTGCTCTCCGCCACGAGCAGGCATCCGACGGAGACCAACATCGAGTTCCTCCTCGATACGCTGGAGCTCTACACGACGCGTCGCCGCATGAAGACCGCCCAGGCGCGTTTGCGCTCGGATCGCTCCATGGCGCCCGACGAGCGCAGGGAACTCGCGATCCAGGCGACCCGGGACGCCGCGCGCATCCGTGAGCTCGAGCGGGCCGTCGAGGGCATCGCCGACCCGTTTAGGGAGTAGCGAGGCCGGGTGCCGCAGTTGGCGGCGGCGCGCAAAACCGCGTTTATGCATACAATCTGCTCGGATGCTGCAATTTCTTCTGGCAAACGGGTATAGAGGCGTGGTAAAGTAATGAATCCTATGTGCTAAGAAGGGAGCATCTGTGCCGAAAAAGTCTGCAAGCACCGGTTCCGCTCTGGACGCGACCATTGAGAAGCTGCTCGACCTGGGGTCCAAGGCCGGTTCCGTCACCGAGGATGAGATCCAGATCGTCCTCAAGAACGTCGACGTCACTGATGCACAGCTGTCCTCCATCTACCAGTTCCTTCGCGACCGCGGCGTCGAGATCGTCTCGGCCACCGAGGATGACGACTCCGAGCTGATCGTGGATGACGACGACCGCGATGTGTCGCATGACGACGACCTCGACGGCGACGAGAGCGATGAGGACCATGACCTCAAGATGGCCCGTCAGGCCGACGCCGAGATGGCGTCGACCAAATCCAAGAAGAAGGCCCGCACGGTCCGCACCACGCGCAGCCGCTCCCGCGCCCGTGGCATCGACGCCTCCACGGTCATGCTCACCGGCGACCCCGTCCGCATGTATCTCAAGGAGATCGGCAAGGTCGACCTTCTGACCGCGGCCGAGGAGGTCGACCTCGCGATGAAGATCGAGGCCGGCCTCGACGCGGCCGATAAGCTCGAGAAGCAGGAGGCCGGCGAGATCGAGCTGACCCGCGCCGAGATGCGCCGCCTCATGCGCGTCGAGCAGGTCGGCCTCGATGCCAAGCAGGCCCTTATCTCCGCCAACCTTCGCCTCGTCGTCTCCATCGCCAAGCGCTATGTCGGCCGCGGCATGCTCTTCTTGGACCTCATCCAGGAGGGCAACCTCGGTCTCATCCGCGCTGTCGAGAAGTTCGACTACGAGAAGGGCTTCAAGTTCTCCACGTATGCCACGTGGTGGATCCGCCAGGCCATCACCCGCGCGATCGCCGATCAGGCCCGCACCATCCGCATCCCGGTCCACATGGTCGAGACCATCAACAAGCTCGTCCGCGTGCAGCGTCAGCTGCTCCAGGACCTCGGCCGCGACCCGACCCCGGAGGAGATCGGTGCCGAGATGGATATGAGCGCCGACCGCGTGCGCGAGATCCAGAAGATCTCCCAGGAGCCGGTGTCCCTCGAGACGCCCATCGGTGAGGAGGAGGACTCCCAGCTGGGCGACTTCATCGAGGACGCGCAGGCTGTCGTTCCCGCGGACGCCGCCAGCTTCTCGATGCTGCAGGAGCAGCTCACGCAGGTTCTCGACGGGCTTGCCGAGCGCGAGCGCAAGGTCATCGAGTTGCGCTTCGGCCTTGAGGACGGCCATCCCCGCACGCTCGAGGAGGTCGGTCGCGAGTTCGGCGTGACGCGTGAGCGCATCCGCCAGATCGAGTCCAAGACCCTGGCCAAGCTGCGCCATCCCAGCCGTTCGAGCAAGCTCAAGGATTATCTGGAGAACTGCTAGACGCTCGCGTCGTTGGGGCGCCCGCTTGGGCGCATGCGATGCCTGCGCGCGCGTTCGGATCTTTTCCGATCGCGATGTATAGAGCGAGTCCAAGGCCGCCGGTGTATGCCGGCGGCTGTTTTTATGACCGGGGATTCGGCGGGATGGCCGCGGATCGGGATGACGTGCCGCATTGAGGCGCATGCGCGATTTGAGGGTATGCGAGTCCGGTGATTACGTGGAAATAAAAAAGACCCGCACAAGCGGGTCTGAAAATCCTGGCTCCTCGAGTAGGACTCGAACCTACAACAACGCGGTTAACAGCCGCGGGCTCTACCATTGAGCTATCGAGGAATTGTCAAGTCGCTTTTGGCTATCTGCTCGCAAGCAACGAAATTTATTATACGGATGGGCCGAATCGTTGCAAGCCCCAATTTCAAAATTTTTTCGATTGATCCGCGATCGTTCCAATTGGGGCTTAAGGAACGGCTCATGGGCACCGTTGCCCGATCATTGCGCCGAAGGGCTCGCTCGGATGGCTATCATTGAGCGAGTCTACCGACCGAAATGACGAGCGCATGTCCGATGCGCTTTGACGGGGCGGTCGGCCGGGCGTTGGTGAAAGGCTTGAAGGGGAGGATCGTCATGAGTCCCGATCGGGTGAGCGGCGAGGCCGCCTTGCGTATGGAGGATGCCGGGAGCGTCCATGGCGTCGATGCGCCTGAGTCCGCCGCGCCCCCTTCGGCCGCCCCGCGCCTGGAGGGTCGGGGCTTTTCAATCCTGGGCGACTCGATCAGCACGCTCATGGGTTGGGTCCCTGAGGGCTGGCGCGTCCATTACGAGGGGGAGGTCCGCATCGACGGGGTTCGGCGCCCCCGGGATACGTGGTGGGGAAGGGTCATCTCCCACTTCGGCGGCCATCTGGTTGCCAATTCCTCCTTTTCCGGATCCGTCATCGAGGGGTTCGGATTTCCCGCGGGCAATAGCGAAGAGCGCATCGCCGCACTGCTCGGCCCGAAGGGGGAGCGCCCCGATGTCGTCCTCGTCTACATGGGCATCAACGATTACGGCTGGGGCGGCGGTCGCAACCAGGTGATGGGCGGGTCCCTTTCGGCGTCCGCGCGCCCTGCGGACCTGGCGGGCGAGCGTTCCGTCGAGTGGGTCATCGGCCCCGATGCGTTGGACGGATTCGCCATGGCGTATCGGGATGTCCTCGCCGCGATCCGGCGCCTGGCGCCCTCGTCGGAGATCTGGTGCCTCACGCTGTGCCCCGCGACGTCTCCGAGCGAGGAGGGACGTTGTTACAAGTATCAGATCCGCGGCGTCGAGCTGGATGCGTACAATCGCGCCATCGCCCGGGTCGCGCGCGATGCGGGTGCCCATGTCGCCGATGTGCGGGCATACGGCGTCTGCTACGACGCCGTGGATGGGTGCCATCCCTCTGCTCTGGGCATGCGCCAGATCGCCGACATGGTCATCGCGCGCATGGAGGGATCTTCCGAGGTGCCCGCATCCATCGGGAGGGCACCTCGGGCCGTTCGCACGTGCGGGCGCCCGCACTGCCATGGGTGCCCCATGGACGAGTCGACCGACTCCCGCTGGACGATAGCCTGCCGCGGCCCCGAGGACGGGCGCTAGCCATCCGCCCTTCCGCGCCGCGCCATTGTGAAGATTGGGGCAGCGCGCGATTCTCGCATGTTCGCCGGCGGGGATGCATGTACAATAAGCGAGACCTTTAAACGTGGTACGAGATACCCGCAAGGAGAACATAGCCCGATCGTCTCGGGTCCTCGTGGGATGCTCGTGCCGCGTATGCGGTCGGGCATTATTTTTTGACGCGGCCCCGTGCTGGCGTCGAAGAGGCAAGGAAGGAGTTTGATGGGCATGTCTTCACCGAAGGCGGTCATCATGGACGAGACCGCGATCAGCCGTGCGATCACCCGTATCGCCCATGAGATCGTCGAGAAGAACGAGGGCGTCGAGAACCTCGCGCTCGTCGGCATCGTGACCCGCGGCGATCTGCTCGCCAAGCAGCTCGTGGACGAGATCGAGCGGATCGAGGGGGTGCGCGTCGACCTGGGGAGCCTGGACATCAGCTTCTATCGCGACGACTACCTGACCAACTTCGCCCCGGCCGTCCACGCCACGAACGTCCCGTTCAACCTGGACAACAAGCGCATCGTGCTCGTCGATGACGTCCTCTACACCGGCCGCACCATCCGCGCCGCGCTGGACGCCCTCATGGACCTCGGCCGCCCCAGCCGCGTCGAGCTGGCCGTCTTGGTCGATCGAGGTCATCGCGAGCTTCCGATCTGCCCCGACTTCGTGGGCAAGAACGTCCCCTCCTCCCATGAGGAGAATGTGCGCCTGTACCTCGAGGAGGTAGACGGCCGCACCACCGTTGAGATCACGAATGTCGAGCAGGGTGCCCGCGTGGGCTCCGCTCCGCTGGGAGGCGAGTAGGCAGTGTTCAACAACCACAAGCACCTCATCGATATCTCGGAGTACTCCGACTCCGAGCTCATGACGATCCTGCAGACCGCCAAGGCGTTCTCCGAGGTCAACGAGCGTACCATCAAGAAGGTCCCCACGCTCAAGGGCAAGACCATCGTCAACATGTTCAACGAGCCCTCCACGCGCACCCGCAGCTCCTTCGAGCTTGCCGAGAAGCGCCTGTCGGCCGACACGCTGAACTTCGGCGGCTCCTCCACCTCAACGGTGAAGGGCGAGAGCCTCATCGACACCGTCATGACGCTCGACGCCTACAAGATCGACTGCATCGTCGTGCGCGACAAGCACGCCGGCGCCCCCCACATCGTGTCCCAGGCCAGCCCCGCCGTCGTCATCGACGCCGGTGACGGCAAGCACGGCCATCCCACCCAGGCCCTGCTCGACCTGTATTCCATCTGGGAGCGCAAGGGCAGCTTCGACGGCCTCAAGGTCGGCGTCGTGGGCGATATCGGCCACTCCCGCGTCTGCGGCTCCCTCATCCCCGCGCTCAAGATCATGGGCGCCGAGGTCACGGCCGTGGGCCCCAACACCCTCATGCCGCCCCGCCCCGACGTCCTGGGCGCCGACCATGTGTCCAACAGCCTCGACGACGTCCTGCCCGACCTGGACGTCGTCTACATGCTCCGCATCCAGCGCGAGCGACTCGAGGGCGCGCCGTTCCCGAGCGAGCGCGAGTACCACCAGCTCTACGGCCTCACCAAGGCTCGCGAGCGCCTCATGAGGCCCGACGCGATCGTGTGCCACCCCGGTCCGATCAACCGCGGCGTGGAGTTCGACTCCTATATGCCCGATCACCCGGAGCGCTCCGTCATCCTCGACCAGGTGTACGCCGGTATCTGCGTGCGCATGGCTGCCCTGTATCTGCTGCTTGGAGGTGCCGATAATGGCCTTGCTTCTTAAGAACGCCCATGTCGTCGATCCGTCTGTCGAGCTCGACGGCGTGATGGACGTCCTCGTCCAGGACGATAAGATCGCCGCCGTCGGCGAGGGCCTCGCCTGCGAGGGCGCCGAGGTCGTCGACCTGGCCGGCAAGTACCTCGTCCCCGGCCTGGTCGACATGCACGTCCACCTGCGCGAGCCCGGTTTCGAGGCCAAGGGCGACATCGAGTCCGAGACCGCCGCTGCCGCCAAGGGCGGTTTCACGGGCGTGTGCTGCATGCCCAACACCAACCCCGTCACCGACAACGGCGTCGTGGTCGAGTACATCAAATCCGTGGCAGCCGCCAAGGGCCACTGCCGCGTGTATCCCTCCGGAGCCATGACGAAGGGCCTCAAGGGCGAGATCATCTCCGAGATGGGCAACATGGTCGAGCACGGCTGCGTCGCCTTCACCGATGATGGGCGCGGCATCCAGGGCGCCGGCATGCTGCGCCGCGCCATGGACTACGGCCAGATGTTCGGCAAGGTCTTCATGAGCCACTGCCAGGATGAGGACCTGGTGGGCGACGGCCAGATCAACGAGGGCGCCGTTTCCACCCGTCTCGGCCTGCTCGGCTGGCCGGCGGAGGGCGAGGAGCTCCAGATCATGCGCGACATCATGATCGCCGAGCTCACCGGTGCCAAGCTCCACATCCAGCACATCTCCACCGCCAAGGGGCTCGAGATGGTCCGCGCCGCCAAGGCCAAGGGGCTGCCCGTGACCTGCGAGGCCACGCCGCACCACCTGTTCCTCACCGAGGACGTCATCGATGGCACCTACGACACCTGCTTCAAGGTGAACCCGCCGCTGCGCACCGCCGCCGACGCCGAGGCGCTCGTCGCCGGTCTCGTCGACGGCACGGTCGACGCGATCGCCACCGACCACGCCCCTCATTCCGACTGGGAGAAGTCCCGTGAGTTCGAGCTCGCCCCGTTCGGCATGACCGGCCTCGAGACCGCGCTCGGCCTCGTGATCACCAACCTGGTCAAGACGGGCAAGATCTCCTTCGGCCGCATGGTCGAGCTCATGGCCATCGCGCCTCGCGAGATCTTGGGCCTCGATCAGGTCAAGATCGCCGAGGGTTCCGTCGCCGACCTCACCGTCTTTGACGCCGATCGGGTCTGGACCGTCTCCGAGGACGACTTCGCCAGCCACGCCAAGAACTCCGGCTTCAAGGGCGTCGAGCTCACCGGCCGCGCCACCGATGTGTTCGTGGGCGGCAAACGCACGCTCGCAAACGGCGTCGTTTGCTAACATAAGCTTCGAGGGCCGCACGGGCCGCGTCTTCGCGCACCGCCCGTGCGGCATTGTCGATCAACCATGCCTCGCATGGGGAGGGGAGCATATATGCCGAATCCTTCGCCTGCGCGCATGCATGACTTCGAGGTCGTTTCGAACGAGAAGATCGCCGACGGCATCTTCTCGCTCGTCATTTCGGCCCCGCGTCTCGCATCCGCGCTCAAGCCCGGTCAGTTCGTGAACATCCGCGTCCCGGGTGACCCGAGCGACCTGCTCCGCGTGCCGCTGAGCTACGTCGCCGCCGATCCGGAGCGCGGCACCGTCGAGATCTGGTACGCGGTCGTCGGCAAGGGCACGCAGCGCATGTCCGAGTGGGGTCGCGGCTTCACGAGCGACCTGCTCGGCCCCGGCGGTCATGGCTGGGGCGTTCCCGAGAACGCCCGCCGCGTGCTCGTGGTCGGCGGCGGCATCGGCGTTCCCCCGGTGCTGTGCCTGGCGCGCGAGCTCGCCGAGGCGGGTATCGCGGTCGACGCATGCGTCGGCTCCGCCACCGCCGCCAAGCTCGTCGGTGTCGAGGATTTCGAGGCCCTGGGTGCCGGCGAGGTCCGCGTGGCGACGGACGACGGCACCGCCGGTTTTCACGGCTTTTGCACCGAGCCCGCCGCCGAGCTGCTCGCCTGTCGTGAGTACGATTACGTGGCCACCTGCGGGCCCGGCATCATGATGAGCCGCGTCGCCGCTTCGGCGGCCGAGGCGGGCGTGTACTGCGAGGCCTCCCTCGAGCGTATGATGAGCTGCGGTTTCGGTGCGTGCGGCACCTGCAATGTCGAGACGACCGGCGGCATGCAGGGCGCTTGCATGTGCGGACCGGTCTTTGATGCGACCAAGGTGGTGGTCTGGTGAGCCAGGTGAATATGGCCGTCGACTTCGGCGGCGTGAAGATGAAGAACCCCATCAACACCGCTTCCGGCACGTTCGGATACGGTTGGCAGTTCAGCGAGCTCATGGACGTGAGCCAGCTCGGCGCCATCACCACGAAGGGCTGCGCCGCAGAGCCCTGGGCGGGCAACCCCGCGCCCCGCATGGCCGAGGTGCCGGGCGGCATGATGAACTCCGTGGGTCTCCAGAACCCCGGCGTGCCGGCCTTCGCCGAGCAGTCCGGTCCGTGGCTGGCCGACCTCACCGCCAAGGGCACGCAGGTCATCTGCCAGGTCGCCGGTCATTCCACCGAGGAGTATGTCCGCGCCCTCGAGATGTTCGTTGAGCTGTGCCCCTGGGCCGCCGGATACGAGCTCAACGTGAGCTGTCCCAACATCGCGGCCGGCGGCGCCGCCTGCGGATCCACCCCCGAGGGCGCTTCCGAGGTCATGCGCGCCTGCCGCAAGGTGACCGACAAGCCCCTCTTCGTCAAGATGGCCCCCGTGCGCATTCCCGAGATCGCGCGCGCACTCGAGGCCGAGGGGGCCGACGGCCTGACCGTCATCAACTCCATTCCCGGCATGTCCATCGACGTGCATACGCGTCGCTCCAGGCTCTCCAAGCCCACGGGCGGCCTGTCCGGCCCGCTGTGCCACCCCATCGCCGTCCGCATGGTCTGGGAGGCCGCCAAGGCCGTCGACATCCCGATCTGCGGCGTCGGCGGCGTGATGACGGGTGAGGACGCGGCCGAGTTCATCCTCGCGGGCGCCTGCTGCGTCTCCGTGGGCATGGTCAATTTCGTCGAGCCCGACGCCTCCATCCGCATCTTGCATGAGCTCGAGGCTTGGGCCGAGAGCCAGGGCGTGAGGGACATCAACGAGCTGATCGGAGCATTCGAATGCTAGAGACCGAAGCTCGCGACCGCATCATCGTCGCGATCGACTGCGACCGAGATCGCGCCATCGAGCTCGCCGATGCGCTGTCCGGTCATGCCGCCTGGTTGAAGGTCGGCATGACGCTGTTTTACGCCGAGGGTCCTTCCATCGTCCGCGAGTTCAACGAGCGCGGCTTCAAGGTCTTCCTCGACCTGAAGTTCCACGACATCCCGCATCAGGTGCGCGGCGCCGCCCGATCCGCCGCGCTCGCCGGGGCCGACCTGCTCTCCGTGCACGGCCTGGGCTCCGGTGCCATGCTCGCGGCCTGCCGCGAGGGTGCCGAGGCCGCTGCCGAGGTGCGGGGGAGCCGACCCAACCTGGTCGCCATCACCGTCCTCACGAGCATGGGCCAGGACTCGCTGACCGAGATCGGCGTCGAGTCCCCGGTTGCCGATCAGGCCGCACGTCTTGCGACCCTTGCCCGGGCCAACGGCATCGACGGCATCGTGTGCTCCCCGATGGAGGCCGAGGCCATGCGAGAGCTGCTGGGCCCCGACGCACTCATCGTCACCCCGGGTGTCCGACCCGCCGGCGCCGAGCTCGGCGATCAGACGCGCGTCGCCACGCCGTCGCAGGCCATCGCCCGCGGCGCGAGCCACATCGTCGTCGGGCGCCCCATCACGGGCGCCGAAGATCCGGTCGAGGCGTACGAGGCCATCGTCACCGAGCTGTGCGAGAACGTGAAATAATGATGAAGCGCGGGTATCTACCTGCGCTTCTTTTCTCTATAGGGCCCCCATGCAGGGGTTTTGATGCCGATTTTGCCGCGATATCTTGCAATTTGACAGAGCATGGACTACCCTAGATTGCCGTTGAAGGTTCAAACATGCACGTAAAAGCACGTATTGCACCGCGAACGCAGTTAGAAGATGCCTAGTTTTATGGAGGTTCAAATGGCGCTTCCTCAGCTCACCGATGAGCAGCGCAAGGCCGCTCTCGAGAAGGCCGCTGCCGCCCGTCACGCCCGTGCCGAGCTCCGTGAGAAGATCAAGAAGGGCGAGGTGTCCCTGGACTCCGTCCTGAACTCCGACGACCCCATCGCTTCCCGTATGAAGGTCTCCACCCTCATCGAGTCCCTCCCCGGCTACGGCAAGGCCAAGGCCACCAAGATCATGGACGAGCTGGGCATCTCCGCCACCCGTCGCGTTCAGGGCCTCGGCGTCCGCCAGCGCGAGCAGCTCCTCGAGCAGCTCACCAAGTAAGTGGGCCAGAGCGAGTCAAAGCTCTTTGTGATTTCCGGGCCGTCAGGCGCAGGGAAGGGCACCCTGGTCGCGCGTGTGCGCGATCGGGTTCCCAACCTGGGCCTGACGGTTTCCGCTACCACGAGGAGCCCGCGCGCCGGCGAGGTGGACGGCGTGAATTATCACTTCCTGTCCGATGATGAGTTCTCGGCCCGTATCGAGGCCGGCGACTTCATCGAGTGGGCCCAGGTGCACGACCATCGTTACGGCACCCTTGCCAGCGAGGTCGACCGCAGCCTTTCCACCGGCCAGTCCCTCATCTTGGAGATCGATGTCCAGGGGGCCCTGGCCGTCAAGGAGCGCTTCCCCGAGGCCGTGCTCATCTTCATCGAGCCTCCGTCGCTCGATGTCCTGCGTGAGCGCCTTCTCGGTCGCGGCTCCGAGACCCCGGAGTCCCTCGAACTCCGTCTCCATACCGCCAAAGGCGAGATGGCCCTGCGCGACCGCTACGACGAGATCGTCGTGAACGATGATCTCGAAAGCGCCACGGAGGAGCTCATCGCCGTACTGCACCGTCACGAAAGGAATTGATCCGAAGTGTCTGTTGTGAAGCCTGCCATTGATGACCTGTTGGAGAAGACCGACCACAACAGGTTCCTGCTCTCCTCGCTCGCGTCCCAGCGCGCCAGCGATATCAACAACATGCTGCGCGGTCAGCACAGCCGCGTCCTCGCCGTCCAGGACACCGATGACCTCACCGTCATGCTGTCCGGCAAGGACACCATCTCCATGGCCATGGAGGAGATCGTGGATGGCACCATCTCCTACGACCATGAGCGCTATGAGGCCGCCCTCGGCCACATCGACCCCCAGGAGGCCTAATTGGCAAGTCGCGTATGCCTGGTGCACTATCACGAGATAGGGCTCAAGGGCAAGAACCGCACGCGGTTCGAGCGCGTCCTCATGGATTCGTTGAAGGCGGCCTTGGCCGCCTTTTCCGTTTCGTGCGTGACGCGCATCTCCGGTCATATCCTCGTCACCTTCTCGACCAAGGGCGAGGCCGAGCGCGCCATGCCGCTCATCGCCCAGGTCCCGGGCGTCGCCCGCTGCTCGTTGGCGTTCCATACGAATCGCGAGCCCGATGAGTATTGCCGCGCGGCCATCGAGTCTCTCGCCGAGTTCGGGCCGTTCGAGACCTTCAAGGTCGCCGCGCGTCGCTCGAACACGGATTACGAGCTCACGAGCATGGACCTCAACCGCCAGGTCGGCGAGGCGCTCTGCCTTGCGTATCCCGAGAAGAAGGTCCAGATGCGCGAGCCCGATGCCTGCGTGCACGTGCTCGTCGTCCAGGGCAGCGTCTACGTGTACGCCCGCAGCATGCGCGGCGTGGGCGGACTGCCGCAGGGCAGCGCCGGCAAGGTCGTGACGCTTCTGTCCTCCGGCATCGACTCGCCGGTCGCGACCTGGCAGCTCGCCCGTCGTGGTGCCGTCGTGGTGCCGATTCATTTCTCCGGGCGACCCCAAACGGCCGATACGAGCGAGTATCTGTGCCGCGATATCATCGAGCAGCTCGCGCCCGCGGTCCAGATCGGCCGCATGTACGTCGTGCCGTTCGGTGATTGCCAGCGCGAGATCTCGATGAAAACCCCGTCCGACCTGCGTGTCATCATGTACCGTCGCGTCATGTACTCGGTTGCGGAGCGCATAGCGCGCCTCGAGGGCGCCAAAGCGATCGTCACGGGTGAGTCGCTCGGCCAGGTCGCGTCGCAGACGCTCGAGAACATCATGGCCGTCAACGAGGTCGTGGACATCCCGGTTTTCAGGCCGCTCATCGGATCGGACAAGCAGGAGATCATCGAGCGCGCCAAGCAGATCGGCACGTATGAGATCTCGTGCGAGACCGCGCCCGATTGCTGCACGCTGTTCATGCCGCGCCGACCCGAGACCCATGCGAAGCTCGACGAGGTCCATGAGGCGTGGGAGATGTTCGATCACGAGGCGATGATCGACTACCTGGTCTCCCATGTCGAGTACGTCGATTTCGAGGCGCCCGTGTATAAGCGTCCCCGCTGCATGCGCGAGCGTCACGGCGAGATCGAGATGCGCTATCGGGCCGCCGAGTAATTCACAACCTGTCCTTGATCTGGTGCGAAATCTGGCCGCAACCTGCCCATGATGGACAGGTTGCGGCCAGATCGCCATACAGACCGGTCGTCGCCACTTCATGTCGCCGGCGTCTCCCGCTTGTCGCTTTGCGATGCTTGAAGAGGGGAGGTGCGTACATGGCACAGGTGCAAGAAGAGCATGAGACATGGGTGAGACGTTGTTCGCTCTATGTGAGGCAACGGCCGGTGGCCCTGGTTTTCGGGGTGGTGGTCGCGATTCTTTTGATCATGGCCTTTGGGGCGGGGGTGACGGGCGCCCTTGGAGCGGCGGATGCCGGCGACGGGGGAGTTCTGATCACGCGCTCGGAGGCGCGTGGTTCGGGGCGAGACGTTTCGGGAGCCGGAACTGATGATCCCGCTGCCGATGACGGCGTTTCGAAACCTGAGAGCGAGCCGGAGAAACCCGAGGTCGTCGTGGTGGATGTCGCGGGGGCCGTGAACGCACCCTCCCTCGTGACCTTGCAAGGCGATTCGCGGGTGGGGGATGCCATAGAGGCTGCCGGCGGCTTTGCCGCCGATGCCGATGCCGCCCGCGTCAACCGCGCCGCTAAATTGCAAGATGGGCAACAGGTGTATGTGCCCCACATGGGGGAGACGGGCGATGCGGTCGTGCCCGTGCCCGATGACGGGGCAGCCGCGCAGGGGGCCGCTCACGTCGATGGACCCGTCAACATCAATCGAGCATCGGAGTCTGATCTCGACGCCTTGCCCGGGGTGGGACCGTCGACTGCCCGGGCCATCGTTGAGGATCGAGAGGCGAATGGGCCGTTTTCGACCATCGAGGACCTCATGCGTGTGAGCGGGATCGGTGAGAAGAAGTTCGAAAAGCTCAAAAGCTCGATTTGCGTGTGATCGCCATGGAGAGGTTCGGCGATGATCTGCCCGTCCGGCCGTATGTTCCGCCCACGGCCCTTCTCGCATCCGGCGTTTGCGCGTCGGCTTGGCTCATGCTCGAAGCGGGATGGCGGCTGCATGGCGGCGGCGACATGGTGCCGTGGCTCGTCGCTTGCGCGTTGGGTCTGATATCCGCCTCGATGCTCGCCCTCGCTTACGGTCTACGAGGGTCGGGGCGCCTTGGATCGGCCACTCGCCCGCTTTCGATGGCCGGTCTGGGCATCTTGATCGGATGCATCGCCTCGGCCGCCTGGTTGTTGAGGTGGCAAACGGAGAGCCGCTCGGTCCTCGGGGCCGGCGGCGGGGCGTGCGTGTTGATCGCACGGGGCGATCCGTCCGCCGGCGAACGGGGATTTTCGTCGACCGCCCTCATGGTCGACGCCGATACGGGAAGGCGGCTCGGGAAGGTTCGCGTCCTGGGCGACGGGAAGTTCGAGAACGGGTCGTCGATTCAGGCCGTGTGCCGCGTGAAGGAGCTCGACGACTCCGAGTACGCGCATAGTCGCTTCGCGAAGGGGGAGGTCGCTTCCGCCCGCATCGTGTCGGTCGTGGAGCGCGGGACCGAAGTGCGCGGTGTGTCGATCGGGGCGCTTCGGGCCCGCGCGTTGCGCGTGATCGATGCGGATGGGAGCGATTCTCGGGCACTGGTTGCCGGGACGGTGTGCGGAAGGACCACGGAGCTCGATCGGTCGGAGGCGCGTGCGTACTTTTCCGCTTGCGGACTCATGCACCTCGTCGCGGTGTCGGGGAGCCATTTCGTCTACATCTCGGCCATACTTGAGCGCGTTCTTCGTCACGCGGGGCTCTCGAAAGGCGCGCAGCAGTCGATCATGTTGCTCGTCATGGCCGCATACGTGGTGTTCACCGGGGGCGCCCCTTCGGCGATTCGCTCGGTTTCCATGGTGGCGATCGCATCGGCGGCGGTCATGGGCCATCGACGCGCGCACGCGCCTTCGGGGCTTGCGATCGCGGTGGCGATTCTGGTCGCGCTCGATCCCGGCACCATCTATGACCTTGGGTTTCGGCTCTCCGTTGCAAGCGTGTCGTTCATCATCTTATTCGGTCCGTATGTTCGATTCCATTTGCGTGCCTTGCATATTCCCGCGCTTGTCGCAGACGCCCTGTCCATCACGCTGGTGGCCCAATGGGCGACGCTGCCGTTGACCCTGCCGGTGTTCGGCGAGCTATCGCTCGTCTCGCCGTTGGCGAACCTGCTTGTCGGGCCGATTATGAGCGGGTTGCTTGTGGCGGGTCTGCTCGGTACGGGGGTGGCGACCATATCCGATGCGGTGATGCAGCTCATGGGTGTGCTCGGCGGATTGGGCCCCTTCGTCGATTTCGCCCTTGCGCCCGCCGACGGCCTCGCCCGTATATCCGTGTTCATCGCGCAGGTGTGCGCGGCGTTTCCGTTCGCGCTTGTCTCGGTCGACGCAACGTGGGTCGTGGCGCCGATCGCGTATGGCGTGGCATTTCTGATGTATGTGCGCTGGAGGTTCATCATGCCGAGGCGAATCGCGGCCGCGCTCCTGCTTGTATCGGCCTGCGCCGTCATACACGTCACGTATTGGACCCGTTTCGCTCCGCCCGAGGTCATCGTGCTCGATATCGGTCAAGGTGATGCGATCCTGATACGAGACGGGCCGTCGACGCTGCTGGTCGACGCGGGGATAGGGGAGGCGACGCGCACGGCCCTTGCACGCAACCATGTCTTTCAACTCGATGGAGCCGTTGTCACGCACTGGGACAAGGACCACTGGGGCGGTCTTCCCGATGTGGTTGAGAGCGTGCGGGTCGATCGGTTGTACGTTGCGGACGGGGCGGCGGGTCATGTTCCGGCTGAGTTGTCCGATGGGCCCTCCGTGAGCGAGCTGCGCGAGGGCGATGCGGTTCGCGTCGGTTCCTTCGTCTGCGAAGTCGTATGGCCGGATGTCCGGGTGAGCGGTGATGAGAATGCGGACTCGGTGGTGCTGGACGTCTCCTATGAGGGCGCAAGGGGAAGCCTTCACGTCCTGTTGACCGGCGATACGGAACGGGAGGAGCTTGAGGCGTATATGGGCGAAGTGGGCGATATCGACGTCTTGAAGCTCGGGCATCATGGGTCGCGCATTTCGGTGTCCGACGAAGCACTTGACAAGTTGCTGCCGGAGCTTTGCGTGGCGAGTGCCGGTGAGGGGAATCACTATGGGCACCCAAATCCCGCATGCGTCCGCGCGGTCGAAGCGTCGGGGTCGAAGTTCTTGTGCACCAAGGACGTCGGCGATGTTCATGTGACGCCGGGGAATCCGTACCCCCAGTTTCGAACGCAACGCTGAGCGCTTCGCTATACTGGGACGACAGTTGACCGATGAGAGAGGAGGGCGGCGCGCATGGCGGAGTTGCTGCCGGGATATCTCGTCGTGGGCTCCGACGAGCTCAAGAGCTCGCGCACGATTGAGAAGATGAAGGCGCGCCTGGATGCGTCCGGCATGGCGGCGTTCAACCTCGATGAGCGGGACATGGCCAAAGACCCGCAGATCGACGATATCATCGCATCCCTCAACACCTTCCCCATGGGGTCCGAGTTCCGCTTGGTCATCCTGAGGAACTGCGACAAGCTGCCCAAGACGGTGAGCGAGCCGCTGGTGGAGTATTTCGCCAATCCAGCGCCCACGACGGTCTGCCTGGTGGTCGCCGCATCGCTTGCCAAGAACACGAGGCTTTACAAGTCCATCGCGAAGCTCGGCGCGAAGGCCGTCATCTCATGCGCTCCCATGAAGGCGTATGAGCTTCCGCCGCGCGTGGCGAAGATGGCGCAGGCGCACGGGAAGAGGATGGGCGTGCCCGCTGCGGAGGCCCTGGTCGCGCGCGCGGGCGAGAACATGCGCATGCTCGATAACGAGCTCAAGAAACTCGCCTCGATGATCGATGGCCCCGAGATCACGCTCGCCGATGTCGAGCGGCATGTCATGCGCACTGCCGAGGTTAAGCCGTGGGAACTGCTCAACGCCCTCGCCGCTCGCGATCTCGCCCGTTCGCTCGAACTGCTTAAGCTCCAGCCGGCCAGGAGCGAGGTTCGGATCTGGTCGTTGCTGGTGACGCGCCTGCGCGAGCTCATCATAGCGAAGTCTCTCGACGCCCGGGGGCAGGCCGGGCAACTCGCATCCACCCTGGGCGTTCAGTCGTGGCAGGTCAAGAACCACGTTGCGTGGGCCCGTCGATGGGGGATGGACGAGCTGCTCGAGGCGCTGTCCTCGGCCGTCGACGTCGAGTTGGCGCTGAAGGGGTCGCGCGATGGTGGACTGGCGCTTCAGATGTGGGTCGCGCACATGTGTCGCCCTCATGCGCGCCGCGGTCGCTAAATCCTCGATCTTTTGACGAGTCGATGGGCGGACTTGTGGATAATCCCTCGCAACCTGCACATATTGCTTGATTTCTGTTGCGTGGGTTGCGTCACGCGTGTAAAATACTCGCCCGTATGACCTCAACAACCGTGTCTCAGAGGCCGGATAGTAAGACCTTGTAAGTACCCGAAAGGAACCGAACCCGATGGCAAACATCAAGTCTCAGAAGAAGCGCATCCGCACCAGCGAGGTTGCTCGCATCCGCAACAAGGCGATCCGCTCCGAGCTCAAGACCGTGATCAAGCACGTCAAGGCCGCCGTTGAGGCTGGCGACAAGGCCGCTGCGCAGGCTGCCGCCACCACCGCCTACCGCAAGCTGGACAAGGCCGTTGCGAAGGGCGTCATTCACAAGAACCAGGCTGCCAACCGCAAGTCCGGCATCCAGAAGCTCGTGAACACGCTCTAAGGTTTCGCGAACAAAGTTTGTCTTGAACGGGTCCCGCTTGCGGGGCCCGTTTTGTATGGGGGTGCCATGAAAATCGCGGTAAGTGCCTGCTTGTTGGGCGAGAACTGCAAATACAACGGCGGCGACAACCGAAGCGAACGCCTGCTCTCGGAGTTGGCGAAACACCCCGAGGTCGAGGTCGTCCCTGTGTGCCCCGAGGTGGCAGGTGGACTTCCCACGCCGCGCCCTCCGGCGGAGATCGTGGATGGAGAGGTCGTGAACAATCTCGGTATCAGCGTCGACGCCGAATACCGTGCGGGCGTTTCCATGGAGATGGAGCGTCTCAGGCCGTATATGGAGTCGGGTGAGCTGGCAGCCGCCGTTCTCCAATCCCGCAGCCCGAGCTGCGGTGTTCGCGAGGTTTACGATGGCACGTTTACCGGCCGCCTGATTTCCGGGAAGGGGCTGTTTGCGCGCGCCCTTGAGGAAGGGGGAGTGCGAATCATCGATGTCGCGGACGTCTGAGTTCGCCATATGGCGGCTTGTGCGGGCAAAACCTGCCCCAAAACGTACACTTTGAAATCCAAATCCTGGGGTTTTGCAAAATAAGTGTACGTTTTGGGGCAGGTTTTGCGCTTGTTGGCGCGGACGACGCCATGGAGCGGCTCCTTCCATCCGTTTACGCGGCGTGATCGGGCTGTGAGTTTCGCCCGCAGCGCGGTTCGCCCGTGCTATGATGCTGAATCACAGGCGTTGATGGGGACGAGTAGGTCGGTCCCGCACGGCGAAGAGAGCTCGGGATGCTGTGATCCGGGTGCGTGCGGCCGAATCGAATATCACCCCGGAGCCGCGGCCCCAACGGCGCCCTTGCGCCCAGTAGACGTCGCCGGGATGGTCGTCGTAACGGACCAGCCGAGTACGAGGGGAGCGCGTGGGCGCGAACCTTTGAGCTGGGTGGTATAGCGAAACGCACGCGGTCCTGCTTCCGCATTCACAGGCGCTTCGTCCCAGCTTGAGCTAGGACGGGCGTTTTTTCATGCGCCCACAACAGAGAGGGGTATTCGTGGCAAACGAGTACAAGCAGACCATGAACCTGCCCAAGACCAAGTTCCCCATGAGGGCGGCCCTGGCGCAGCGAGAGCCGGAACGACTCAAGCGCTGGCAGCAGAACCACGTCTATGAGCTCATGCTCAAGAAGAACGAGGGCCACGAGAAGTTCGTGCTGCACGACGGTCCCCCGTATGCGAACGGCCCCATCCACCTCGGTCATGCGATGAACAAGATCGCCAAGGACATGATCAACCGCTACAAGTCCATGCGGGGTTATGAGACCCCGTACGTGCCCGGTTGGGACTGCCATGGCCAGCCCATCGAGCACAAGGTCGAGACCCAGATGGGGACCGAGAAGTTCAATCAGGCCTCCACGGCCGAGATTCGCGAGCTCTGCAACAAGTTCGCCGTCGAGAATATCGACCTGCAGCGCGAGGGCTTCAAGCGCCTGGGCGTTCTGGGCGACTGGGACAACCCCTATCTCACGCTTTACCATCAGCATGACGCCGCCGACATCGAGGCTTTCAAGGCCATGTTCGACAAGGGCATGGTGTACCGCGGTCACAAGCCGGTCCATTGGTGCAAGCACTGCCACACCGCTCTCGCCGAGGCCGAGATCGAGTACGCCGATGAGACGAGCCCGTCCATCTACGTGCGCTTCGAGCTCACGGCCAAGCCCGCCGGGCTCGAGTCCTTCGACGGACCGGTTGACTTTGTGATTTGGACCACCACCCCTTGGACCATCCCGTCCGACCAGGCGGTCTCCCTCAAACCCGAGGCGATCTACTGCGCCATCGAGCATGACGGCCGCGCCGAGATCATGCTCAAGGAGCTCGCCGAGAAGGTTTGCGGCATTGCCGGTTGGGATGTCACGCCCGTGATGGTCGACGGAGAGCCTTACGAGGTGCCCGCCGAGGTCCTCGACCACCTGCATTACAAGCAGCCCGTCTTCGACGGCGTCGAGGGCGTCGCCCTGCTGGCTGACTACGTGGGCACCGAGGACGGCACCGGCATCGTCCACAACTCGCCCGGTCACGGTGTGGACGACTATTACGTCTGCATGAAGGAGGGCATGGATGTCTGCATGCCCGTCGACGACGACGGCCGCTTCTACAACGGCGACGAGTTCGGCACCGGCGGTCCGTTCTCCGGCATGGACACCGACGAGGCAAACCCGCACATCATCCAGTTCCTGCGCGATCGCGGCATGCTCGTCGCCGAGGTCAAGATCACGCACAGCTACCCGCACTGCTGGCGCTGCAAGAACCCGGTGCTCTTCCGCGCCACCGACCAGTGGTTCGTCTCCATGGATAAGACCGGCCTGCGCGAGCAGGCGCTCGACCAGGTGCGCAACCATGTGTCCTGGTATCCCGAGCACGCCGTCAACCGCATCGGCGCCATGGTGGAGCAGCGTCCCGACTGGTGCATCTCCCGTCAGCGAAACTGGGGCGTGCCGATCCCGTCCTTCACCTGCGCCGATTGCGGCGAGAAGATCATGAACGACGATACGCTCGATGCCGTCATCGCGCTGTTCCACGAGAAGGGCTCCGACGCCTGGTTCACCGATGCGCCCGAGTCCTACCTCGGCGACGCCTGCGTGTGCCCCAAGTGCGGCGGCCATCATCTCAAGGCCGATCGCGACATCCTCGACGTGTGGTGGGACTCCGGCGTGTCCTGGAAGGCCGTATGCGAGTACCGCCCCGAACTCAAGTACCCGGCGGACGTCTACCTCGAGGGCTCCGACCAGCACCGCGGTTGGTTCCAGTCCTCGCTCCTGACCTCCGTGGGCACCAACGGCATCGCTCCGTACAAGGCCGTCATCTCGCAGGGCTTCACCCTCGACGGCCAGGGCCGCAAGATGTCCAAGTCGCTCGGCAACGTGATCGACCCCAACAAGATCTGCGACGAGATGGGCGCCGACATCATCCGCCTGTGGGTCGCCTCCGTGGACACCTCCACCGACGTCGCGTGCGACACCGAGATCCTCGCTCGCACGTCCGACGCCTACCGCCGTTTCCGCAACACGCTCCGCTTCCTGCTGTCCGTGCTCGAGGGGCAGTTCGAGCCCACCGTGGACGGCGTGGCCTTTGACGAGCTCATGCCGCTCGACAAGCTCATGCTCGCCCGCCTCACGCAGGTTCAGGCGGAGGTCGACGCCGCATACGAGGGCTTCGAGTTCAACCGCGCGTATCGCACGCTGTACGACTTCGTGGTCACCGAGCTCTCCAACGTCTACCTTGATGCTCTGAAGGACCGTCTGTACTGCGAGAAGCCCGGCAGCCACGAGATGCGCAGCGCGCAGACCGTCGTGGCCGAGCTGCTCTCCATGCTCATGCGAGACCTTCAGCCGATCCTCTCCTACACGGTCGACGAGGCCATGGAGTTCGCTCCCGCCGGATGCCGTGACAACCAGCAGTACGCGGCCCTGCTCGATTGGTATGAGAGCCCCATCTCGCTCGAACAGGCCAACGAGTTCGCCGGCGTGCTCGAGGCGTCGCTCGAGCTGCGAGGCGTGGTGACCAAGGCGATCGAGGCCGCACGCGCCGAGGGTGCGTTCACCAAGAGCCAGCAGGTCCGCGTCAAGGCCACCGCCCCGGCCGAGGCTTTTGCCTTGCTCACCGGCGACAAGGCCGTCGACCTCGCCGAGTTCTACATCGTCTCCGAGGTGGAGCTTGCCGAGGGCGAGCAGTTCGAGGCCGAGATCGAGGCCGCACGCGGCGAGGCTTGCGATCGCTGCTGGAACTTCCGCGAGAGCACGGGCGCCCATGGCGGGCATGCGCACATCTGCGATCGTTGCGCCGCCGCACTGGCCTAAAATCCCGTCCGCGACGTATATGCATTGAACATTCCGAGACTCGGGGAGGGGGCATCTGTCCCTCCCCGAGTCCCTGATGAAAGGGGCCGAGGTGGCAGACAAGAAGGCGGGAGCGGCGTTCCAGCCGTCCCTATCGTGGCGCGCCTGCGTGGCGTCGATCGCCGCTGTCACGACGTTTGCTCTCGACTACGTCACGAAGGTGTTCGTGAGGAACACCCTCATGGTGACGGGGGAGAGCGTCTCCGTGGCCCCGGGCATCCTGAGCTTTCGTTTCGTGGCGAACGAGGGTGCCGCGTTCAGCCTCGGCGAGGGGATGGGACTGGTCTTCGTGGCCTTCGCCGCCCTGGTGGTCGTCGCCATCTTGCAGTACCTGTCTCACGCCCGCCAGGTCTCCAAGCTCGAGACGCTCGGTTTGGGCCTCGTGGCCGGCGGCGCGCTCGGCAATGCGATCGATCGTCTGGTGCTCGGCTACGTCGTCGATTTCATCGCCACCGACTTCATCGATTTCCCGGTTTTCAACGTCGCGGATATCGGAATCTGCGTGGGCGTGTTCTTCGCCTTCGCGGGTTTCATGTTCCTCTCTCCCGCGGCCAAGGTCGATGCGACGGCCGAGCTGAACGCACGTGACGAGGCCGCCGCAGTCCGCCGCGAGAAGCGCCGAGCCGCCCATGGGAGCCGCGTGCATGACGCCTCTGTTGGGAATGACGGGGCTTCCGCGTGTTCAGAGGGCGCCGACGGCCCCGTCGAGGGCGGTGATGCGTGATGGCGGCCGACGTGCATGTGCTCGTCTCGGCCTCCGCGGCCGGCGAGCGCCTCGACGCCTATCTGGGGGCTCAGGATGCCTGCCCGTCGCGCTCCGCCTGCGCGAAGCTCATCGAGGCCGGCGCCGTTGCCGTCAATGGCGAGACGTGCCTGTCCAAGAAGCAGGTCGTCGCCGAGGGGGATCGCATCTCCATCGAGCTTCCCGAGGTGCGCGAGCCGGGGGCGATCGCGCCGCAGGCCATCCCGCTCGATATCCGATACGAGGACGATCACCTCATCGTCTTGTCCAAGCAGCGCGGCCTGGTGTGCCATCCGGCCCACGGCCATGAGGACGGCACCCTCGCCAACGCCCTGGTCTACCATTGCGGCATCGAGTGCCTGGGCACGGTCCAGGGCGAGGATCGCCCCGGTATCGTGCATCGACTCGACCGCGACACATCCGGGCTCATGCTCGCGGCCAAGGACGACGACACGCAGCGAGCGCTGCAGAACCTGATTCGCACGCGCACGCTCGATCGGCGCTATATCACGCTCGTCCACGGCGAGATCGTGATGGATGAGGGCACGATCAACACCGGCATCGCGCGCTCCACGCGCGACCGCGTCAAGATGGCCGTGTCCGACGACCCGTTTGCCCGACAGGCCATCACCACCTTCCAAGTGCTCGAGCGCTTCGAGCCGGCACGAGGAGATGAGGGATACACGCTCGTCGAGTGCCACCTCTACACCGGGCGCACCCATCAGATCCGCGTGCATATGCGCCACATCCATCACCCGCTCGTGGGCGACCCGCTTTACGGCAAGGGCGACGGGCGCATGAACCTCGGCCTCGATCGCCAGTTCCTGCATTCGTGGAGCGTCCAGTTCGAGCATCCCATCACCGGCGAGGTCGTGAGTTGCCGCGACGAGCTTCCCTGGGATCTGGCCGCCGCCCTCGAGGAGCTGCACGACCGCTCGCTCGGCCGCACGGCCGCGGGCGACGTCATCGTTCCGCAGCTCGGCTTGCTGGAGGACTGAGTTCGAGGGCGCACCCCCGTTCGCCAGCGTGGTCGCGCCCGCCTCGGTCATGTTCATATCCTGCCGGATACCCTGAGGCCCGTACGTTGACGTACACTTGAACGGCCCGCACCCTTCGTCTCGGGAGATGCCTTGACTCCGATCGTCATATTCAACACCATCGTCGGCTTGGTGTTCTCTGTCTGCTTTCTGTACCAGGTGGTCTTTTTCTTCGTCGGCCTTATCCGCGGCCAGGTGAAGATCCCTCCGGCGAAGAAACAGCATACCTATGCGTTCTTCATCGCCGCCCATAACGAGGAGGCGGTCATCGCCAACCTGGTCAAATCCATCAAGGACCAGGACTATCCGTCCGAATTGATCGACGTGTTCGTCGTGGCGGATGCCTGCACGGACAACACCGCACAGGCCGCGCGAGACGCGGGCGCCATCGTCTACGAGCGCAACGATCTCTCACGCAAGGGCAAGAGCTGGGTCATGGACTATGGGTTCGAGCGCATCCTCAAGGAATATCCGGGCAAACACGAGGCGTTTTTCATCTTCGACGCCGACAACTTGCTCTCCCGCAACTACGTCACCATCATGAACGACGCATTCGATCAGGGGCATCTCGCACTCACGAGCTACCGCAACTCCAAGAACTTCGGTAGCAGCTGGATCTCATCGGCTTATGCGACCTGGTTCATCCGCGAGGCCCGCTATCTCAACAACGCCCGCATGATATGCCATACCTCTTGCGCCGTTTCCGGATCGGGGTATATGGTGAGCGCCAAGCTCATCGAGGGCATGAAGGGCTGGGATTTCCACACGCTTACCGAGGACATCCAGTTCTCGACGTTCTGCGCCATCCACGGCGTTCGGATCGGATACGCGCCGGCTGAGTTCTTCGATGAGCAGCCCGTCACGCTCAAGGCCTCGATCAAACAGCGCATGCGCTGGACGAAGGGCTTCTACCAGGTGCTGTTCACCTATGGGCGCCATATGTTGAAGTCCATAGGCAAGTTCCACCGGTTCGCGGCGTATGACATGCTCATGGTCGTCGGCCCGGCGATGCTGCTCACCCTCATGTGCCTGCTCGTCAATGTGACGTTCATCGCAGTGGGCAGCTTGAGCCATGGTTTTTTGGCCACGGAGGCCGAGATAGAGATGGCCTTCGGGTCCGTCATCATGATGTTGGCGTACATGTACGGCACCTTCTTCGTGATGGGCCTGTTCACCACGATCACCGAGTGGAAGCACATCCATTGCCCGCAGAGATGGCGCATCTTCACGAACTTGTTCACGTTTCCGCTGTTCATGTTCACCTACGTCCCGCTCACCGTGGCCGCCCTGTTCCTCAAGGTCGACTGGGTCCCCACGCCGCATGACGTGAGCGTCACGCTCGATGAGGTGCTCGACGGCGCGAAGTAGCGAGGGACCCCGCGGCCCGATGGTGGGCGGCGGGGTCCCTCGGTCTTATGCGGGTGCGGTGATCGGGCCCGGCCGAGTGCGTGCTGTCGAGCGCTAGGCGTCGCGGTGCCCGCCGTGGTACTCATCCCACAGTCGGTCTTCGAATTCCTCGAGCTCGTCTGAATAGTCATCCCAAGAATCGGTATGCGACTCACTCATGTGGTCGTACATATAGGGGGCGCTCACGGCGGTCTGCATGATGCCGAACGCCAGCCAGAGCAATGCGATGGCGAACACGGCGATTCCGGCCAGGGCGAATCCGGTGAGGATGTAGGCGAAGTTCGAGTTGTTCTCTTGATTCGCCGTGGACGCACTGGCGCTCTCGATTGCCGGTCGGCGCGAGGCGAGGCCGGTGTCGTCGGGGGTGTTCGGTGCTATCTTGCTGTAATCAAAGGAGGGTGCTTCCATGGTGTCCTCGCATGCATCCGTGGTTTTTAACCCATTATACCGATGGCGAAGGAGAAGGTCATGCCCGCGCGTTGTCCGGAAGTCCTCGACGTGCTCGTTGCGCTCGCCCTGGCGTGCGAGATCGCGGCGGCCGCCCTCATCGATGCGCGCGAGCGTCGGTTCCCGCATGCCCTGTCCGTCGTGTTCGCACTTACCAGCGCCGTTGCCGGCATGTTGCATGTCGGCCCCGATCGCTTCGCCTGGCATGTCCTTTCGGCCCTTTCGGTCATGATCTTGCTGCTCGCGGCCGAGACCTTGTGGCGGTCCTCACACGGCGGGGCCGCGGGCCTCGGTGGGGGAGATGTCAAATTTCTCGCCGCGCTCATGTTGGCCGACCCGCTCTATGCGCTCGCCTCGTTCATCATGGGTTTGTGCCTGCTCGCCGCTTGCGGCTTGTTGGCGCGCAGGACGGCCCTGCCGCTGCTGCCGTTCGTCGCCGTCGGATGTGCGCTCGTCTTGCTCGTCGTCCCGTTGCCGTGAGGGCGGGCCGTGTTTTGTCCGCTTGCCATGCGAATATAAGCGCATGAGACCGCTTGAGATTGGATGAGCATATGAGCATGACCGACAGCACCCTATTCGACCGTTTGAACTCGATGCCCGACCGGCTGTCCGACGGGCTCGTCGCCCGCATGGAGGACGATCGCGCGCGGGGATGGGCCAATCCCCATCGCGCGCTCGACGAGCACGTGATCCGCAGGGAGGACCGCCCTTCCGACCGCAACAGCATCTGGCGCCCCTCCTACGTGCGCGATACCGAGAAGATCTTGCATCTTCCCGCATACAGCCGCTATAACGGCAAGACGCAGGTCTTCAGCTTCCGCAGCAACGACGACCTGTCCCGTCGCGGCCTGCATGTGCAGCTCGTGGCCCGCATCGCTCGCGACATCGGCCGGGCGCTGGGGCTCAATTGCGACCTCATCGAGGCGATCGGCCTCGGGCACGATCTGGGCCACACGCCCTTCGGGCACACGGGCGAGGCGTTGTTGAACGATATCAGCGAGGCGCGGACCGGGCGCTCGTTTTTCCACAACGTTCACTCCGTCCGCGTTCTTGACGGGCTCTATGGCAGGAACCTCTCGCTGCAGACCCTCGATGGCGTGCTTTGCCATAACGGTGAATACGAGCAGCGCGTCTTCGAACTGTCCGGTCTCGCCGATTTCGAGGAGTTCGATCGGATCGTCGATCGGTGTTATGCGCGCGATTTCGACTACGTGAAGACGCTTCGCCCCATGACGCTCGAGGCCTGCGTGGTTCGCATCTCCGACATCATCGCCTATGTCGGGCGCGACCGCCAAGACGCCATAGAGGCCGGCCTGGTGGACGAGGGCGCGTTCGCCGACGGCATGGGGGGCGGGTACAACTCGTGGATCTTGACCCGTGCGTCGATCGACATCGTCGAGCACAGTTATGGCAAGGACCGTATCGAGATGAGCGAGGAGCTCTTCGAGGAGATTCGGCGCTCCAAGCGCGAGAACTACGCGATGATCTATCATTCCGTCGCCATCGAGGAGGAGCGCAAGGACATGATGGCGCGGGCGTTCAGCCTCATGTACGAGCATTTTCTCGGCGATCTCAAGGCGCATGACGAGGGCAGCACCATCTTCCGGCACCACATCGCGAGGATCGACAAATCCCTCGCGCATTACGGACGCTCCTATGATTGGGCGAGCGACTTCGACCAAACGGTGATCGACTACATTGCGAGCATGACGGACGGGTATTTCATCGAGCTCGCATGCACGCTGTTCCCCGAGCTCGATTTCCCTCAGCGCACCTACATCAACGAGTGAATACGAACAGGTGTTTGAATGGGGCCCCTCGTTTGATACACTCTTGTTCCAATGAACGATCGTCGGAGAAGGCCCATGGACACGTTATTTTCCAGCAACGAGCGCGTTAAACAGCTCAAGAACGCACCCCTCGCGGTTCGCATGCGCCCGTCGACCCTCGATGACTACGTGGGCCAGGAAAAGGCCGTGGGACCCGGCTCGTGGCTTCGCTCCGCCATCGAGCACGACGTGCTTTCCAGCGTGATCTTGTACGGGCCCGCCGGCACGGGCAAGACCACGCTGGCGCATATCATCGCCTCCCACACCAAGAGCGAATTCGTCGAGGTCTCCGCCATCACGGGAACCGTCAAGGACCTGCGCCGGGAGATCGATGAGGCGAAGCACCGCCTCATGATGCTCGACCGACGCACCATCTTGTTCATCGATGAGATCCATCGATTCTCCCGTTCGCAGCAAGACGCCCTGCTCCATGCGGTCGAGAACCGTACGGTGGTCATGATCGGAGCCACGACGGAGAACCCGTATTTCGAAGTGAACTCCGCCCTGCTGTCGCGCAGCCGCGTCGTGGAGCTCGAGCACCTGGCCGATGAGGATATCGAGCGCCTGGTCCGTCGCGCCCTGAGCGCACCGGAGGGCCTCGACGGCCGTTTCAGCGCCAGCGACGAGGTCGTCCGCGCGATCTGCACGCTCGCCGCCGGCGACGGCCGCAGCTCGCTCACTACGCTCGAACTGGCGAGCGAGATCGCGCTCACCAGGCCGGGTCGTGAGGATGCGGCCTCGGCTGATCCGGGCGCCCCCATCCCGATCGAGCTCGAAGATGTGAAGCAGGCCAATCCGCGGCGCGGCCTGTCGTATGACAAGTCCGGCGACATGCACTACGACATCATCTCCGCCTTCATCAAGTCCATGCGCGGCAGCGACCCCGACGCGGCCGTGTATTGGCTCGCCCGCATGATCGATGCGGGGGAGGATCCCAAGTTCATCGCCCGCCGCATCATGATCCAGGCGAGCGAGGACATCGGGAACGCCGACCCCACCGCCCTGCTCGTGGCCGAGGCCGCATTCAAGGCGGCCGAGGTCATCGGCTATCCGGAGTGCCGCATCAACCTCGCGCAGGCCGCCATCTACAATGCCCTGGCCCCCAAGTCGAACGCCGCCGAGGCAGCCATCGACGCGGCTTTGGCCGATGTTCGCTCGAGCGGGCAGCGCGAGGTGCCGAGTTATCTGCGCGACCGGCATCGCCCGGGTTCTGACGAATATGGCGACTACAAGTATCCGCACGACTACCCCCAGGGGTGGGTGGAGCAGCGCTATCTACCGGAAGGCCTGGAGCGCGGGGCGTTTTGGCAGCCGAGCGGCCGGGGTTGGGAGCAATGGCGGGCCGAGAACAGGCCGCGCTAGTTCCCGGGCCTTGTTTGCACCTTGCCCTTGTGGGGTATCATCAAGTCTACGTGTGTCGATTGTTTGCAATGGAGGCATCCATGGAACCTATGCAGATCGTCCTTGCCGTCCTCGCCCTTGCCGGTGTTTGGGCCGTCGCGGAGCTCGCTCTCACCTTGCGCCGCACGCGCGCTGTCGTGGCATCGCTCGACAAGACGGTGGAGCAGGTCAACAGCACCATCGAGGAGGCGCGCCCGGTCGTCGCCAAGCTCGACGGTGTGGTCGATGAGTTGCAGCCCGCACTTGCCCAGGTCGAGCCGCTGCTCAAGCAGGCCTCTGTCGCCGTCGAGGCCCTGTCCGCCGATCTCATCGAGGTCAATGGCGTCCTGCGCGACGTTTCCGCCGTGAGCGGCGCCGCCAGCAGCGCCTCCAATGCCGTCAGCGAGTTTGCGGATGCGGCGTCCGGGAAGGTCCAAAGGCTGCTCGATCGCGGTCACAGAGCTGCTTCAAAGGCCGCCAAGCCCGCCGTCGAGCCCGCCTCGGAACCCGCTGCCGAGCCCGAAGAGGCGTCCGGGGCCGAACCCCGCACATACTTCACGTACAATCCCGGTGAGGAGGCTATCGATGAATAAGCTCACTTCCATCTCCCTTGCCGTTTCGTGCGATCCCGATCTGGCCCGCCTCGTCCGCATGACCGCGGCGAATGTCGCCACGCTCTCGTCGATGTCGGTCGAGTGCGTCGAGGACATTCGCATGGCATCCGAAGAGGCGTTCATCTACGCCTGCGCCACCTCGCCCGACGAGAGGCTCGTCATCGATTTCGAGGTCGATCCCACGCACTTGGCCATGACATTCACGCTCGAGGCGGAT